>JBKQJL010000093.1:0-9431 GCA_052147975.1 Myxococcaceae bacterium
GAATTTTTCCGACCGCGCGCGAGGACTCGTCGAGAGAAACGGAGACCGGCAGAGACGCTCTTATCCAGAAGTTGCCCTCTTCGAGCTTGGGCATGAACTCGCGCCCGAGAATGGGACTGAGCGCTGCCGCCAGCGCCACCGGGGCCACAGCCAGCACCACCGCCCAGCCCTTCCGGCGAATGGCGAAGGCGAAAAGCGGGCCATAGACCCGGTCGAAAAACCGCATCAGCCAGTTGGAATGGGCCTCTTCCTCGCTCAAATGGGGCGCCGGTGTGACGGTGAGAAACCGGTTTGCCAGCACCGGCGTGAGCGTCAGTGCCAAGCACAGGGCTCCGCCAATGGCGAAGGCGTAGGTGTGGGCCATCGGCGCGAAAATGACCCCGGCCACTCCATTGAGTGTGAAGAGCGGGACGAAGGCCGTCGCGATGATGAGCGTCGAGAAGAAGAGCGGCGTGCTGATTTCACCCGCTGCGGCCGCGATGTTGCCGGCGCGGTCGACCCCCTCAATTGGTCGGGAGAGGCGCCGGAAAATGTTCTCGACCATGATGACGGTCGAGTCGACAACGATTCCGAAGTCCACCGCTCCCAGGGAAATGAGGTTGGCCGGCGTTCCCGTCGCCACCATCCCGATGAAGGCCACCAACAGCGCCAGCGGGATGTTGATGGCTGTCACCAGCGCGGCCTTCACGTGCCCGAGGAAGGCCCATAGGACGAGACTCACCAGCACCATTCCCACCAGCAGGTTTTCGAGCACGGTGTGAGTGGTGATGCTCACCAGCTTGGTGCGGTCGTAGTAGGTGACAATCTCCATTCCCGGCGGCAGCAGGTGGAGTTTCCGAATCCGTTCGACGCGGTCGTGAATCCCTTTCAGCGTGCTGAGCGACTCACCGCCGTAGCGCATGAGCACCGTGCCTTGGACGATGTCCGGCTGGTCGTCTCGGCCGACAATGCCCAGGCGCGGCGCTGCGCCGGTGTGCACCTGAGCGAGGTCTCCCACCCGCACCGCGGTGCCATTCTTCTCAGCAACGGTGATGTCCGCGATGTCGCGCAAGCTGTGGATGAGGCCGACTCCACGCACGTTGAACGCTTGGGGCCCAACGTTGAGTGTCCCGCCACCCACGTTCTGATTGGCGTTCCCGATGGCGTTGATGACCTGAGTCAAGGTCACGCCCTCTCCTTTGAGACGGAACGGGTCGAGCTCCACCTGGTACTGCCGCGTCAGGCCACCGAAACTGACCACGTCAATGACGCCCGGGACCTGGCGCCACTGCTTTTCCATAATCCAGTCTTCAGCCGTCTTGAGCTCTTCGAGTGAGTAGCCGGGGCCGGTCAGCTGGTAGCAGTACAACTCGCCGATGGCGTTCCAGGGGGACAATTGGGGCGTGAGGTTGTTCGGCAGGCTGATGAAGCTCAGCCGATTCAGCACCCGTTGTTGGGCGGTGTAGTAGTCCGGCGTCCAGTTGAAATACACCTTGACGTCCGAGAGCCCGAAGAGCGACTGCGAACGAATGTGGTCGAGGTCCACAATGCCGCTCAGCCCCACCTCGAGCGGGATGGTGACGTAGCGCTCGACCTCCTCGGCGCTGAGTCCGAGGGGCTGGGTGATGACTTCCACCATCGGTGCGACGGGATTGGGGTAAGCCTCGACGTCGAGCCGTGCGTAGGCGAGCAACCCTCCGGCCACCAGCGCCAAGGCAAGCACCACCACGATGGTCGACTGCCGCAGCGCGGCGGCAACCAGCTTTTGAATCATCGGTTTGAGCTCACGTCACGCCAGAAAGGAGCAGCGCACCCTCGACCACCACGGTCTCGCCAGCGCTGAGTCCCGAGAGCACCGGGTAAAGGGGGCCGGTCACGTCCTCGTTCACCTGAACACGCCGCCGCTCGAAGCGCAGTCGTTTGTCAGGCGATTCCCCAAGCGCCACGAAAACCACCGTTTGGTCACCGAGGTGAAGCAGCGCGCTGCGCGGCAGCGCGACCGTGGGCGGAAGCGTCAGGGGGATGGCGACGGTTGCATACATCTCGGCCTTCAGCACCCGGTCCGGATTTGCCACCCGAATGCGAATTTTCGCGGTGTGGGTGGCGGGGTCGAGCGCCGTGGACACCCAGTCCACCTTGCCGTGAAACGGGGTGTCTGGTGCGCTCACCACCCGGACGTCCACGTCCGCGCCGGCCTTCACGGTGGACATATCCTGCTCGTGCAGGTCGCCGAGGACGATGACCTGGTCCAGCTCGCCCACGGTGAAGAGTTCCACCGCCGTGCCACCGCCAAACGTGCCCTGGAGCTCCACGCCAGGGTTGACTGAGCGCGACACCACTTCGCCATCAATGGGAGCCCGAAGAATGAAGTCCTCCGCGCCGAGCTCGCCGCCGGTGTGCAACAGCCGGGCCTTGGCTTCGGCGCGTTCCAGCTCGGCCTTGGCCTGCTTGTACGTGCTCTCGGCTGCCTCGAGGTCCCGGAGCGGGCCGGCATGCGCGTCGTACAATTCCCTCTGCCGCTGAAACTCCCGCTGACTGGCATCCAGGGCCGCGCGGGCCTTGACGACGTCCGACCAGGCAGAGCCGATGTCGGGCGAGGAGATGACGGCCAGCGGCGTCCCTTTCTTGACCCGGTCCCCGGGGCCAACCAGCACCTTCATCACGCGGCCCGTCACCGGCGAGAAAACGTGGCTGACGCGCAAGTCGTCGAAGGTGACTTTCCCGCCGACCCGCAGCGAATCCTGTACGTCCTCGGTACGGACGACTGCAGAGCGGAGCGACGCCGCCTGCTCCGGCGGAAGCCATACCTCGTTCGCTGGCGGCTGAAGGGCCGGGGGCTCTGCCGACGAGCGCCGACAAGCGGCGGCGAGGCCGAGAAGCGAAACGGCCAGAACTGCCCAACCACGACGCGTCATTGCAACGTCCTTCCAACGGCTTGTTCCACGCGGAAAACCGCCGTCCAGTAGTCGGCGAGGTTGGACTGACCCTCGAAGGCGATGGCTCGAAATGTCCGCTGTGCGTCGAGCAAATCCAACAGCGAAGCGGCCCCCTTTTGGTACTGAATTTCCACCAGGTCCCTCGCGCGCCGAGCCCTGGCCACCATTCCCGTCGGGCCCTCCATGCGTTGCTCGCGCTCCAGCGCAATCCGGTAGCCGCCGAACGCCGTCTCAACGTCCGACACCACCTGGGCTTGGGTCTTGGCCTGGGAGAGCAGCTGCGTACGCACATCGGCCTCGGCGCGACGAATCTCCCCTTGCTGCTGGTAGAAAATAGGCAGGGAGAGAGTTAGCCCCACCGTGAAGGTGGGGGGGGTGATGGCGGTCGCCGTCGTGCCCTGCTGGGAATAGTTGAGCGAAAGCGCGATGTCCGGGAATACCAGTCGCTGAGCCAAGCGAACCGAGGCGTCGGCGCGCTCCACCTGGGCTTTGAAGGCCAGCAGGTCGGGCCGCGCCTCCAGGGCCAGGGTCAGCAGGGAGTCGATGGTGGCCGAAGAGAGCTCCTTGGGGATGGCCGCGGACAACAGCTCCGGCGCCTCGACCTGGAACTCGGGGACGACAGTGCGCACCCCGAGCAGAAACGCCAGCCCAAGCTTCGCTACCCGCAACTGTAGCCGGGCCGAGGCCAGAGAATTCTGTGCCTCGAGCGAGTCGGTTTCCACCCGTGCCACGTCGGCCTCGGAGACTGCGCCGCTCCGGAAGCGGACGTTCATCAGCTCGAGCAACTTGGCCGAGTCCCCAGCCGTCTCCTGCGCGGTGAGGACGCTCTGCTGAGCGACCAGTGTCTGTACGAATTGCTGCTTCAACAGCGCCAAGCCGATGCGTTCTGCATCCGACCGCCCGAGCCGCGCCGCCCGGAGCGCGGCCTGCGCAACATCCAGGCGCAGCCCGCGCTTGCCGGAGAGGGAGTCCTCGATGGCGTTCTGGTCTCCGAGGCCAATGCTGAAAGCCGCCGGAGGCAGGAAATTGCAGCTGCCGTTGGGGCACACAAAGGACTTGCCGAACGTCCCGCTGAGGGAGGGGTTGGGGACGGCGCCGGCGGCCTGCACGTCTCCTTCGGCGCTTTCCACGGACGCCTCGGCGATGAGCACGTCCAACCCTTGCCGCCGGAACAGGGCCATCGCATCGGCCAGCGTCAGCACGCTCGGTAACGCCGACGGCTCCGGCACCGCTTCAGCGGCCTGGCCGGTCGTGGCCAGCAGCAATGCGGCGAGGCAGAACCAGCGCTCTCTGTGGCAACGTCCGGGCATGGGAGTGGCGACTGACTAGCAATTCCAAGGCCAGTGGACACGCAAACAAAGGGCAAACCCCCGAAATTGCGTTGGGGCTGCCTGGCCGGCCCTGAGTCCTTAGCAGGCCAAAATTCCCCCGACGACTGCGCACTCGGGCTGCCCTGTGCTGCAAGAGTGCTTGACCGCCCCAGCGAAGCCGAGCAGGGTCCGCGCCATTTTCCCTCGGAGGGGGCCGCCACCATGTCCATCAGTAAGCGCGCTTGTGCGGAATTCATCGGTACGTTTTGGCTCGTCCTCGGAGGGTGCGGCAGCGCGGTGCTCGCTGGCCTCATCCCCATTGTCGGCATTCAGTTCGCAGGCGTGGCACTGGCCTTTGGCCTCACCGTCCTCACCGGCGTCTACGCGTTTGGGCACGTCTCTGGCGGCCACTTCAACCCGGCCGTGTCCGTTGGGCTGTTGGTGGGCAAGCGCTTCCCGGCGAGGGACCTTCTTCCCTACATCGTCGCCCAGGTGGGGGGAGCCGTGAGCGCCTCGGCCGTCATCTATCTCATCGCCAGCGGCAAGCCCGGCTACGAGCTTGGTCGCTTCGCGGCCAACGGCTACGGCGAGCACAGCCCGTTTGGCTACAGCCTCACCTCCGGCCTCGTCTGTGAGGTGGTGATGACGTTCATGTTTTTAATGGTCATCCTCGGCGCGACGGACGCCCGGGCGCCCAAAGGCTTCGCCGGGCTCGCCATCGGGCTGGCGCTGACCCTCATTCACCTCATCAGCATTCCGGTGACGGCGACCTCGGTGAACCCTGCCCGCAGCACGGGCCCCGCACTCTTCGTCGGCGGCTGGGCGCTCTCGCAGCTTTGGCTCTTCTGGCTGGCCCCCATCGTCGGCGCGGCGCTGGCCGGTGTCGTCTACCCGGCACTTGCCAACGAGGACCACAAGAGCTGAGGAGAGAGGGCGACGGCCGCTGCGGTCCGGCTCCCGTCGGAAAACCGTTTTGTCGGCTGGGACGTAACCGCCCCGTAGGGGGCGGCAGTCCGCCCTTGGTGTTACCGTGACCGCGCGGGCCGGGCAGTCCCGAGGCCGGCTCCCACTGCCAGAGGCATTCAAACCGATGAGGCTCGAGGTCCGGCTCCTCTCCCTGGCGCTGTCGCTGCTGGCAGCCTGTGCCACGACACCCTCCACGCCATCCGGCCCAGAAAGCGCAGCCCCCAAGGCGGCGTCCACCTCGGCGAGCGGCGCAACGCTGTACCAGCGGCTGGGGGGCCGCGACGTCATCGACGCCTTCGTCGCCACCTTCGTGGCCAACGTCGGTCACGACCCGCGCATCCAGCTCCGCTTTCTCTTCACCGACCTGGACGGCCTCCGCGGCCACCTCTCGGCGCAAATCTGCGAGGCCTCAGGGGGGCCGTGCAAGTACACCGGCAAGGCGATGAAGCCCGGCCATGCCGGCATGCACATCCAGGACGCCGAGTTCGACGCGATGGCCGAGGACTTGGTGGCCGCTCTCAACGCGCACGGCATCGGAGCCGCCGAGCAGAAGGAGCTTCTGGCGGTGGTGGGCTCGATGCGTCTGGAAATTGTCGAGGCTCGCCAGTGAACGCCACCGTTCCGCCAACGGTGGCCACGCCGGTGAAGCTCACCGACGAGGTGGAGGCGGGGCCGCTGCCCCCGGGGGCGATGCTCAAGCACTTTCGCGTCGACCGGCGGCTGGCCGCGGGGGGCATGGGGGAGGTGTACGCCGGTTTCGACACCTCGTTGAATCGCCCCGTTGCGCTCAAAACCATCCGCCCCGCGCTGGCGCGGGACCGCGCCTTTCTCGTCCGCTTCGTCCGAGAGGCGCAAGCGCAGGCCAACGTGGTTCACCCCAACGTCGTGCAAATCTACTTCGTGGGCGAGGACCAGGGCGTGTGGTTCATGGCGATGCAGTTGGTGGATGGCGGCTCGCTGCAGGACGAGGTGGATGGGGGCCGAGCGCTCAGTTGGCAGCGGGTGGCCAACCACTTCGTCGGGCTGGCAGACGGGATGGCCGAAGCGGCCCGGCTCAACATCATCCACCGCGACATCAAGCCGGCCAACATCCTCGTCGACCGCTTCGGCATCGCTCACATGGCAGACTTCGGGCTGGCCACTGCACCCGGAACGGCCAGAGAGCCTTCCGGAACGTACGTGCGAGGCGCCTTGGAAGGCACCGAGAGCGTCACCCACGTCGGCACCGTGGTCGGGACGCTGCCTTACATGGCTCCCGAGCAACTCCGGGGTGAAGCGCTGGACCAGCGGGCGGATGTCTATGGCCTCGGCGCCACCATGTACCATCTGCTCAGCGGGCAACCGCCGTTGCAGGCGCGCACCCCGGCCGAGGCGTTGCAGCTGCTTGGCTCGGGCCTCCCGCCCGTCCGCTCGAGAGCGCCAGCCACGCCGCGCGGGCTGGCCCGCGTCGTCGACCGCTGCGTCGCGACGGACGCGAACGCGCGCTTTTCGAGCCACGCGGAGCTGGCCCGCGCGCTGCGCAGCGCGGCCCCCCAGCCGGAGGTCCGCCCGGTCTTCCTGGTGCGCCTGTTGGCGGCGCTGCTGGACCTGCTTCCGTTCGCCGTCCTCTTGCGCTTCACCTACGGCTGGGCCCCGTGGGCCGCCCCCTGCGCGCTCTTCCTGTCGCTTGCCGCCGGTCACGTCCTCCTCGGGGCCTCTCCCGGCCAGTGGCTGATGCGACTCCGGGTTCGGACCGCCGACGACGGGGACGTCTCGGCCGCCCGGGCGACGGCACGGGCAGCGCTCCAATACGGCGGCTTCTTCCCGCTGGCCTTCACCCTCTTCGCGCTCTACACCCGCGGCGCGGCGGTGGTGAATGCGCTCGGCCTCGTCACACTTCTGTGGGCAGGCCTGCCGCTTCTCGGGGCGTTGCCCGCCCTGGCGCGGCTGCCCACGCTGGTGGACCGCGCGACGGGCACCCGCGTTCTGGTGGACGTCCGATGAGCCCCAAGCTGCTGGCCCTATTGCTGCTCGTCTCCGTCACTGCGTCCGCCGAGCCGCGCGTGTGGACGCTGGAGAAGCCCTCGGCACGGGTCCGCTTCACCGTCGACGCCCCGCTCGACGCCATCCACGGTGCGTCGAGCGGAATGTCAGGGACGCTCACCTTTGCCGAGGAGGCCTGGGCCAGCGGAGCCGGTCGTATCCGCATCGACCTCACCGGCTTCACCACCGGGCTGTCGCTTCGCGACGAGGACCTGCGCGACCAGTTTTTCCAAACGGACAAATTTCCAGAGGCGACTCTCCTCCTCACGGGCATCGAACGGGTGTCTGCGCCTGCTCTGGCGCTGGACGCCGACGCGCAGGCGGACGCCGTCGGGACGCTGTCGTTGCACGGGCAAAGCCGCCCAGTCCGCATCCCCATTACCGTCCGGCTGACCGAGTCTGGCGGACAACGGGAGTTTCTGGTGCGAGGCAGCTTCGAGGTGACGATGGCCGACTACGGCATCCAACGGCCGGCGCGCCTCTTCCTCAAGCTGGGAACGGTGGCTCGGGTGAGCTTCGACGCCAGTTTCCGAGCACCCACCCCGGCGTCGGTTTCGCGGGCGGTGGCCGCCAGCGCCCCGCCGCCGCCGCCGGCCGCCTCGGCGAGGGGCACCATTGGCCCACCGCTCTCCCTGAGCGTGGTGGTCGCCCGGAGGGTCAAGCCCGCCCGGGCTCCTGCGTGGGACTTCGCCCTCACCTCTCCCGAGGGGCGGGGGGAGCGGCTCTTCCATGACCCCTCCGTCGGGAGCGAGCTCAACGCCAACAGCTGCTGGTCCTGCCACAATGTCCGAGACGAGCGGACCGGTTTCTTCGATGCAGCCGGACACGTGAAATCCAACACAACACTATGGGACAGCGGCCGGCGCCCCACCTACTGGCGCGGCTTCGCGGAGACACTGGAGCAGGGCATCGACATCTGCGTGCGGAAATTCATGCTGAAGCCGGGCGGGGCGTCGAAAGAGCAACTCGCGGACCTAGCGGCCTACCTGCGGCGGCTTTCTCCGGACGTCCAGGCCCCCCTGGACTACACGCCCACGGTGCTTGGACGCCACTCGGCCATCGACCGGCCCACTGGCGGCAATGCCGAGCGCGGAGCCCTGCTGACCGAGCGCTTCTGCAATTACTGCCATGCGGAGGGCGCTCTGCGGCCCCCTCTCACACCCGGACTGTATGAGGCGGACTACTTGGTGAAGCGCATCCGGTGGATTCCAGGACATGACGCCAAGCAGATGCCGCCGCTGGCCATGGACCGCCTGCGCGACAGCGAATTGAGGGACATCGTCACCTACCTGGTGGGCGACGACGCGACACGCATTTTCCAGCGGAAGCCGAAGCCGGTCGCCCCTCCGCGGACCGAAGCCCCCCACCCTGTGCCGGCGCTGGCCGCACGCTGAGCATCCTCCTCAGCCAGCGGGCCCAGGCGTCGGCATTCCCCTGTGCCGGAAAACGGGCAGGCCGACTGTGCCTTGCCACGAAGGGCCCACCCCGCCTGAGGCTTGCCCATAATTCCTCCGGCCCCGGTGGCCGAACGTCGGCGCAATCAGGTATGCCGGCAGCTGCCGGAACCCTGCCGGACGCCCGAGGAGCCGCCGATGCCACTCGACATCTCCACCACCCGGTCCAAGCACCTGCGTCCGAAGCCGCCAGCCAGCGACCTCGGTTTCGGGCGCTTCTTCACCGACCACATGTTTCTGGCCGACTACGAGTCCGGCAGCTGGAGCAACGGCCGCGTCGTCCCCTACGGGCCTCTGCCATTGGACCCGGCGGCAGCGGTGCTCCACTACGGACAAGCGCTCTTCGAGGGGATGAAGGCCTACCGGGCCAAGAGTGGCCGGGCGCTGGTGTTTCGCCCCCAACTGCACGCCGCCCGACTCAACGGCAGCGCCGAGCGGCTGTGCATGCCCTCCCTGCCAGAGGAGGACTTCCACCGAGCCCTGCGGGCCCTCCTGGAGGTGGACCGCGCGTGGATACCCGCCTCGCCGGGGACGGCGCTTTACCTCCGCCCGGCGATGGTTGCCACCGAGGCCTTCCTCGGCGTCCGCCCGGCTCGCCGCTACACCTTCTTCATCATCGCCTCGCCGGTGGGGAACTACTGGGGTCCCAAGCCGTCGGCGCTTCGGCTGTGGGTGGAGACCCAGGCCGTGCGCGCGGCCAAGGGTGGCATCGGTGCGGCCAAGGCCGGGGCCAACTACGTCGCCAGCCTCCTCACCGCCGAGCA
>JBKQJL010000094.1:0-4872 GCA_052147975.1 Myxococcaceae bacterium
GCTGAGGACGCCCGCGGCATCGGCTTCCAGCTGCACCTGCTCGAGCACTGCCGGGGAAGGGTCCGCCACCGTAATGCGACAGCCGAGGTCCCGGGCCAGCAGCACGGCCAGGCTCGGGCCGCGCACCCGGAACTCGAGGACGCGAGAGGTTTCCTCGAGCTCCAACCTCCGCCCCAGTCGGGCCAGCACCGGCTCGGTGCTGAAGGGGGCCGCCGTGTCCGGTGGCTCCATCTCGGCTTGCTGCTGGGGCGTGTCAGCCATAGACTAGAGGTAGTACAGAATTCGTCGGTCCTTGTGCAGCGCCTCGTACACCCGCGTCCGTTGCTCCTCTGAAATCAGCACCACCGTCACCGAGACGGAGAGGTAGCGCGCTCCTTTGGAGGGCAGCTCGCTCATCGAGTCCTGGGAAATCTCCTGGGCCAAGACGCGGTGGAACAGCTGCCGCACGTACTCCTTGAAGCCGTGCTCCTGTTTGCCCATCACCTTGAAGGTATAGGCCTGGGGGTAGGTGAGCGTCGGCTTCCCCTCAAGAATCTCCACAAGCCCTCCACCGGCCGTCCCCAAGGAGCCATCGACCGCTCTCCCAAGGGGCCGCCACTGCCCCAACCTAACAGTGACCCCCAACGGGACAGAACCCCTCTTGCCGAGGCGCCCCCAAACGGCCGTGCCCCATCCGGGGGGGGAAGGCCGCTTCCCCGCCCGCGGCCGGCCCGCGCCAAAGGCCGGCAGAGGTGAAGGCCGCCGCGCGCGAAGCGTCTGCTGTGGCTTGGTTGTGGCTCGACACAGCCCAGGGGGAATGTCCATAAGCTCGGCCTCCTTGTGGCTGAGCCGCCTTCCACCGAAACCGCCGCTCCCTCCGAGCTGGGGCTGAGCTCAGCGGAAGCGACGCGCCGGCTGGCGGAGACCGGCCTCAACCAGACGACGTCCGGCAACCGCTTCAGCGCCCTGGGCGAGCTCCTCTCTGGCCTGGCCAATCCCTTGGTGCTGATTTTGCTCGTCAGCGGCGCCCTCTCCGGTGTCCTCGGCGAGTGGGTGAACGCTGCCATCATCATCACCATCGTCCTGCTCAGCGTGGGGATGAATTTCGCGCAGAGCTACCGCTCCCAGCGCACGGTGCTGCGGCTGAGGGACAGCGTCGCTCCGACGGCAACGGTGCTCCGCGACGGCGCCTGGCAGGAGCTCAACCGCCGAGAGCTCGTCCCAGGCGACGTCATTCGCCTGGGCGCCGGCGACCTGGTGCCAGCCGACGCACGGCTGCTGCAAGCCAAGCACCTCTACGTGCAACAGGCGGCGTTGACCGGGGAGTCCTTTCCGGTCGAGAAGCAGGTCGGGCTCGGCACCGCGGCCGGCCCATCCACCGGCACCGACGCTCCCGACCGCGTCTTCCTCGGTACCTCGGTGGTGAGTGGGGCGGCGACGGCGGAGGTCCTCCAAACCGGGCCAAAGACGGCCTTCGGCGAGATTGCCGGTCGGCTGTCGACCAGGCCGCCGGAGACGGAGTTTGAGCGCGGACTGCGGCACTTCGGCGGCCTCATCATGCGCACCGTCGTCTTCCTGGTGCTCTTCATCCTGGTGGTCAACCTGGCGCTTCACCGCCCGGCCTTCGAGTCACTGCTCTTCGCGGTGTCGCTGGCGGTGGGCCTGACGCCCGAATTCCTCCCGATGATTACCACGGTCACACTCGCCCAAGGGGCCGAGCGGATGGCTCGCGCGCAAGTCATCGTCAAGCACTTGCCGGCCATCCAGAACCTGGGAAGCATCGACATCCTGTGCTGCGACAAGACCGGGACGCTGACCAGCGGCGAGATGACGCTGGAGCGCGCCGTGGATGGCTTCGGGGAACCGAGTCCGGAGGTGCTCCGGCTCGCCGGTCTCAACAGCGCCCTGGAAACCGGAATTCGCAGCCCGTTGGACGCCGCCATCCTGCGCGCCGTGAGCCAGCTCGGCCCTCTGGACGCAAAACGCGATGAAGTCCCCTTCGACTTTGAGCGCCGCCGCCTCTCGGTCCAAGTCGAGGCTGCCTCCGGGCCACTCCTCATCACCAAGGGGGCGCCGGAAAGCGTGCTCGCGGTGTGCACGGAGACCTGGGCACGAGGCAGCGTGGTCGACCTGGACCCGGCGGCGCGGCGCCGCTGCGAGCAGACGTACCGGGCACTGGGCGCCGAGGGACTTCGCGTTCTCGGCGTCGCCACCCGGGCGATGGCGCCCGAGGAGACGTGCTCTGCCCAGTCAGAAAACCGGATGACGCTGCAGGGCTTTCTCGCCTTCATCGACCCGCCTCTTCCCGACGTGAGAGAGACATTGGCCGCGCTGCGCGCGGACGGGGTGGAAGTGAAGATTCTCTCCGGGGATGACCCGCTCGTCGCCCGTCACGTCTGCGCCCAGGTGGGCTTGGACGTGGGTGAGGTGGTGACTGGGGAGGCCGTCGCGCGCCTCGGGGACACGGCGCTGTCGCAGCTCGCGGAGCGAACCGCCGTCTTCGCTCGCGTTTCGCCGGCGCAGAAGGACCGCATCCTGCTGGCCCTGCGGCACCGCAGCCACGTGGTCGGCTACTTGGGCGATGGCATCAACGACGCGCCATCACTGCACACGGCCGACGTCGGGATTTCCGTGGCCGGAGCGGTCGACGTCGCTCGCGACGCGGCCGACATCATCCTTCTGCAACACAGTTTGGCGGTCCTCCATCAGGGCATCCTCGCCGGCCGACGTGCCTTCGGGAATGTCATGAAGTACCTGTTGATGGGGACCAGCTCGAATTTCGGCAACATGTTCAGCATGGCCGCAGCCTCGCTCTTCTTGCCCTTTCTGCCGATGCTGCCGACACAAATTCTGCTCAACAACTTCCTCTACGACGTCGCGCAAATCACCATTCCCACCGACAACGTGGACACGGCCTACCTTCGCCGCCCGCAGCGCTGGGACATCGGCGTCATCCGCAACTTCATGCTTTTCATCGGGCCCATCAGCTCGCTCTTCGACTTCCTGACGTTCTGGGCACTCCTGCGCGTCTTTCACGCACAAGAGGCGGCATTCCACACCGGCTGGTTCATCGAGTCGCTGGCGACGCAGGTGCTGGTGGTCTTCGTCATCCGCACCGCCGGCAACCCTTTCCGCAGCCGGCCCAGTCTCCCGCTGGCCCTCACCTGCCTCGCGGTGGTGGTCCTCGGCACAGCCTTGCCCTGGACGCCGCTCGCAACACCCCTGGGCCTGGTCGCGCTGCCGGCCTGGTACTTCGTCTTCCTGGCCGGCGTCACCACCACCTACCTCCTTCTGGTGCAGCTGCTGAAGGGGCCCCTCATGAAGCAGCTACTGCCTGCGCCGGCGAGCCCGGCGGAGCTCCGCGGAGCAAGCACCCTCTAGCCGCGCCGCCTCGCCTGGTGCCACGGCGCCCTTGACGGAAAGGGCCTGGCTCTGGGCCAGCACACCTCCACGGCGCAGGCGGCGCCGCGCACTCCCCGCACCGCGAGGGGCTACAGCAAGTTCGCCGCCAGCTCGGCGAGGGCACTGCGCTCGCCCTTGGTCATGGTGATGTGCCCCGCGATGCGCTCCTTCTGGAAGCGGTTCACCACGTGCACCAGGCCGTTGCTGGTCGCGTCCACGTAGGGGTTGTCGATTTGGAAAGGGTCGCCGGTGAGGATGATTTTCGTCCCGTCGCCAACGCGGGTGATGATGGTCTTCACCTCGTGCGGGGTGAGGTTCTGCGCCTCGTCAACGATGATGAACTGGTTGGGGATGCTCCGGCCACGGATGTACGTCAGCGCCTCAATCTCCAGGATGCCCAAGTCCAAAAGCTCGTGGTACCCCCGGCCGGCTTTCTTGTCCGCCCGGCTTAAGTTCATCAGGAACTCGACATTGTCGAAGATGGGTTGCATCCACGGGTTGAGCTTTTGCTCCACATCTCCCGGCAGGTAGCCAATGTCACGACCCAGCGGGAAAATAGGCCGGCTCACCAGCAGCTTCTGGTAAGCGCTCTCCTCCGTCGTCTTGTGCAGGCCAGCGGCGATGGCGAGGAGCGTCTTCCCGGTGCCGGCCTTGCCCACAATGGTGACCAGCTTGATGTCGTCGTTCAGCAACAAGTCGAAGGTGTAGCTCTGTTCCATGTTGCGCGGGCGGATGCCCCACACCCCGTCCTTCACCCCACGCAACAGCGGAACCAAGCGCCCCTTGGCCGGACTCATCCGTCCCATGGCGGTGTGTGAGGGGTTGGTCTCGTCCTTGAGAAGGACGAATTCATTGGGGGCCAGCGCGTCTCCACCGGGGAGCGCCACTTCGGCGCCCGGCTTGTACATCTGGTCAACCAGCTCCCGAGGCACGAGCAGTTCGCGGTGCCCAGTGAAGAGCTCGGAAATCTCCACCCGCTGTGCGTCGTAGTCCTGCGCCTCGAGGCCCACCGCGTCGGCGCGAATCCGCAGAGAGGTGTCCTTGGTGATGAAGACCGCTTTCACATCCGGCTCGCGCTCCTTCATGTCGAGCGCGACGGACAGGATGCGGTTGTCCATCAACTGCGCGTCGCCGATGGCCGGAGAAAGCGGCCGGTGGCTCACCACCACCCGAAGGTTGCCGCCACCGGGAAGCGGCACGCCCTCCGCCAGCGAGCCCTCCGCTCGCAGCGCGTCCAAGTAGCGCGCCACCAGTCGCGCGTTCCGGCCGAGTTCACTGAGGTCGCGCTTGAACTTGTCGACCTCTTCAATGACGTAAATTGGAATGACGACGTTGTTGTCTTCGAAGGTAAAGAGGGACCGTGGATCGTGAAGCAGGACGTTGGTGTCGAGGATGAAGTTCTTTTCCATCGTGGGGTGCCGGATGCCTCTGTGGACCGCGGGTGCAACAGACCACGCTGCGCCGCGACCGGGCGCCGCACACTCCCCTTCT
>JBKQJL010000095.1:0-50876 GCA_052147975.1 Myxococcaceae bacterium
GCTGGGCCTCGGCACTAAACGCTTCGTCGAGCAGGACCTCGGCCGCCCCTTCACGGCCTCGGTCGCCGACACGACCGACCCAGCCGCCCCGGCTGAAACCCTCGTCGCCGACGGGATCCTGAATGACCCCGTCGAGCGAAACGTTCTCGCTGATGATGATCTTTCCCACTGCTGTCCTCGCATTCGTTCGTAGTACGGGATAGGCGTCGGTCTGCCCACCCCTTGCCGCCCTCGATACTCGACACCAGCATCGCCAACGTCGCGCTCCCCCACATCTCTGGGGGTTTGTCGGCTAGCCAAGACGAGGCGACCTGGGTGCTCACCTCGTACTTGGTGTCCAACGCCGTGGTGCTTCCCATCAGCGCCTGGCTCTCCACCCGTGTGGGCCGCAAGCGCTTCTACATGTCCTGTGTTGCGCTCTTCACTGCGAGCAGCTTCCTGTGCGGTTTCGCACCGTCGCTGCCGTGGTTGATTTTCTTCCGTGTCTTGCAAGGAGTGGGCGGCGGCGGCCTCGCCCCGAGCGAGCAGGCCATCCTCGCCGACACCTTCCCGCCGGCCCGGCGCGGCATGGCGTTCGCCATGTACGGCCTGGCGGTCGTCTTCGCCCCGGCCATCGGCCCAACGCTGGGTGGACTCATTGTGGACCACGCCAGTTGGCGGTGGATTTTCTACATCAACGTTCCAGTCGGTCTCATCTCCCTCGTGCTGAGCGGCATCATGGTGGAGGACCCGCCTTACCTCCAGGCCCAGCGAGTGGCGTCACGGACCATCCGGGTGGACTGGATTGGGCTGTTCCTGGTGACGGTGGCCTTTGGCTCGCTCCAGGTGGTTCTCGACAAGGGACAGCAGGATGACTGGCTGTCCTCTCCGCTCATCGTCCTGTTCGGTATGGCGACCGTCATCTGCCTTATCTCGACAGTCATTTGGGAGTCCGCGCACCCCAACCCCATCGTCAACGTTCGGCTTCTTCGCAATTCGAGCTTCGCGACGTCGACGACGCTGATGTTCGTGTTGGGAGGGACGCTCTACGGGACGACCGTCCTCTTGCCCCAATTCCTCCAGACGTTGATGGGCTACACGGCGGAGCGCGCCGGCGAGGTGCTCAGTCCGGGCGGCTTTGCCACCATGCTCATGATGCCGCTGGTCGGGTTTCTGGTGAGCCGGGTTCCCGCCAAGTACCTCATTGCCTTTGGCTTCGCGGGGCTGTCGGCCGCCCTGTTCCACATGACGAGCATCAACCTCAGCATCGACATGACAACGGCGACCTTTTACCGCATCTTTCAAGCGCTCTCGCTGGCCTTCCTCTTCGTTCCCATCAATACCGTGGCGTACATCGGGATTCCGCAGAGCCAAAACAACCAGGTTTCCGGGCTGCTCAACCTGGCGCGCAACATCGGCGGGAGCGTTGGCATTGCCTACGTGACGACGATGCTGGTCCGTCGTTCGCAACGCCACCAGAACTACCTAGTGGACCATACCTACGCGTCCAATCCGCTGCTCAAGGAGCGGCTGGACGCGCTGCAACACGCCACCACGTCCTCGGGGGGACCGGCGCAGGCCCTGCAGCATGCCTACGCGCAGCTGTACCAGTCGGTGCAGCAGCAAGCCGCACTGCTCTCCTACGTGGACATCATTCGAACCTTCGCCTTCATCACGCTCATCCTCGTTCCTGTCATCCTGCTGGTGCTGAAGAAGAATCGACCGGGCCAGGCGCCGGTCGGTGCCCACTAGGGCGACGCCGCACGGCCGGCAGTCCTGGCAACTGGGCCCCAGTCCCGGCTGTTGAAGTTGGACTGGCAAAGCGCGAGGCTTCGTCTCAGCAGGGGTGCATGCCGTCGTTTTGGAATTTCAAGAGGGGTGCCCATGGAGGAGCTCTTCGCGGCCATTCAAGGCGGCGACCGGCAGACCGTCCGGCGTCTCTTGGCGGCGCGCCCTGAGGGCATTTCTTCTCGACGCTCGGACGGCGCGACGCCCATCCTGTTCGCCAAGTACACCGGGCAGACGGCGGTGCTCGAGGAGCTCCTGGCCGCTGCGCCCGCCCTCAGCGCCTTCGAGGCAGCAGCGGTCGGCTCGCTTTCTGCCCTCGAGCGGGCATGTCAGCTAGGGCCAGAAGCGCTGCGCGAATGGTCGGAGGATGGGTGGACCGCGCTCCACCTGGCCTGTTTCTTTGGGCAGCTGGAGTCTGCAAAGTGGCTGGTGCAGCACGGCAGTGATGTGAGGGCCGTGTCGCGCAATCCGCTTCAAAACCAGCCACTCCACGCGGCAGCGGCGAGTCGCGACGCCGCGCTCTGCGCGTTTCTTCTTTCCGTTGGGGCCGACGCCGATGCTCGGCAGAGAGGTGGGTACACCGCGCTCCACTCGGCCGCGATGCACGGGAACCTCGAGCTGATTGAGGCTCTGCTCGCTGCCGGTGCGTCCGTCGAGGTGGCGGACGACAGTGGTAAGGATGCTGCCCAGTACGCTTCGGAAAACGGCCATCCCACGGTGGCGGCGCGCCTCCGCGAGCGTCATGTACAGAGGAAGGGGCCCCTGAAACGCTGAAGCACGGGACTGGAGCTGCTCCGGCCCCCTGCCCGACGCCGCCCAGGCCGCGTTTTTCGACGCCTGCCTCCGCTTGACCTCGCCCACCGTCCATGGTCGCTTCGCCTCACTCCAAGGAGGCTCATGGACAGTGCAGCCTGCAGGACGCGACGCTCCGGGGTGCCCCAGAGTTGGCTCGCCCTTTGGATGCTTGCAGCGTTGGTGCCGCTCGCCGCCTCGGCCGATGAGCACGTCGACTTGGCCGCCATTCACCGCATCAAGTCCGAGGCCTTCGCCGGCTCGAAGGTGATGGAGGACCTCTTCTGGCTGACCGACGCCAATGGCCCTCGGCTCACGGGCTCGCCTGGCCTTCGGGCTGCGCAGGACTGGGCGCTCCGAACGCTTCAGGGCTGGGGCGCGGCCAATCCGCACCTCGAGAAGTGGGGAACCTTCGGGCGCGGATGGTCGATGTCGCGCTTCGCGCTGAGCATGGTGGCGCCGGTGTATGCGCCGCTGCAGGGAGTGCCCAAGGCATGGTCCGGTGGGACGGATGGCGCGGTTACCGCCGAGCTGGTGCTCGCGCCGTTGTTTCTTCCGAGCGAGCGCGGCGAGATGGCAGACCCCAACAAAGTGCGGGCTCGAATCAAGAAATTCGTCGAGGAGCAAAAGGGGAAGCTCCGCGGCAAGGTGGTGCTGCTTGACAAGGCGCGCGACCTCGAACTTCCGACTGAGCTCGAGAGTACGCGCTATGACGACGCGAAGCTGGCCGCGCTCGCGCAGGCTCCGGAGCCTGCGTCGGTGCCGCCGCTGGAGTGGCCAATCACCAAGTTCCCGTCCGACCCCAAGAAAATGCGCGAGTTCCTCAGCGAGCTACCGCTGGCCGCAGTGGAGGACTATTTCCAACGCAGAAGCCAGGCCTACAACGCGCTGTGGACGTTCCTCCGGGCTGAGGGCGCGGTTGCAGCGTTCATGACAGACAGACGCGGAGATGGAGGCCTGGTCTTCGTCGAAAGTGTCAATGGGTGGGACCCGAAGGTCACCACGCCTCCCCCTGTCATCGTGCTGGCGCCTGAACCCTACGACCGGCTGGTCCGCCTCGTGGAGAAGAAGGTGCCGGTGAAGGTCGAGCTCGACCTTCAAGTCCGGACCTATGACGACCATCCGGATGGCTTCAACGTCGTCGCGGAAATCCCGGGGAGCAAGAAGGCAGACGAAGTCGTCATGATGGGCGCGCACCTGGACTCCTGGCATGCGGGGACTGGAGCCACCGACAACGCGGCGGGCTCGGCGGTCGTGCTCGAGGCGTTTCGAATTCTGAAAGCGCTGAAGCTCCCGATGGACCGAACGGTGCGCCTCGCCTTGTGGAGCGGCGAGGAGCAAGGCCTCCTGGGCTCCGTGGGCTACGTGAAGGCCCACTTTGCCGACCCGGTGACGATGGCGCTCAAGCCCGAGCACGCGAAATTGGCGGCATACTTCAACCTCGACAACGGCACTGGGAAAATTCGGGGAGTTTATTTGCAGGGCAACGACATGGTTCGGCCCATCTTCGAGCAGTGGCTGGCTCCCTTCCATGACCTGGGGGCCAGCACGCTCACCATTCGCAATACAGGCGGGACAGACCACGAACCTTTCGACGGAGTCGGTCTGCCCGGGTTCCAATTCATCCAAGACCCGCTGGACTACACGAGCCGGACGCACCACTCCAATTTGGATACGTACGACCACCTTCAGGCGGGAGACCTGATGCAGGCCTCGGCCATTCTCGCCGCCTTTGTCTACCAAGCGGCGACGCGACCGGAACGGCTTCCCCGGAAGCCACTGCCCAGCCCGATGCCCCCCAAGCGCGCCGCTGCCGACGACACTCCCTAAGTGGCGAAGGTCGACCCGGGGGGTAGGCCCATTGTTCCTGGCCGGGAAAAGACTAGTCCCCATTTGACGGTGGCAAGCAGCGCCGAGCCGCAGCACATTCGGGACCTCACGAGGAGTCCCCAATGACGACGACCGCCAGTACCAGCACACCGTGGGAAGTCGACTCAGCCCACAGCGCCGCACACTTCAGCGTCAAGCACCTGATGATTTCCACCGTCCGAGGCCAGTTCAAGACGATGAGCGGGAGCGTCGTCCTCGACGAGGCGGACCTCACACGCTCGAGCGTCCAGGTGGAGGTGGACGCGGCCTCCATCGAAACCAGAGAGCCGAAGCGGGACGCGCACCTCAAGTCAGCTGACTTCTTCGACGTCGAGAGGTTTCCGAAGCTCACCTTCCGCTCGACGCGAATCGAGCGCGTGGGCGATGAATTTAAAGTCACTGGCGACTTGACGATGCACGGCGTCACCCGACCGTTGGCTCTCTCCGTGGACTCGCTGTCTGCTCCGACCAAGGACCCCTATGGCCGCTTGGTGAGGGGTGTTTCTGCGACCGGGAAGCTCAACCGCAAAGACTGGGGGCTGGGCTGGAATGCCCCGTTGGAGACCGGTGGCGTGCTCGTCGGTGAAGAGGTCAAGCTTCAAATCGACGCAGAACTGGTGGCGAAGAAGCCCGCCTAGGGAATGCCGACTCAGCTTGGGTGGGGCTTTCGTCCGGAGGCGCGCCGTGCCGGGGCCGTTCTCAACTCGGCGGCGTACCAATCCAAGAGGACCGCTGCCACCGCCGCTCGCGTGATGATGCCCTGGGGCGTCCGAGCGCCTGGCTCTTTGACTAAGACTGCGTCCGGCCCGCCCCCGGAGAACTGCTGGACCAGGTCCGAGAACTCGGCGTCCGGGTGCACCACCGGCACTGTGCGCGCCACGTCGGCGGCGATCAGCACACTTTGCAGCTGGTCGTCATGCCCGAAGTCGCGCACCTCCTCGAGGAAAACGACGCTGTCTCCGGCCTCACCTCCGTCGACGACCAGTGCCTTGGCCGCCGACTGGTGGAGTTCCTCGATGAGCGCCTCGAGACCGGTGGCCCTCGAGACGAGGTGCGCCGTGGCCATCAGCTCGTGAGCACGAAGGGACAAGCTCGGGGCGGGGGAGTGACTCACGGCCCGTGCTGCCGCGGAGTCGGCGGGTGGTGGGACGGTGCGCGCATGCGCCCGCACGAAATCGCTGATGGCCAGCACCCCCACTGGTCGGGTGCTTTCGGCGTTGTCCAACACCACGGACTGTCGTACGCCGGCCTCGTTCATCCGGACCACAGAGCGGATGAGTGGCGCGTCCGCCAGGACGGTGTGCGCGGCCTCGACGAGCGCTGCAACAGGGCTTCCCGCGTCTCCCGTCGTTGCGGCCGACCGCAAGCGGGCGAGGCGAACCACTCCGACCAGGCCCCCCGCTTCATCGAGCACCGGAAGAAGCGCGAATTTGGCGTCTCGGACCACCTCAAGTGCCTCGACGACAGTCTGTCGCGCTCGGACGCTGACCACCGGCGCACTCATCGCGTCGGATGCCGTCAGCTGCTCCAGGGGGTTGACGCGCGGAGTGGTGTGGGGGAGTAAGACGCCGTCCTGCTCGAGCAGAGCGTCGTACACGGGAGTCGGACGCCACCGTCGTGTCAACGCGTAGGACGTCATGTTGGCGAGCATGAGAGGCAGTACGAGCCCGTAGCCACCGGTCATCTCGAAGATGATGAGGACTGAGGTGATGGGTGCGCGGATGACTCCTGCGAAGACCGCCCCCATACCCACCAGCGCGAATGCACCCAGCTGGCGTTGCTCATGGTGCAAGGCGGCTACGTCGAGAAACCCGACGGCTCCGCCGAGCATCGCTCCGACAAACAGGGCGGGAG
Source organism: Myxococcaceae bacterium (assembly GCA_052147975.1). Classification (GTDB taxonomy): domain Bacteria; phylum Myxococcota; class Myxococcia; order Myxococcales; family Myxococcaceae; genus JADGRA01. Next base: position 6,283 of record JBKQJL010000095.1, read on the forward strand.
CAAAGATGCCGCCAGCTCCCCCGCTCGAGTAGGAGAAGACGGTTGCCACGCCCTTCACAACGCAAAGTACGAGGAGGACTTTCAGCGCGAGGCCCCCCGCCAATGCCTGGCCCAGCGTCTGGTAACCTCCGCCGGTCACCCCCCGGGCGCCGAGGAAGTGTAGCGTTAGAACTGCCAGCACCCCGGTAACCAGGCCACCCACCGCGGGGTGCGCCCAGGCCGGGACCAGCTTGAAGCCACGGAACCAGAGGCGAAGCTTCAAGAGACCGTCGGTGAATGCGATGGAGACGCCCGCTGCCGCGAGGCCGAGGGCGGCGTAGAAGACGAGAGATGTGGGATGGTCGAGAGCGTAGGGCTGGTCGACTTCGATGACCGGGTGAGCGCCCAGCACGCTTCGCTCGATGACGGCGGCCAGCGCCGCTGCGATGACCACGCCGGACAGGACGGTCTGGTCGAGTGACCCGACAATCTCCTCGATGGTGAAGGTCACGGCGGCGATGGGCGCGTTGAACGCTGCAGCAATGCCTGCAGCGACGGCGACCGGGGTGAGACGGCGCGCGCTCTTCGGTGGGAGCGAGGTCAGCCGAGCGAGCATGCTGGTCGCGCCGGCGCAAATCTGAACTGTCGGTCCTTCACGCCCAAGCGAAGCGCCTGAGCCAATCTGCATCGCGCCGATGAAGAACTTCCCCACCGCGTCCCGGAAGCGAACTCTCCCGCCCTCATAGGCATAGGCTTGCTTCACTTGGGGGATGCCGGAACCCCGCGCCCCTGGCACCACCCATGTGAGAAGCGCTCCGGCCAGGAGTCCGCCCAGCGTGGGCGAGGCAATCGTCCACGCTATCCAGCTCGGCCCCGACGTGTTCATGGCGCGGTCAATCAACAGGTGCTCCGCAGCCTGCATCGACACGTGGAAGGCCACCGCGACAAGGCCACAGATGACGCCGACGGCAAGCGTCAGTGCGAAGAGGTGTTGGGACTCGTTCGGTAGGTACGCGCGGAAAACGGCTCGCGTTTTTTGGAAAAGCGCGGCCGAGTTCTGACGGACCCTTCGAGCAAACGCGTGCAATTTGCCACTCATCGGGTGCCGCGGCGCTGTGGCAGGCCGCTGCTTGCAACCGGGGGCCCGCCGTAAGAGCGCGTGCCCTTCACCGTGACGTGCGCCTCATTCGGCCAGCGCCCTGTGAACGAGCTGGATGCAGACGGAACCCTCGCCGACAGCCGAGGCGACGCGCTTGACACTGCTCGCCCGGACGTCCCCCACCGCGAAGACCCCGGGAAGACTGGTCTCGAGCAGAAACGGTGCCCGTGGCCGTGTCCACTGAGCCGCGGCCCGTTCCTCCTGGCTGAGGTCGGGACCCGTCTTGACGAAGCCGTTGTCGTCCAGTGCCACGCAGCGCTCGAGCCAGTCGGTGCAAGGCACTGCCCCAGTCATCAGAAAAACGTGACGGATGGGGCGCGTTTCGCTGTCGCCGGTGGCAGTGTTGTTCCAAGTGACGCGTTCGAGATGCTTCTCGCCTTCCAAGGTGACGATTTCCGTCCGGATGCGCAAGGTGATGTTCGGGGTCTCTTCTATTCGCCGAATCAAATACCGGGACATCGTCGCGGCGAGCCCTCCAGAGCGTACCAAAACATGGACGTGCTTCATCGATCGCGCCAAAAAAACCGCCGCCTGTCCGGCCGAGTTGCCACCGCCCACGACGATGACCTCTTGGCCGTCGCAGACCTGAGCTTCCATCGGCGTCGCCGCATAATAGACGCCAGCGCCCTCGAAGCGCGCGAGATTGGCCACGTCAAGCTTGCGGTACCTTGCCCCGGAAGCGATGACGATGGTGCGGGCACGGACGGTTTCACCGTTGGACAACTCAATGGCATATGGCTTGCGCTCGCAGAGGAATTTCGTTGCTGAACGGGCAACGGCGACATCGGCTCCGAACTTCTCGGCTTGAGTGAAGGCTCGCCCCGCCAGCGCCTGGCCAGAGATGCCGGTCGGAAAGCCGAGGTAGTTCTCGATTTTCGAGCTCGACGCAGCCTGGCCTCCGGGCGCGTAGGCCTCAAGCACGAGGACATCCAGACCTTCCGAAGCGCCGTACACGGCGGCCGCCAGCCCCGCGGGTCCGCCTCCCACCACCAGGAGGTCTCGAATTACGGCCGTGTCGATGTCGGCGTTGAAGCCGAGACAGTCGGCCACCTGTTGATTGCTGGGGTTGCGGAGCACCAGCGCTCCCCGACAGATAAAGACGGGAATCTCCTCGAGCTTGACGCTAAATCGGTCCAGCAGCACCTGAACGTCAGCGTCCGTCTCGACGTCGACAAACGTCAACGGGTGCGCATTCCGCATGAGAAACTCGCGCAGTCGGAGCGTGTCGGACGAATGGCTCGAGCCGATGAGGACGACGTCCCCAAAACCGGCATCGAGCAGGGCGACGCGACGGAGAATGAAGGCCCGCATGAAGACGTCGCTCAGCTCCGAATCGGCAAGGACCAAGGCCTTCAGGGCATCGCGGTGGAGTTCCAGCGCTTCGCCGTCGGTGGCGCCGCGGCAGCGCACCAAGGTGCGCCGCCCGGTGAGCAAGTTCGTCTCACCGGTGAATTCGCCCGCGACGTGCACGACCACTGGCTCCTCGCGGTCCAGTAGGGGACGTACGACCTCGAGTTCGCCACTGAGGACGATGTAGAAGCGAGAATCCGCCGAGCCCTGGTCGAAGAGAATCTCCCCTCGGCGAAATGAGCGACGGGTCCCGAGGGGCAGCAGTCGCGCAATCTGCGCCTCGCTCAACCGGGGAAAAATCTGGTCTCTGCGCTGCGCGACGAGGTCCTGAGTCTTCATCGGAGTCAATCCTAAACCCGGCGGCTTCGGCCCGCTTCTGTGACGCTTGTAGCCGAAAGGGGCCCCCGGCTGACTGCTACGCTTGAAGTCCAAGCCGAGTGCTCATAAGCCAGGAGCCCCCAGCCTTGAGGGAGGAGACATGTCGCTTCTTCGCGTCTCAATCGCCGCCACGCTCGTCTTACTCGTGGCTGCTCATCCTGCGAACGCCCAGCAGAAGGGCACGACGAATGCAGGGAAAACCATTTACGACCGCGACTGCGCCACCTGTCACGGGCCCACCGGGAAAGGCGATGGGGAACAGGCCACCTACGTCACGCCGACGCCCCAGGACTTCACCACGGGCCTGCTCGACAAGCGCAGTGATGCATTCCTAACAGCGGTCATCTCGAAGGGTGGATTGGCAAACGGGCTCGCCGAGTCGATGCCCGCGTTCCCCAAGCTTTCCAAGTCGGACCTTCAAGGCGTCGTCGCGTACCTCCGCCAGCTGGGCAAGGGCTCGACCGGCCAGAAGGCCAAATAGTGGGCTGACCGGCGACCACCTCGCCATCCGCTGCGGGCAGGACCGCTCAGCGTCGTTGCGATGCGTCGTTGCTCCGTTTGGCTTCGGTCCGGGCGGCCAGCAGGCGCTCGAGCACAGCAAAACTTTGGTTGAGGCCTTGCGTCAGCGATTTGACCGCGACATGGCGCGGAATACCGTCCTACTCGAAGGTGCGAACAAGGTGCTCTGGCAGGCCGCCGACTGCCGGCTCGTCAACTTCGGTCAGGCTCGTCGAGCAGACTGTTCGCGTCCAGCCGGCCGGAGCTAAGTCCGCGATTTGCCAGCTGAGAGTAGGCCGCCGGTGCCTCTTGCGACGCAGTCCCGGTTAGAGCCGAACCGAGGAGGCGCTCGATGAGCCGCTGCCCCCAAGCGCTGTGGTACGCACGCGCCAGCCCGTCTAGGGCACGCGACGCCACGAGCGCTCTCACCAGGTACCCTGAGGCAAATCCAGCGGTGAAGCGCCGGCGGTGCTGCCAGACATAGTGCCGCCAGGCCGCCTGCTCCGACCGCTCAGCGTGGACTACCGACGAAACCGCTTCGGCTGCGAAGAGGCCACTCTGCATCGCCTGCGAGATGCCCTCGCCGGTGGCATTGTGTGTCACGCGCGCCGCCTCGCCGACCCAGAGTGCGCCGGGCGCGGTACAATGCGACACCCAGGTGCTGAAGACGATGGGGTGTCCCCTCAACTTTCCCAGCGGGTGGGCGTCGCGGAGCATCTCTCGGTAGTGGTCGTGCACGAAGCGCTCAAACAGGGCACGCAGGTCCCGCCCTGTGCGCCGCCCCTGCGCGTCCTGCCCATCGACACAGATGCCAATATTCACCCGTGTCGCCGTCTCGGGAAACATCCATCCGTAGAGTGGTGCCAGATTGCGGTCGAACACCATGTCCAGCCGTCGATGAGGAAGGCTGCTCCCCTCCCACCAGCCCATCAACGTCGAGATGAAACGCTTGGGGCGGCGGTCCGGAGAGAAGATGGAGTGAGCGCCGTCCGCGCAGAGGACGAAGGACGCCCGAAGTTCCCGACCGTCGAAGCTGCGTACGCCGACGACCCGTCCTGCTCCATCGCGAACGAGGCCGGATGCGCGAAATCCCTGCTGGAAGCCCACTCCCAGCTCGCGGGCCCGCTGAACAAGCAGCTGGTCGAAATCCCTTCGGAGTAAAATCACCACCGCTGCGTTGCCCGGCAGCAACAGCTCCTCCCCGCCAGGCGTGACGAGACGCACCCACTCAATGGGGTTGGCCCGCGCTCGCACCTTGTCCCCAATGCCCAGCGATTCAGCCAGGTGCAGCGCCGCCGGCGAGAGGCCGGAGCCGCAGGTTTTGTCTCGGGGGAACTGGTCTCGGTCCAAAAGGAGGACGTCTGTCACTCCTCGCTGGGCGAGCGCCACTGCTGCTGATGCGCCCGCAGGACCAGCGCCGATGATGAGCACACGGGAGGCCATCCCACACTCCTGGTCGCTCCCCCCGGCCTGGGGGCGGTTTGTCCGGAGTCTAGCGTGGTGGACGCCCTGCGCGCTCGTCCGGCCCTGCACGCCCTCACCGCAGGCAATGAATTTCTGGGCGTCATGGACGAGCAACGGAGCCGAGGAGGGGTCCACAGGGGATGAGGACGCTTAGGGGGCACCTGCCCGTCCCCGTGCCTGGGGCGGGGATTTCGGGGCTTGTCCTGTTTCTGCTCGGAGTGCTCGCCACCGGTTCGGTCTCAGCGCAGGGGGCGGGTGCCGGGACGTTTAACTGGAGCTGTGGTGGACAGCTCGACAGGGGCACCCGTTGCCGGCGTGGTCGTCACGGCAAGTTCTCCGCATTTACAAGGTGAGCAGGTTGCGGTCACGGACCCATCTGGCACCTACAGAATCCCGCAGCTGCCTCCAGGCACGTATACCCTTCGGTTCGAGGAGGAGAATTACGCGCCTGTCCTGCACGGAGGCATCGCCGTGGATGCCGACCGGACCTTGCGCCTCAATGTCCAACTCGTCGTCTGGAGCGCGGGCTTGGGAAGGTCTGCCTTTCGGCGGCATTGACGTAGACCTGCCGGAGCAGAAAGCCCCCGGCTCCCATTCCTTTGGCAGCTGCATCGCCTCGCTCGCCGAAACCCAGGAGGTGACGCTTGACGAGCCCTCACAATGTCGGCGGAAGCGAGAAGCTCGCGGAGCCAAGACGACGAGAGGGAGACCGAGGACGAAGGACGGCAAGAGCGAGCAAACAGGCGAGCCAGTGCGGTGGACTGGCGCCCGCGGAGCAGGAGGAATCTGAAGGAGCAGAGTCGCTGCAGGCCCCCGAAGTGAGGCAATACGTGCCGGCGAGGTGGCTGCTACAGTCGGTATCGCTCGAGCACGCCCGGCAAGTGTCAGTGCTTGGTCCGGCTGACGTGCAAATAGGCGTTGTTGAGGAGCAATTGGCATCGCTGGTGCACTGAACGCAGTAGCCGAAGCGAGCATTAGGCTCGCTGGTCTCGCAGATGGGCGTTGCCCCGTCGCACCCCATCGGTTGGCCGTCGTCGCTGGCCGAACAGGGGCGGCAATAGGTCAGGGTCCCGCTACAGATGGGCGGCCCCGAACTGTCAGCGCCGACCTCCGCAGCAGACAAGGCCAGGGCGAGGCCGGTCGCGAGCATCCAGGCGTCCACGGGAACGTGGCGACGAACCATTCCTTTTGCTTCTAGCTCCGAATGACCCTCCGCGTAAGACCGGGCGCTCCTGAGCACCCTCGCCACTTCGTCTTTGCGAGAAAACTCCCCAGACGACGACGCTTACGGTGTTTGGACGTGAACCGCCAGCGCGGGATGCTGATCAAAAGGCGCCCGAGCCCGAGGCCAGGGCAGTGCCTGGTTAGCGGCGCGTGGCACTCACCGTCGCCAGCGTATAGAGAGTTGTCACGATGGGGTTCACGCCGCTCAACGCACCGATTGCTGTCACCGCTGGTGCGCGGCGACGTCGCGATGTGGCAGCCACGAGGGACGTCGGGGTTTCGCCTTCCGCGCTGAGCCAGTCGGTGCATCAACTGGAGACACGCCTCAGCGCTACTTTGCGGACGCGGGCCTCACGAAGCGACGCACATAGATGCTGCAGACCAGCTCGTCGAGTAGACGGGCGCAGCCGTGGACCAAGCACTCAAATCGCTGAAGATGACTTGTCCCATTGGGGGCCTTGGCTCCCTCACCAAGGAGTCGTGAAGTGAAGAAAGTCCCAGCTTGGGGTGCCTCTGCGGCCGGCAAGCCACTTGCCCCCATGGCGATTGAGCGCCGTGCGCCCGGCCCCCAAGATGTCGTCATCGAGATTCTCTTCTGTGGCGTGTGCCACTCCGACATTCACCAAGCGCGCGACGAGTGGTCGGGGGCCATCTTCCCGATGGTTCCCGGACACGAGGTCGTCGGGCGAATCGCGCAAGTTGGCAGCGACGCTTCCAAGTTCAAAGTGGGTGATTTCGCCGGCGTGGGATGCCTCGTCGATTCTTGTCGGCGGTGCGCTCCGTGCGCCGAACAGCTCGAGCAGTTCTGCGAAAAGGGGCCAGCCTTCACTTACAACAGCACTGAGATGGACAGGAAGACGCTCACCTTCGGTGGTTACTCGACCCAGATGGTGGTGGACGAGCGCTACGTCCTCCGCATCCCGTCCAGCCTGGACCTGGCTGGCGCGGCCCCGCTCCTCTGTGCCGGGATTACCACCTATTCGCCGCTGCGAAGGTGGGGCGTGAAGCCCGGCGACCGAGTCGGGGTGGTGGGCCTCGGTGGGTTGGGCCACATGGCGGTGAAGCTGGCGGCTTCAATGGAGGCCAGAGTCACGGTTTTCAGCACTTCTAGTTCGAAGGAGGACGACGCCCGACGGCTCGGCGCCACCGACTTCATGGTGACGCAGGGGAGGGCGTTCGAACGTCTGGCGCGGCAGTTCGACCTCATCATCGACACGGTGTCGGCGGCCCACGACTACAACGCCTTCCTCGGGTTGCTGCGCCCGCACGGCGCCATGGTGTTGGTGGGAGCCCCAGCGAGCGCCACGGCTCTCCAGCCTTTCTCGCTCATCCAGGGAGGGAAGGAACTCGCCGGTTCGATGATCGGCGGCATTGCTGAGACACAAGAGATGCTCGACCACTGCGCGAAGCATCGCATCGTCTCGAACATCGAGCTCATTCCAATTCAGAAGGTCAACGAGGCCTACGAACGGGTGCTGAAAAGTGACGTTCGCTACCGCTTCGTGATCGACATCGCGAGCCTGCGGAACGAGGCCTAGGGGGCTGGCATGCGAATTGGAGTTCTTGGCTCAGGGTTGATGGGCGCCAAGCTTGGAAGCGTCCTCGCCCGCGCCGGTCATGAGGTCGTCTTCAGCTACTCGCGCAGCCAAGCGAAGCTCGAGCAACTCGCACGCGACTCGGGCGGAAAGGCGCGCGCCGGCTCCCCCGGCGAGGCCGCGCGGTCCGACGCCATCTTGCTGGCAGTGAACTGGGCGCAACTCGACGACGCGTCGAGTCAGGCCGGTAACCTGTCAGGCAAGGTCCTCGTGAGCTGCTCGCTTCCAATGAACGAAAGCAATACTGAGCTCGTCGTCGCGCGCACCTCCTCGGGAGCCGAAACGCTCGCAAGAAAGGCTCGAGGCTCGCGCGTCATCTCCGCGTTCCACACAGTGCCAAGCGAGGTGCTCTTCAGCGTCTTCGAAAGGCGACACACAGCGCCCCGGCCAAGCTTGGTGTACTCCGGTGACGACGCGCATGGCAAAGCCGTGGCCGCCGCGCTCATCCGCGACACAGGGTTCGAGCCAGTGGACGCTGGACCCCTGCGAATTGCTCGATATAGCGAGCCGTTCGCGCTTCTTGTTGGACAGCTGGCGTACAGCGGGAACTCTGGCCCGGAGTTGGCTTACCGTTTCGAATGGTTGCGCAACAACCACTGAGCTCCGACACGAACGGCTCACCTCGGGCGCGTTCCCCGGGGCTGCCTTTGGGCCGACGGTCGGGCCCTCCTTCAGCGCTGCAGGGGCGGCAAGCGCGGGCCGCGCCTACTTCCGGGCCCCTCCGCTACTGCGCCTTCGCCAGCGCGGCATCGACCACGTCAGCCAGCGACGTCTGGCGTTCCACCGTGCCCAGTGTCGCCTCGAGTCCGCTCGAGCTTAGAATTTCGCGCACCGCCGACCGTGCCTCCACGAGTCGGAACGTGATGCCTCGCGACTCCAGCTCCTTCGCCAACTCGGCGAGCATCCGGGCACCGGCGAGGTCAACGTTCGCGGAGGTAGAGAGATCGCATACGACAAGTCGAATTGGCGTCGGTTCGCTTGCGAGGCGCTCCAACGCGGTACTTCGCACGTGCTCCGAGTTGAAATAGAACAAGCCCGCCTCGACTCGGAACGCCAGCAACCCAGGGATGCGTTCGTTGTCTGGGCTCACCGCCAGATCTGAGAACCGCCGCGTCCCGGGGATTCGACCCAGGAAAGCGACCTGTGGGAAGGCGGCGCGGTAGAGCAGCAGCAGGATCGACGCGGCCGCGGCAATCAGGACGCCGTTGAGAATCCCGAAAACCAGAACGCTGCCAAGCGCCACCATCGCCACGCGAAACTCAAGCCGGCTCACGCGCCGCAGGCGCGCGATCGACCGGAGGTCGATGAGCCCGGCAACAGCCACAAGCACAATCGCCGCAAGCACTGCTTTCGGCAGCGTGGCGACAAGACCCGTCAGAAAGAGCAGACAGAGCGCGAGCGTGGCTGAGGCGAAAATGAGGGCGAGCGGCGTCTTCGCTCCGCCCTTGTCGTTGACCGCACTCTGCGACAGGCCGCCGGCCACCGGATAGCCACCCCCGAATGCAACGAGCAGGTTGGCGCTGCCCAACCCGAGTAGCTCCTGTCGCACGTCCAGGACGTAGTGGTGTCGCGCGGCGAAGGTGCGCGCCGCCGAGACCCCCTCGATGTATGCGAGCAGTACGCAGGCAAAGGCGAGAGGGATGATTCCGTCGACATCGCGGAGGCGTAGCGCTGGCATTCCGAAGGCGGGCAGCCCGCGGGGCACTGCCCCCACGAGCGTGAGTCCGGCCGTCCGTAACGGCGTGAGCGCGACCGCTGCTGTCGCAAGTGTAACGACCGTGAGCGCCACCGGCAGTCCCGGAAGAAAGCGCTCTCCCAGCAGGATCAACGTGAGGGCCGTGCCACCGACCAGGACCGTTGTCGGCTGAACCTCGCCCAAGTGGGTAAGCACATGCGCCACACGCGAAAAGAAATCATCGCCGCCAGCCGTCACGCCAAGGAAGGCCGCGAGCTGAGTCGAGACGATGCTCAGCCCGGCGCCCGCCTTGAAACCGAGCAGAATCGTCTCGCTGATAAAATTGGTGAGAGTGCTCAGTCGGAGCAACCAGGCGATCCCACAGAGTCCGGCGACCGTGAACGCGGCGAGCGCCGCGATCTGGAGCGCGCGCGAAGGGTTGTTGCCGGCCAAGTCGGCGAGTGTCACGCCCACGGTGAGTGAGATGGCAGATGTCGGGCCGACCGCCAGCTGACGCGAGCTGCCAAACAGCGCGTAGCCCACACCGCCAAGCAGGTAGCCGTAGAGTCCAACTTGGGGCGGGAGCCCGGCGAGCCCCGCATAGGCAAGTGACACCGGGATGGCATACGCCGCGAGGGTGATGCCCGCGACGAGATCCAGCCGAAGCCAACGCAGCTCATAGTCTCGCAGCCACACTGCTATCGGAAATGCCCGTAGACGCCACTTCATCTTTCTCGGCCCCTCTCACCTGTCAGCCCGGCGCTCCGAGCAGACGGCATTTCGAAAATCAGCCACATTGACGTCGTCGCTTCCGCTGTCGGCGGATTTGGCGTGTGCTTTTTCTAAGCAATCCGCCCTGAGACTCGAAGGAGCAACTCGTAGTGCATTCGCGGTGCCTGCCTTCGATGCTGCTTGGAAAGACAAGTCTTCGCAATTTCCTCAGGGCCGCCCTCTCAGCTAGGTCGGAGAGGGTGGACCATCCAGGTCGCCGACCCAGGACTCGACGAGCTTCCAGCTCACGGCGAGGACCACGGGGCCGATGAAGAGCCCGACGATGCCAAAGCCGATGAGCCCTCCGATGACCCCTGCGAAAATAAGAAGTAATGGGAGATTGGCGCCGCGCTTGATGAGCAAAGGACGAAGGAAGTTGTCGAGTGTCGCAGCGACGATGGTGAAGAGAAGCAGCACCGTGCCCCGACCGGGCGAGCCGGAGCTGTAGAGCCAGATGGTTGCCGGGCCGAGTACCAGCAGAGGACCGAGCTGCGCGATGCACAACAGGAATGCGAGTGCAGTGAGTGCTCCAGCTTGCGGCACCCTAGCGACAATCAGACCGATGGCGGATAGGACGGTCTGGATCACGGCCGTGACGACGACTCCGAGGGCCACCGCCCGCACCGCCTTTGCCGCGAGGTGGGCCACATCTCGTCCGGCCGCTCCCGCGAGTCGCCGCAGGAAACGCTCGATCCCGCGCGCGGCCGTCTCCCCCTTCGCATAGAGAACGCCGCTGATTGCAACGGTGAGGATGACTTGAACCACCGCCGCCCCGAGACTCCCAGCCCGCGCTGCGAGCCACCGCGTGGCATCGCCCAGTTGTGGCGCCACTCGGGCGGCGAAAGAAGCGGCGTCCCCGGCCACGCTAGACCACGCTTCGGTAAGCCGCTGACCCACGAGCGGCACACTCTTCACCCACTCCGGTGGCGGCGGGAGGCCCTCAGTCCTGAGCGCTCGTGCTAGGCCGACAACGCGTTCCACGTTGTCGGCAATCGTCAAGGCGGCGAGCCACACGGGGACAACGACGAATGTCAGCAGCGCGAGGACCATCACCGCCACCGCAAGCCCCCGTCGGCCACCGAGCCATGCCTGAACGAAAAGCAGTACGGGCCAGGTGGCAACTACAATCGTCGTGGCCCAGACGATGGCCACGGCGAACGGCCAAAGGACCCAGGCGCTGGCAGCGCTCAACAAGGCGATGGCGAGCACACCCAGGGTGATGCGCGGGAGATCCGTGAAGGGCGAGCGGTCGGGCACGCGAGTCGCCTTCTCTCTTCAAGGAAGCACCCCGCGCCCACTGCCCATCGCGCGCGGCCGCCCTCTGATTGGCGCAGGTCGATCGTCACGAAATGTGGGCCACATCAGACGCTGAGTCAAGGCTCATGGGCGAGCTGACTCTTGCGAGCCACCCCAAGTGGTGGAGGCGAGTTCTGACCTCTGCGTTCCGCGCTCCACGAGACGTTTTGCCAAACGCGGCGCCGCGCGCACCTCATCCCCCTAACGCGATGGTGAGGGCAACGAGTGCCCCGCCGATGGCGACGGCGGCAGCGCCGATGACGATTGGCCATCGGCTGACGTATCTGCCGAGTCGGTACCCCAGAACGAAGAGCATCGCTACAGCCACTCCGTTCGAGAGGCGGAGTGCTCGCAGCGGCTCCACCGGAAGTAGGAAGGGCAATACAATTGGGAGGGTCGTGAGGAAGACGAGCAGGAACACGCCAAGGGCGCCGAGCAGGTCGCGCCCGGTCAATCCTGCGGTCGGAACGATTGTCATCGCCGCGAAATTCTGGCGGAGATGCTCGAGTTCGGGTGTTCGGATGGAGGCTGCGATCAGCGGCGGAAGGCGTTCGGCGATCATGCGATGGGCGCGCTCGGTTTCCTTCTCGCCCCTGACAGCGTGCAGCAAGAGAAGGCTTCGATATCGCTCGGTAAGCACGACGACGAGGTACATCAAGGCGTCGATTAGCCCCCACGCTGTGTTGCACCCGATCGCTCCGATGAGCATCGTGCGGATGTCGCTCTTGCCATTTTGGGCGACGCTGATCGATCCGGTGATCGAGAGCGTCATGATGAGGCCGAAGACGATCTCAGACAGCCAGTCGACAGGACTTAGAATCTGGTCTTGCTTTGAAAGCGCCAGTCTTCCGGCATCGTTCGACCTTTCCTCGCGCGGGAGCATCACAGGTTTAGGCCAACGTAGGCCGCCCAGTATTGGGCGTCGGCCTCCCCAGGGTTAAACCAATAGGCGGCTACCTCAAGCTTCCAGATGGATAGGCCGACGAACGGGCCCCAAGAGACGACCCGAGGGACCGCGTGGGCCCGTGTGCGCTGGAGCGCCAATCCCGTTCGAAGCCACTCGAAGGGCCGGACCGTCAGCTCGGACCATGCAACGAAGAAGCTTTGATCGACATCTACGAGGTCAATCACGAATTCGTTCTCGGAGTAGAGCTCAAGAGGGCCCCATGCGAGTGACCACTCCAACCCGGGTGCGATGCCGTTCACTTTCCCGAAGACGCCACCGACCAGGGGCGTCAAGGAGAGCTTGAGCCCTTCCCCCCAAGCAAGGTTCCAACCCACCCACAGCGACCCTGTCTGGAGCGCCTCATCGTTGTATCTCGCCTCCAGGTGCAGCCAGCCGTGGTCGACAGATGCGGTCGGCTGAAGGTAGCTGCTGTCGTCCGGGTAGATGTACCAGTAAACGGTAAGACTAGATTCCCACGATGGGTCCTTTCCTTCGGTGCTGGCCCTGGGGACCGTTGCCGCCTCGGGCGGTGGCGGAGTCTCGCTCGCAGGTGCCAGCGTCAGTAGCAAGAGAGCGGCAAGTTCGTACCAACTCACATCGCCTCAGACGAGTTCACGTCAGGGCCGCCCAGCCCGCCCGATGGGTGATGGGCACTCATGCGCTCCTCAAACCTCGACAGCCGAATCACCCGGGTCTTCAGCCCTTCGGCCGCGGCCTCTGCTGACGCTCGCCAAACGTTCGGCGCTCTCGTACGGTGGACGAGAGCGCCTTTCCGAGGCTGTCCCACCAAAGGTTGGGACGAGGAGAGCCTACCTGGACAGCCGACGCAGCGTCAGGCCGGCGCCGAGAAGCACGAGAAACACTCCGGTCAGGCCCACCAGCGGCAGTGGACTTGCCGTCTTAGGAAGCTTGGCCTTCGGGGCGGGCGCAGCCGCCACCGCCACAGGCGGTGCAGCCGCAGCAGCTGGAGCCGCGGGAGGCGCCGTCACGTGTGCGTTCACCGATCGGAGCGTCGAAACTTGCGGCGGATACTTGGTTACGATGGTGGCGGTCAACTGGTCACCCGCCTTCAAGCTGCTCAAGGCAACCTCCTTGCCGTTCATAATGATGGTGACGTCTCGGCCCTCGGCGTCCTTGCTCGAGTATTTGACGAGCTGCCCTTTGGCGTTTTGCACCAGAATCGAGTCCATCGACGACTCCATGACTTTGCCCTTCACCACCCGCGTCACAGTGACTGGCGTCACCTGCTTTACGTCGGTGATGACGGCCGTGATGTGGTCTCCGGGCTTGAGGTCCGCCAGGGTGACGTTCTTTCCTCCCATCTGGAAATTGAAGCCATCTGGGACGATGTGCTTGCGGGTTACCCCGTCGGCCTCCTTGGTGATGAGGGTATTCCCTCCGGCATAAACCACGACGCCACTCTCCACTTTGGTCGTGGTGACTGTCGTCGTGGTCCCAGTGGTGGTGGTGCCGGACCCTTGTCCCTGCGCCAACGCAGCGCCTGCCAGAAGCAACGCTCCGGCAGCTGCGGCGATTGTCCTATTGTGTCCTGTCATGACTGCCCCCTGGTGATTGGTTCTTCTGCTCGTGTGACTCATCGACAGCTACAGCTCCCCTTGAACAGCGGTTTCCGGCGAAGACAACACGGCCCGCACGATGTAGCGCTGGGGGGCCGAGCCAACGAAATAAAAAGGAAAACAAGTGACGAGGGTCAGCGCCGCGGTCGAGGTCGGCGATAGCACGCCCACGTCGTCCGGGGAAACGATGGAGATTTTCTGGACTCTATAAACCTGCTGACCGGTCAGCGTCGTGAGTTGGATGGTGTCACCTGGTTTCACGTCCTTGAGGGCGCGGAAGAAGCCATCTCGGTGTCCAGCGATACCGACGTTGCCCAACTCGCCAGGGCGTGAAGTTCCTTCAATCCAACCGAGCCCTCGGTCGAGGCTCCATTCATCCGTCCCGGGAAGGACGGGTCCCTCCAGTCCGATGCGCGGAATCCGCAGGACGGCCAGCGCCGCGGGTGCCTGCTCCTTTAAGGCACGCGCATACGCCTCAATCCGCGCTTGCGCCCACAGCGACTGATTGACGGCAAGGGCGTCGACAGGCAACGAAGAAGCCGATGCGGCCGCGGTTGGTGCCGCTGCCAGACGGGCGTCCTCGAAGCGGCGCACCTCCTGCTCTTTGAGGAAGTTGCCGAAAACCTTTACAAAGCCCGCGAACGCCAGCAACCCGACGCCGAGGGTCCATACTGCCACCTCGAGGCGCCCGCGCCGCGGTTGAGACCGCTGCCTTCGAGGCGGATTTCGCACCTCGTCGCCCGGCTGGCTTTTTCGGCGTGTGAGTCCCGGTTCAGCCGGTGGACTTCGTCCGTTGGCCATAGCCCCAAAGAGTTACCGACTCGAATGCAAGTTGTTTTGCCGGGTTCGAAACGGAATCTCCCGGCTGGCAGCGTATGCCACCGTGGGCGAGCAGTTTCCAGTCAGGGGAACGAGGAAATGACTTGCCCATAGCTCATGCGCAAGAATTGCGGGCGAACCACAATGAGAGAAACGAAGTTGCAGGTATGGCCAAGAAACCGGCCAATGTCTCAAGGCTTGCACCAGGCAGCCAGGGCCTAGCGACATGTCAGATGGTGACCAATCGCTCGCGTACACTCTAAGTTAGGCGGCCCTCGTCAACGGGCGGACGCCGCTGGAACGGTACTCCCTTCATTCAGGGCGCCACCTTTGTCCAGGACCCGTCTGGGTCAAAGCGCTGCATGGACTTGGCGAGTGCCGCGGTGTCCTTGCCCAGGTTTTTTTGAAATACAACCTCGGCGTGGTTGACGATGAAAGTCATCACGCCGGAATTTCCGTACTCTGCAGGGTAGGCCACCAGGGCGAAGCCCCCGTACAGTTGGCTACCCATGCGGTAGTCGATGGCGCCGCCCGCTGCATGGGGGCCTTGCGCGCTGAGGATGCGGTAGTAGTAGCCGTGGTATGGCGTCGGCTTGCCCTGCTCAAGCAGGTAGCCTTCGCTCGTTGCCTGCGCGAAGGCCAAGCCGAGTGGGCTTGGTGGCTCGCCTTCCGACGTCGGCCAGTAGAGTCCGTCGCGTTTGCCGTCCGAGCTGATGAGTTTACTCGCGTAATATGGGGGCGCGGCACTCTCGGGGTTAAGCGCGAGATAATCGTGCTCAGCGTCGGCGAACGCGAGGCACACCTGGATGGCGTCGAGTTCATTCTGGCCAATCCTTCGAGCCAGAACTTCCGCCTTGCCGTCGGCGACGTCGAAGAACCACCCCGCTTTGCCTTTCACCAACGGGATCGGGAAGGGCCAGCCGGTGGTACCCACCTGCAACACGCGTCGGTCGGTTGCGACGCTCACCAAGGTGTGAGCCTCGTCGTAGAGCGTCACAAAGCGCTCGTGAACGTTGCTGTCCGCTACCGGGTCTCCGGACTCCACCAGCGGCTCAGCGGCGCTTCCCATCACTGCTAGCAACCGGCTGTCATCGCCGCTTCTGGATGCGTCCACCAGGGCCTGCACAGCGGCCTCCGGGGTGGCGAAGCTTTGGGGTGGCGCCGCTTGGGCTAGGCCCCCCAAAAGTACGTTGAGCAGCGCGACGAGTGCCATCCACCGCATGCGCTCTCCTTTCTCAGCGACGCCGGCCACCGCCACCTCCACCCCCACGCATGCTCGAATGGCCGCGAGAACTCGCGGCCCTTGCCTGGCTACCACTATTCATCCCTTGGTACGCGCTCCCGCCGGCACGGTTGCTTGGCGTAGCACCCGCCGAGGGGCGTTGCGCGGCGCTCCCGCCCGCTGGCCGAGTGCTTGCGCTTGGGCTCCCGCCCGCTGGCCGAGTGCTTGCGCTTGGGCTGCCACCCGCTGGCCGGGTGCTCGCGCTTGGGCTGCCGCCCGCTGGCCGGGTGCTGGCGCTGGGTCCGCCGCCCGCTGGGCGTTGTGAGGGGCTTGCTCCGGAGCCCCGTCCGCCGCCACTCCCTTGGTCACGGCCGCGGTAGGCGTCTCGGGTGCCGGCGCTCGCGGAGTTGCCCCTCCCACTTCCGTAGCGGTCCTGCGAGCGCGAGTCTGCGTAGGGCACGCCCTGCCGGTGGTTCGCGTTGTGGTTCCAGTTGTTGTTGTTGTTGCCGATGTTGGTGTGGTTGTAGCGGTTGTAGTTGTTGACGTTGATGTTGACGGAACTGTAGCCGCGGTAACCCCAGTGGCAGCCTCCCCACATCGCCGCGCCGACAGCCAACCCCACTCCGAAGGAAATGGCCGCAGTGGTCGCGACATAGCCCGGCGGGTACACCGGGTAGGGCGGGTAGGCCGGGTAGGGCCAGGTTCCGTAGACGACGACGGGGTTGTACGTGGGCACGTAGACGACTTGAGGGTTGGTCGGCTGGATGACGATGATTTCTTGCGGTTGCGCTGCCGGGTCGATGGTGATTCCGGCGTCGGCCGGCGGTGGGGCCGGCTTCTCGGTGGTGACCGTCAATTCCTTCGAGGATTTGAGATTTCCGGCCGCCACTGCCTTGGCCCGCAGCGCCTGGACGGCCTCCATGACGTCGTCCTGCTGGGCGAGGAAGGCATCTCCGAGGTCCTGCGTCCATTCCAAGTGCTCGTTCATCATCGCCAACGTGTCGGGGAAGGAGCACAGGGACTTCACGCTCGGGTCCCATGACTGTTTGAGCATCGCTTGCTCAAGGTCCTTCCCGGTGACCTTGGGGTTGGCCTTGGACCAACGCGCAGCCTGGACCACTTCCAAGGGGTAGGTGGACGCCATCAGCACCTGCGCCAGCAGTGGGTCGGGGTAGAGCGCAATGGGTGCCAACAAAGGCTCGAGTTGCTCTGGTTTGAGGAGTCCATTCGCCGGCTTCGGCGGTCGAACGTTGGCGGTGCCGCCGTCCTGGGCGAAGGCAGTGGAGGAGGCTGCCACCCAGCAAAGCAGGACAACCGGCAGTATTTGAAGAGAAAGTCGCACGGTGGACTCGAGTCCCTCAGAAAGGTGGGTCGGAGAACCTACTTCCACTCGCCCCTTCCGGCTAGCGGTCATCCTAGAAGAGGCACTCGGGGACGAAGAGAAGCTTCCCCGGCCGGGCGAAAACACTCTCGACACTGCCGTCAATGGTCGTGGGTGGCCGTCCACGGTTTCCAAGTACAGTTACCGCGATGGACTGTCGTTCCTCGTTTCCCGAGGCGGCCCTGGCACGCGGCCTAGCGCTTCAAAGCCTGCGAGGCTTGCTGCCCGGTCTTAGCCCACGAGGGCCCGCCTTCCCCACGGCCGCCTCGCGGCGCTGGAGGGCATTACTGCATCGGCGGTTCTGGCACCCCAGTCGGAGCTACGACGTACACCGTCCTCTCGCCTTGCTCGTCAGGCGGGAGCAGCGACTCGGGCGGTCCCGCGGTTCCACACGAGCAGAGTGACAGAGCCTCCGTCGGTCCCCATTTTGGAGCCTACGCTTTGAGGGGGTTGACGCGGATGACTCCCGAGAAGCGCTCAAAGTCCGCATCACACGAGACGACAGCGGCCCCGTGCTCTAAGGCCAAGGCCGCCAAGTGCGCGTCGGCCGTCAGGTTCCCAGCTGTCGATAACGGAGCGAGCAGGCTTTCGAGCACGTCCAAATGCCGGTCACCCGGAGCCATCATCATCGCTGCAGGCGTCGAGAGCCAAAGTCGGATTCTCTCGAAGGCCTTCGCCGGCGAGAGCGGCAAAACAAAGACCTGGGGCTTGGTCGCCAAGCGCAGGAACGCAAGTAGGACGGTCCAGTCAAAACCGACGGGCTCGTTTCCGTTCAGGGCTGCTTCAAGCCACGTCCGGCACGCGTGGTGTTGGGGGGCGTCCGAGTTCGTCGCATAGAGAAGCACGTTCGCGTCGACAATCTTCATGTCTCGCTATTTGCCGACTTCGAGGCGCCGCTCGAGTTCCTCGTCTTCCAATTCCGAAGCCAGCCGCAGGGCCTTGTCGAGGTTTATGCCGGGGCGCATTTTCATCGGAATGCCCGGCAGCAGCACCTGCTTGCGTCCGACCCCCGAATTGGAGGAAAGCCCGCGCCGAAGCGCGTCGTTTAACGCCTCCTTAAACGATGCCCCTGTGCGCTTCATGGCGGACTTGAGCAGGGCTGCCACATCAGCCTCGATCGTAACCGTCGTTCGCATCACAGGCATCATAGAATCAACCGAGATGCTGTCAAGATGCAGGACGGCCGCCCTGGCCCGGCTCAACTCGTCTGGCCAACCGACCAGGACTGAAAACCTGGGACATGGAGTCGCCCTCATGTCCTCTGGGCATCACAAACCAGGGAAAGGGCCTTCAGCGGCCTTGAAGCGTTCCAATCAGAATTACGACTCGTGCCGGGTTCTCGAAGTGATTTAAGCGCAGGCCGTTCGAAGCAGCGAGGCGGGCTCGCGCAGACGAGCGGGGACTCGGCCTGGCCGAACCCTGGTGGCTCGGGTACTCGTTTTGTCCGAACAAGATGATCGTCAGCGACGGGCGCTGCGTCCCGCTGCAGGGGCGCGGCGCGGTTTCTTTGGAGTGAGCCGACCCGCCTTGCCTCCGCTCGTGACGGCCCGCAGGTGGCCGAGCGATTCGCGGATGTGATGCGCAAGGTCCCTTCGCTCGCCATCATTCACCCAGCGCACGAAGGCCATCTTGAAGATGGCCATCCCCGCCTCGGCGGCCAGGCTCGCCGCCGGTTCTGCGACTCCGCGGCGACGCAGCTGCTCAGCGATTGCAGAAGTGAGAGAAGCCAGCTTGATGAGCTCGCGCTCACGCAAGCCGGGGTGTCCGGCGATGAGGGCCTGCCGCGCCTTGGCGAATTCGCGGCGCTCCTCGAAAAATGGTGCCGTCGCCGCCAAGGCGAACGCGACGGCGTCCAGCGGGACTGCCAAATCCGCGGGGCCGGCAAGCTGCCCGACCACGAGTTCCTCCAGAGCTGAACCGCCAGCGAAGAGAACCTCGCGCTTGTCGGCGAAGTAACGGAAAAAAGTCCGCTCGGTGAGGCCCGCGCGCTCCGCGATGTCCTGGGCGGTGGTCTCGTCGAAGCCACGCTCTCGGAACAGTTCCATGGCGGCCCCGACGAGGCGCTCCAGCGCGTTGGGTTTCCATCGGCCCATAGACCGACATTATGGCAGTTGCTGACATGATGGTATTGCAGCGACTGACATCACATGTTAGGTCGATGTCAGCGGCTGCCATTGCAGTCGCCAAGCAAGGAGGATTCACATGCGCGTATTCGTCACCGGCGCCACGGGATTTATCGGTTCGAAGGTCGTCGAGGAGCTCAAGGGGGCCGGCCACCAGGTTCTCGGGCTGGCACGGTCAGAGGCGGGGGCGAAAGCTTTGGTTGCGGCGGGAGCCGAGGTGCACCGCGGCGATGTCGAAGACCTAGAAAGCCTGCGCCGCGGCGCCGCACAAGCCGAGGGCGTGATTCACTGCGCCTTTAACCACGACTTCACGAAATTCGTGGCCAACTGCGAGGCTGACCGCCGCGCCATCCAAGCCCTCAGCGAGGCCTTCGCGGGCTCCGACCGTCGATTGATTGTCACCTCCGGAACGGGGAACTCGGGCACTCCCGGCCGACTCGTCACTGAGAACGATCCGCCCCCGCCCAGCTCGGTACATCCCCGCGGCGTCTCCGAGGAGGCCGCCCAGGCATCGCTGGCGCGGGGCGTGCGTACACTGGTAGTGCGTCTGCCGCAGGTCCACGACCCAGACAAGCAAGGTCTCATCACGTACCTGGTGGCGCTCGCGCGCGAGAAGGGAGTCTCGGCGTACGTGGGCGATGGACGGAACCGCTGGCCTGCAGTGCACCGCCTCGCCGCGGCGCAGCTGTATCGGCTGGCGCTCGAGAGGGGTTCGTCCGGTGCCCGCTACAATGCGGTCGCCGAAGAGGGCGTATCTCTCAAGGACATCGCCGAGGCTATTGGCAAGCGGGTCAAGGTGCCGATTGTCTCCAAGTCTGCCTCCGAGGCTCCGGCACATTTTGGCTGGCTTGCCGGCTTCGTCGGATTGGACCTGGCCGCCTCCAGCGCGCAGACGCAGAAGCAACTCGGTTGGTGTCCCGAAGGCCGGGGGTTGATTGAAGACATTGTCTCGTGTTGAGGCACGCCCGCTAATTTCCCGGCAGACCGGTAGCGCGGCCCGGTCTGCCGATGACCGGCGCGAGCGCACGCTCGCTCAACATCGTCTGCTTGAGGTACCGGCCGCCGGGCGTTCCCGAATCCGAGCTCGACGAGCTCAATCGCCGCCTTGGCGCGATGCTGCTCAAGGACGGCCGCGTGTTCTTCAGCACAACCGAATACGCGGGCAAGATCGCGTTCCGGGCCGCCATCGTCAACTGGCGAACCACGGAACGAGACGTCGACCTGGTCGTCGACGTGGTGCGAGAACTTGGCGCGAGACTGGTCTTCGGCGCAGGGCATCAGAAATGACCGCTGCCTTGCACCGTGGCGGGACCTGACGCCCCCTCATTCCGTCGGCGTTTCTCGTCGGTGGGTCACTCGATCTCCCAGAAAAGGAAAGCCCGACGAACCCTTAATTGGTTCGTCGGGCGGTGTGAAATGGCTCCCCGACCAGGACTCGAACCTGGGACATGGTGATTAACAGTCACTTATGGCCACTCTGGCGCCGGATAACTGTCGAGGAGAATTGGCCGTCAGTGGCGGTGGGTGGCCGTAAGCAGTTCCAATAGAGTTACCACGTCTCGTGCGTTCCTATCGTGCCGGCGGTAGTTGTCCCCCGCTGGCTGCGTTGCCCGGCGGGTAGGACAGCTCGACAACCAGCCGGCCGTTTTCGGGCTTCGGCGGGAGTGGCATAGTCGGCGCAGCCCGAGATTAAGGCGGCAACAGCAGGTCTCGACCCTCCTCCATGTGGGAATGAAGACTTAATTGCGTTCCCGCTCTTTCAAGCGAGGTTCCGACAATGAACTACCGGCTCAAAGTCAATGGACAGATCCAAACGCTGGAAGCGCCAGCGGACATCCCCCTGCTCTGGCTCCTCCGGGACGGGTTGGACCTCAAAGGCACCAAGTACGGGTGCGGCATTGCCCTGTGCGGCGCCTGCACTGTGCTCATCGACGGCGTCGCCCGCCGCTCGTGCATCACTCCGGCGGCGAGCGTGGGCAACGCCACGATCACCACAATTGAGGGTCTCTCCCGCGACGGGAGTCACCCTCTCCAGCGCGCATGGGAGGAGCTGGACGTTCCCCAGTGCGGCTATTGCCAGGCCGGACAGATCATGTCCGCGGCTGAGCTCCTGGCCAAGACTCCCAAGCCGACCGACGCCGACATCGACGCGGCGATGAGTGGAAACCTCTGTCGCTGTCTCACCTACCACCGCATTCGCCGAGCGATTCACCGCGCTGCTGAGCTGCGCACATCCACAACCGCCCCCACCGCGAACCGGAGCAGCCGATGACCGAGCTCTCCCGACGCAGCTTTCTCCGCGTGTCCGCGCTCGCTGGCGGAGGCCTGTTGCTCACCAGCCTCTGGGAGCCACTCGAGGCCGCTGTGCCGTCCACCGGCGACGGCCGGCGCCCAGAGGACCCAGCCGTCAACGCATACGTCCGCATCCATCCCGATGGAAGTGTCACCATTGCTGCAAAAAACCCGGAGATTGGCCAGGGCATGAGGACCACCCTCCCAATGCTCATCGCCGATGAGCTCGACGTGGAATGGAAGCAAGTGCGTGTTGAGGCCGTGCCGCTGGACCCCACCCAGTTCCAGGAACAGTGGGCCGGTGGAAGCGTGGGCACCCCCCTGAACTGGCTCCCCATGCGCAGGGTGGGTGCCGCGGCTCGCGCCATGCTGGTCGCTGCGGCGGCCCAGAAATGGTCTGTGCCCGTGGACGAGTGCACCACGTCCCGAGGCAAGGTGCTCCACCGAAACAGCAAACGGTCCCTCTCCTACGCAGCGCTGGCCAGCGTTGCGGCGGCGCTTTCTCCCCCGGAACTTGGGTCGGTCAAGCTCAAGGACCCGTCCCAGTTCACCATCATCGGCAGGGCCACCCCCGGCGTGGACAACCATGCCATCGTCACCGGGAAGCCAATCTTCGGCATCGACGTCACCGTACCGGGGATGAAGCACGCGACATTCATGAAGTGCCCGGTGTTCGGCGGCAAAGTGAAGTCCGCCAACCTGGACGAAATCCGCGGCATGCCCGGCGTCCGGAAGGCCTTCGTGGTCGATGGCGGCACGGACCTTGAAGGACTCCTCGGTGGCGTGGCCATCGTGGCCGACAGCTTCTGGCAGGCGCTGACGGCGCGGCAGGCCCTGAACATCACCTGGGACGAGGGCCAGACGTCACAGCAGAGCAGCTCGCTCTTCAACGCCACTGCCGCCGAGCTGGCCAAGGCACCTCCGCACCGCTCGCTCCGGAGCGACGGTGACGTGAAGGCCGCCCTGGCGAAGGCCGGGAAGGTGGTCACCTCCCAGTACGCTTACCCGTTCCTGGCCCACGCGTCGCTTGAGCCCCAGAACACCACTGCGCACTTTGCTGACGGCAAACTCGAACTGTGGTCGCCTACCCAAATGCCCGCGCGGGGACGGACGCTGGTGGCCAAGACGCTCGGAATCTCTGAGGACGCCATCACCGTCCACATCATCCGAGCGGGCGGCGGGTTCGGACGGCGGCTTAACAACGACTACATGGTCGAGGCAGCGTGGATCGCCCGCGAGGCCGGCACCCCCCTCAAGCTGGTCTGGACCCGCGAGGATGATTTCCAGCACGATTGCTACCGGCCAGGGGGGTACCACTTCTTCACTGCCGGTCTCGACCCCGTGGGCAAGCTGATCGCCTTCCGGGATCACTTCGTTAGCTTCGGCACCAAGGAGCAGTTCGCGCCCTCGGCGCAGATGACCGACACGGAGTTTCCCGCCCGCTTCATCCCGGACCTTGCGCTGGACGCCTCGGTGATGGCGCTCGGGGTTCCCACCGGTGCGCTCCGGGCCCCGCGGAGCAACGCCCTGTGCTTCGCCTTTCAATGCTTCCTCGACGAGGTAGCGCACGCCGCCGGGAAGGACCCCTTGGAGTTCCACAGAGCCTTGCTGTCCGTAAATCCCTCACCGCCGCCAGCACCGCCGGCGAATCCTGGAGCGCTGCCGTCGGTCTTCATCGACCCGGCGCGCATGCTTGGCGTGCTGGACCTGGTCGCCGAGAAGTCTGGCTGGGGCAGGCAGCGCCTGCCGCGCGGCACCGGCATGGGCCTGGCGTTTTACTTCAGCCACCGCGGCCATTTCGCCGAGGTTGCCAAAGTGGCGGTCAGCAAGTCGGGCGAGCTCACCATCGAGAAGGTCTGGGTGGCCGGCGACATCGGCAGCACCATCATCAACCCGAGCATGGCTGAGAATCAGGCCATGGGAGCGGTGCTGGACGGCATCTCCGAGCTTCTCGGTCAGGAAATCATCATCGAGGGCGGGCGCAGTAAGCAGACCAACTTCAATAGCTACCCGATGCTCCGAATTGACCAGGTGGTTCCGGTGGAGGTCCACTTCCGGAAGACCGATTTCCCGCCCACGGGCCTCGGCGAGCCGGCTCTGCCCCCGGTGATTCCCGCTGTGTGCAATGCCATCTTCGCCGCAACTGGCAAGCGGGTGCGGTCGCTTCCGCTGTCTAGGCACAACCTCTCCTGGATCTGACTGGAGGGCAGGGCACCTTGAACGAGCGCCCCGCGACCAACCCGCGTGATGGGTGGTCCCGGTGGGACGCATTGATGCCCGCCGTCGGCGGTACCCGACGCTCTCCTCGAGACCTTGACTTTGGGGCCTTGAAGCGGGCCCGTCACCCCGACGGTGCAAGCCACCACCCGGCGTGATGGGGTTGTCGTGTCGCTCGAGCCCCTGGGCGCCGGTCGTCGTGGTGAGCGGAGTCGCGCAACCCCGTTAGGTCGGGAAGGCCGTCCGAAAGTCGGCGAGCATCTGGGCGACACCTGGCCTGTTCTCGAATTGCTTCAGTCCCCGCACGATGCTCCCCGACCAGGACTCGAACCTGGGACATGGTGATTAACAGTCACCCGCTCTACCAGCTGAGCTATCGGGGAATGGAGGGCGGTGTTTAGGGTGCGACCTCCAACATGTCAACGCCCTGGCCCGTGGAGCCGCGGCGCCCGTCCCTCAGGAGCCCGGCGCGGCCGCTCCGTGCCCCCTTCCGAGCAGGAGGGAGCAGACCACGAGGAGTGCGCCTTCGAGGATGAAGACGGACATGAAGGGGTCGCCGTGGCGATACACCATCCCCCCAAGGCCCGTGCCCAGGTAAAGCGCGCCGATGACTGCCGTCACCAACAGAAGGCTGGGGTCGCCCCTTTTCTGACGAAACCAAGCCAGAGCGATGACGATGGCGAAAAGCAGCATGCAGGCCCCGACGAAATACCAGACGACGTAGAGCATGCTGTAGACGTCCCGTGCGATTGGGAACTTGTCGAGCTCGCCGTCCACCACCAGCCGTCCCATGAACGAATGGCCGAAGGCGCCCAGGCCGATGGTGGCGCCGACGAGCAAGAAAACCACCGAGGCCGCCCTCCTCATGGCCCACCTTCTTCCGAGGCTGCCACGGCGGCGAAGGTCTGCAGGATTTTCCCCCATCCTCCAGGGCCGTCGATGGACGTTCGCAGTCCGGGGGCCTCCACACCGTAGCGTTCGAGGTTGCGGTGCTCGAGCTGGACCAGCGTCCGCTTGGGGCCTTCAGGGGTAAAGGTGACCTCGACTTCGGTGAGAAAGCTCGGGTCAAATTTCCACTGCGCGGTGATTTGCCAGCCGAGAACGAGCCGGCGCGGCGGCTCCCAGGTCAACACCCTTCCGGTGTCACATTCGGAGCCGTCCTCGAAAACTGCATACCACCGGCCGCCCGAGCGGGGCTCGAGCACCGCCCGCTTGAGCGGTGAGGTGCCGATGTGGTGCTCGCGCGGCCACCAGCGGTCCATGCCCTCGGTGAAGACTCGGAAAGCCCGCTCTGCAGACGCTGCGACCCGCACGCTCTTCCGCACCGATTCGACGCTGCTCACAGGTCCTCCTCGTTGGCCACCTGCGCGAACGCGGCCAGAGCTTGGTTCCAGAACCGGTCCAGGTAGGCGTGCATCAGCTGCACGCCCCGGGGGTCGAGGCGGTAGATGTGCCTTGTGCCTTCTTGCCGCTCTGCGACCAGTCCCGCGCGGCGCAGCACCTTGAGGTGCTGGGACACGGCCGGGCGCGTCACTGTCAACCCGGAGGCGAGTGTGCCGACGGCCATGGGGCGCTGAGAGAGCCGCTCGAATATGCGCCGGCGGGTGGGGTCCCCCAGGGCGGCGAAGCAGTGAGCAGCGTTAGCCATAACTAACCGTAAGCAATAGCTTACCAAAATGCGCGCTGTCAAGAGACCTCTTTTCTGCCGACGTGTTCGCCAAGTGCATGCTGAGGCCAGCGGCCGGCGCCCCAACTCCTTGGCCGAAGCGAAACTCCTGAGAGCCGAAGCCGGGCAGGTCCGGGGCGAGGACACGGTGGCCAGCGTGTAGCGCGCGGACCGGGGCTTCTCACAGGCGCGCCCAACCGCACCCGTGCAAGAGGAGCACCGGACTTCCGGAGCTAACAAGCGCTCACATTGCAGGCTGGCCGTGTAACATCCTTGTGCTGCAGAGGGCGGGGCATGGCCATGAGACTCGGCACAGCGCGCGGTCTTGTCCTCGTGGGTTGTCTGCTCGTGGCGGTCTCAACCCGCGCTCAAACGCCCGAGCGGCCTTGTGCCTTCACCGGCATTCGACCGGGCGAAAAGCGGCCCTGCCTCGGCGGCGAGCGCTCGGTTCAGGGCCGGACGTACTGCGTGCACGTTCCCGCCGCCCCGAGAGTGGGAATGCCCGTGGTGCTATTGCTTCACGGCTATTCGAGCAATGGCGAGTCCCAGTCGCGGTACTTCGACTTGGACTCGGCCGTCGACCGACGGGGCTTCCTCCTGGTCAAGCCGAACGGGACCAAAGACCCGAGGGGCGCTCTTTATTGGAACACCGGCCGCCGCCTCGTGCCCAATGCTCCGGATGACGTGGCCTACCTCACCGCGGTGTTGAAGGATGTGGTCACCACCTTTGGCGCGGATGCGAGCCGCATTTTTGTCGTGGGGCACTCCAATGGCGCTTTCATGGCCAACCGCCTTGCGTGCGAGCGCAGCAACCGCATCGCTGCCATCGTCAGCCTCGCCGCAGCCGTTGACCCCAGCACCTGTCACCCGGTGAGCCCCGTGTCTGTGCTCACTGTCCACGGGACCGCGGACCTTCTCGTGCACTACACGGGCGGCACGGGAGGCTTTCTGGGTCCTTATGCCTCGGCCGACGCGACGCTCGCCTTCTGGGCGAAAGCTGACGGTTGCACGGGACAACGCACGGCCGGGAAGCCACTCCACTTGACGTGCGACGGCACGGGGGCGGACACGACGGTGTCCGCCTACGCGGGCTGTCCGTCGGGGGTGGCCGTCGAGCATTGGAGACTGGACGGCGCGGGCCACATCCCAAACTTCGCGCTCCCAACTTGGCCGGACGCGCTGCTGGACTTCCTCTGGGCCCACCCGAAGGTGGCGACAGCGAAGTAGGCCTACAGACTTGGCTTCCCCGCGCCGGAGCCTTGGGTTTTGGCGGTTGGCGAGCCCCGCCCGCGCAGCTTCGAAGCCATTGACGCCGTCCGTCGACTGGCAGCTCGAACCAACCGCCCCCGTGAGGAGGAGGTAAACCACAGTGTGGAGGTCCTCGGCGACATCGAGAGCGGCACGTTTGGAAGCCTTCCCGCCGCCCGCAGCAACTGCCCCGGACAAGACGGCGGCCATCGACTGGCCCGACGCCGTCTCGGTGCTAGCCTTCTCGCTGGATGCTTCGCCCCCCGCCGCTCCGGCCTGGAGACCGCATCACCATTGTCAGTCCGTCGAGTCCCGTCGACCGCGAGCTGCTCGCCCGAGGCGTCGAGCGCCTCTCCCAGCGCTACAACGCCAGCCTCGACGCGCACCTCTTCGACCAGGAGCGCTACCTCGCCGGCCCGGACGCGGTGCGCGTTGGCGCCCTCCAGGCGGCACTCGCCGACCCCGACACGCGTGCTGTCTTCTGTGCACGCGGAGGGAGTGGTGCGGGGCGCCTGCTTCCTCTTCTGGACGTGGCCGCGTCAGCCCCCAAGTTGCTGGTGGGCTGCTCGGACGTCACAGCGCTGCATGCGGCGCTGCAAGCCCACGGTAGAAGCAGCATTCACGCGCCAGTGGTGACGCAGCTCGCGGGGCAGCCCCAAGCGGTACTCGAGCGGCTCTTTCACCTCCTCGAGGGAGGGACCCCGCTTCCGCTGGGTGGCGCGACGCCACTCGTCGCCGGCGTTGCCGAGGGGCCCCTGTTGGGTGGAAACCTGGCGGTGCTGGTGACCGTCCTCGGCACCTCCTGGCTCCCGGACACCCGCGGCGCCATTCTGCTGCTCGAGGATGACGGCGAGCAGCCCTACCGGCTCGACCGGCTGTGGACGCACCTGCGGAACGCCGGCGTCCTGGCAGGACTCGCAGGCATCGCGCTCGGTGACTTCACCCACTGCGAGCGCCCCGGCGCCGACTACACCGCTCGGGATGTCCTCCGAAAGCTCGCCGAGGAGACGCGCCTGCCCTGCGCGGTCGGTTTCCCCATCGGCCACGGCGCGGTGAATGAGCCGCTCAGCCTTGGGACACGCGTCCGGCTCGATGCCTCGGCAGGCACCCTCACCCCGCTGGAGGCGGCGACGCTGTGACTGACCCCCTTCAGGCGTTGCTCGATGCCGGCGTCAGCGACGGTAGCTTCCCGTCTGCTCAGGCCTCCGTCTGGCACAAAGGCGCGCCCGTGTTCCGCGGTGCAACCGGTGGCGTGTCGCGCGACACGCCCTTTGACTTGGCCAGTCTCACCAAGGCCATGTGCACCGTTCCCCTCTTTCTCCGCGCGTGGACGGACGGGGCCGTCAATCCCGAGACGCCGCTGTCGCGCTTCCGCCCCGGGACGCCCGCCGCGGAGGCCGGCGTCACCCTCGGACAGCTTCTCACCCACACCTCAGGCCTGCCGACGTGGCTGCCGCTCTTCTCCGAGCCCATCCAACGGCTGCCGGATTTGCTGTCGCCGGACTGTCCGGCTGCCACACGCTTCGCCGTGCGCGCGCAGCTGGTGGACACCGTTGCCCGGACGGCCCTCGCTTCGCAGCCTGACGGCGCACAAACCTACGGCGACTTGGGCTTTCTCCTCCTCGGTGAAGTCCTCGCCGAGTTGGCCGGAAAGCCGCTCGACGCCCTGTATGACGCCCGCGTCCGGGAGCCCCTCGGCTTGGGCGCACACTTTCACCGGCTGTCCGGCCGGGGGCATGACACGCGCGACCCCTGCACCGGCAACTGGGAAGGCCTTCCCCTCACCGGCCAAGTGCGGCCTCGTCCCCCAGCACCGGGCCAGGGTTACGACTGGGCCGGCATCGAGCCTCAACCGTCCCGGCCGGGCGAGGTGGACGACGACAACGCGTGGATTCTCGACGGCGTGGCGGGTCACGCCGGCCTCTTCGGCAGCGCCGAGGACGTGGCCCGCTTCGGCCAGGCCGCGCTGGAAGAGCTTTCGGGCGCTGGACGAATTGCCCCGGCCCGCTTGTGGGAGCGCGCTGTGTCCCCCCTCCCGGGAGGCGTCCACGGACTGGGCTTCGACACGCCGTCTCCCTATGCCTCGTCTGCTGGCTCGCATTTGGGCAACAGTCCGCCCGGCGCCTTTGGGCACCTGGGTTTCACCGGGACGAGTCTGTGGGTGGACCGGGGGCGGGACCTGGTGGTGGCCCTGGTCACCAACCGCACGGCCAGGGGCCGCGACAATGTCGGCATCCAGACCTTTCGCCCGCGTTTCCACGACCGGGTGGTGGTGGCGCTTGGCCTCGAATAAACACGCCCCCCACGTGAAGGCCGAAGACGGGAACGTGCTGCAGGAGGTCGCTCCGGATTCCATCCGCCGCGTGCACCTGCTGGGCGTGGCTGGCAGCGGGATGGGCAGCTTCGCCGGCATGCTGAAGGCCAGCGGGTACTGCGTCACTGGCAGCGACTCGGACGTCTACCCGCCCATGAGCGAGATGCTGAGCGCCTGGGGGATAGAAGTGCTGACCCCGTACCGACCGGAAAACCTGGATGCGACCAGACCCGACCTGGTGGTGGTGGGCAACGTCATCCGGCGCGTCAACCCGGAGGCAACGGCGGCGCGCGAGCGCGGCTTGCGTCAGATGAGCTTTCCGGCGGCCTTTGGTTCGCTTTTTCTCGCCGGACGGCACCCGGTGGTGGTGACTGGAACCCACGGAAAGACGACGACGTCGGCGCTGCTTTCCCACTTGCTCGCCTCCGCCGGGCTCGACCCCTCCTTTCTGGTGGGCGGGGTGGCGCAAAACGGCGGCGTCAGCTTTCGCCTGGGCAAGGGGCCACACGTCGTCGTCGAGGGGGACGAGTATGACACCGCCTATTTCGACAAGGGCCCGAAGTTTCTGCACTACCGCCCGCGCACGGCGATGCTCACCAGCCTGGAGCTGGACCACGCCGACATTTACCGCGACGAGGCGCACTACCAGTCAGCCTTCGAGGCCTTCGTCCGGCTGCTCCCTCAGGACGGCTTTCTTGCCGTCAGCGCCCACTGGCCAAAGGCCGTTGAAGTCGCTCGCTCCGCGCCCTGTCGGTGCGTGCTGTACGCGCGCGCCGCGGGCACTCCCGCTTCTGTCTGGGCGGAGGCGGTCGAGCAGGGACCGCGCGGTACCCGCTTCACCCTCGTCCAGGCGGGCTCCCCGGTGGGACAGGTGGAGCTCCAGGTGCCGGGCCTCCACAACGTGGAAAATGCAGTAGGCGCTTGGGCTGTCGTCTCGGCGCTGGGCGTCGACTTTCAAAAAGCCCAGGCCGGCTTTGCCAGCTTCGCGGGCGTGCGCCGCCGTCAGGAGCTTCGGGCGGAGGTGGACGGCGTCGCCATTTTTGATGACTTCGCCCACCACCCAACCGCGGTGCGGGAAACCGTCCAGGCGATGCTGGGCCGCTTCCCGGGCCGGCGGCTGTGGGCCGTCTTCGAGCCACGCAGCAACACTTCTCGCCGACGGCTGCACCAGGCGGCCTACGCGGCGGCCTTTGACGGGGCAGCCCGGGTGAGCCTCCGGATTCCCGCTCGGCACGACCGCGTCCCGGAGGGAGAGGAGTTGGACGTCCCGCGCCTCGTGGCCGAGCTACGGGCCCGGGGCATCGAGGCCAGCGCCGAGCACGAAGTGCCCGCATTGGTAGAGCAGGTGGCGCAGGGCGCCCGTGCGGGCGACGTCGTCCTGGTCATGTCCAACGGCAGCTTCGGCGGCTTTCACGCGCTCCTCATCGACCGGCTACGCGCCCTTCGTGCCGGAGCGGCGTGACGTCCCACTGCAGCTGAACGCCGGTCGTCCCTCGTCGTCGGCTTGAACGACGGGGTGGTGCCGGTTCTCCATGTCGCAAGGCGTCCGGTTATGGATGGCAACCTGAGGGACTCCTGGTACGAGGAGGGCTGGGAAAGCACTTCTCAGCGAGGTTCGGTGTCCTCTGGAGGTGGAACTGTGAAACGCCTGCTCGCCATTGGCCTTCTTGCCGCCGTTCTTGCCTGCGCCAGCGGGCCACCGCCGCCAAAGCCCGTCGCTGGCGGCCCCATCAACTTTTCGCTCCCCGTCTGGCCGGCGGCCACAAACCACCCCTTCGCCGATGACCGCGGCCACATTCTGGTGCTCGATGCCTGGGCGAGCTGGTGCCTGCCTTGCCAGACGGAGCTTCCGAAGCTGGATGCGCTGGCCAAGCAGTGGGCCTCCCAGGGGGTGCGCGTCTACGCCGTCAACATCGACACGGGTGGGGGAAAGGTGCAGCCCTTTCTCATGACGTTTCACGTCGACCTGCCCGTCCTGCTGGACCCAGGGGGCGGCGTCCTCACCCAGCGGCTGGGACTGAAGGACATGCCCACCACCTGGATTTTTGACCAGGCCGGCAACCTCGTCTTCACCGAGCAGGGCAACATGGACCTCATCGCCGAGAAGGTGAACCTCATGCTGAGCACGCCGGCCAAGCCGTGACGTTGGCTGTCGAGCCGCTCGAGGTGCTTCTCGCCTCAGCCGAAGCGGCGGCCCGCTTGGGCGGCGCGGTGCTGCGGGACTCTTTTTCCGGAGCGCGCACCATCAGCTTCAAGGGTGGCATCGACCTGGTGACAGATGCCGACAAGGCGAGCGAGGCGGCCGTCCTTGGGTTTCTGCGCAGGCGCCACCCCCAACATTCGGTGCTGGCCGAGGAAAGTGGTGCCTCCGGCGCCGGCGCCTACCGGTGGATTGTGGACCCCCTGGACGGCACCACCAACTATGCGCACCACTTGCCTCACTTCTGCGTCTCGGTGGCGGTGGAGGGACCAGACGGCCTGCTCGCCGGGGTGGTGTATGAGCCGCTCAAGGACGAGCTCTTCTCCGCCGCACGGGGCCGTGGCGCGAGCTGCAACGGCGTGGCGTTGCACGTCTCGCAGGCCGTCGATTTGAAGCGGTCTCTGTTGTGCACCGGCTTTCCCTACAACGTCCACCAGCACCCGGAAGGGCCGATGGGCCTCTTGCAGCGCTTCGTCCGCAAGGCGCAAGGCGTCCGCCGCATGGGGAGCGCCGCCCTGGAGCTGGCCTGGCTCGCCGCCGGGCGCTTCGACGGCTACTTCGAGTTTGGACTCAAACCCTGGGACATCGCCGCCGGCGCGCTGCTGGTGCTGGAAGCCGGTGGACTGTGTCGCCGCATCGACGGGGCACCGCTGGACCTCGCCGTCGGAGACGTGGTGGCCTGTGCGGCGGGCTTGGAAGGCCCCCTGGTGGGTGAATGCCGGACGTTTTTGGCCGAGCTTGGCTACCAACCTCGGCCGGGAGGCTTTGGGCGCTAACCCTTTGGGGATGCCTCGAGCGCCGGTGGCCCGCGGCTGGGGTAGCGTCGCGGAGGCCCCCGAGGAGGACGAACGCAATGTCCGAGCGCATTCAAAGCTTTGAACAGTTCTGGCCCTACTACCTTGGCGAGCACAGTCGGCCCGGGACGCGCCTCTTGCACCTGGTGGGGACGACGCTCGCCATCTGCCTTCTGCTGTCCGCTGTCACGACGGGCCGCTGGCTGCTGTTGATTGCTGCGCTCGTCTGCGGGTACGCCTTCGCCTGGGTAGGACACTTCTTCGTCGAGCACAATCGCCCGGCCACCTTCCGCTACCCGTTCTGGTCATTAGCCGCGGACTTCAGAATGTGGTGGGCAGCGCTCACCGGGCGGCTCCAGAGCGAGCTGCAGCGGGCTCACCGACCATTGTAAGCGGAGTCCGTCGCGGCCCGGCGTCACGCCCTGCGGCTGGGCCGGGGGCTACCCTTTGGCTGCGTAAGCCCCCCGTGCCCGCCCCGGAGGAGAAGCGAGCGCGGTAGCGCTGTTGGGCGCGGGCCGCCAAGGCGCGGCGGCGCCGCGCATAAAGCAGGAGCGCCCCCGCGACAAAAGGAAGGACGTCGAGGGCGGGGGTGCCCGGCGTGCTGCAACCGGTTGCCGTCCGCGCCTGGAGACCACTCGCCGCCGTCGCCGCTGAGCTCGCCTTCGGCGCCAAGTGGGCACTCGGGTCGCCGAAGAGCTCGAAGGTGGCTCGGACGTCTGGGTCTGACACCGTATACTTCGCTTGCATCAGCGCCTGGCCCAGGGTGAGGCCGTCCAAGAGAGCGCCTTGCCAGAAGTTGAGTGCAAGCGTCTCTTGCTCGCCGGGATTGGTCGCCCCGGAGGATGCCACCATGGCCCAGGCACCACCGCTTGGGACAGAGAGCAAGTCGCCAGCGAGAAATTCGTTGCCCTCGTCCACAAAGTAGCCATTGAGGCAGCCTCCGGCGAAGAAGACGGAGGCCCCAGCGCCCGAGGAGAGAGCTGTGACATCCTCTCCGGAGAGAATGCTGCCAGACCACGTGTCCTCGGCCCCATGCCCGAGGTAGCTCACGACGGCTGGGCCCGAAACCAGAGCTGCGATGAGCGAGGTATGCAGGGCCGCGTCGGCCGCTGCTTGCTGCGGACTGCCCTCCGCTAGGCCGTCCGAGCGGGAAAGCACGCTCGACGGCCAGAGGCCCAAGCCCGCTCTCACTTGCTGGGTCTGCTGGGTGAAATTCGAGATTGGGTCGTCCTCGTCATGGACGAAGAGCATCTGCGAAGTCGGAGTAACCAAGCCACGGCTTAGAATTTTGGCGACGGCTCGGTCCACCGCACTGGGGTCGGACAGGGGGAGGCGGCCGACGGCCATGTCCGGAGTATTCGCCTCCCAGAAACTGACAAGTGCGTCATCCTCCGCGGTCTCCATGTACTGGGTTTCGAGCAGAGGAGTTGGAACGAGGTCGACGCCACCGGCTCCGCCGTAATTCCGCGGGTTGTAACTGGCGCTGCCAGCAAGCAGCACGTACCGCGGCGGACGGCTCCAGTGCGACTCGGCATAAGCGAGGAAGCCGTGCAGAGCGCTGACATCCTTCTGGCCGAAGTTGAATTCGTCGTAGACGCTCTGGACGTCCACAAGCGCCACCCGCAGGCCCTCCGCCTGCCGCTGGGAGACGAGCGGCTGCACGCTCGACAGGAGACTCGAGTGGGCGATGACAACCAAGTCGGCTTCTTCAGCATGAATGCGGCTCGGCGAGTGTGCGGTAATGGCGACCGGCGTCTGCACGTCCGCGCCGGTGAAGGCATAGAGCGAACGTTCCCCACCTGAAGGCACCGTCACCACGGAGGCGGTGGCGTCTTCGGGGTCTGGCCGAACGGCAAGAGCCACGGTGGCTGCTGGGTTGGTGAGGTCCAGCACGCTGGTGGCACTCGCCTGGACGTCTGCGAGGTGCACCGTACTCCCGCCGGGCGCAGTGAAATAGAAGGGTCCGCCGGTGCTCTGGTACAGGCGCGGGTAAGTCAAGCTCTGGTAGGTCTCGAAGCTCGCGTCGCTCGCGCTCGTCGCGAGCAACTGCACGGTGTTGTTGCCCGCGACGAGAAGCCCGGACGGTATTTGAAACGTACCGGTCATGAACTGCTGGCCAGAGCCGGTCACCGCGCCGATGGCGACGCCGTTGAGTGACACTTGGACGGCATGGGCCCCAGTGGTGACGCCCTGTAGGGCGACCTCGAGTGTTGCGACCTCTGCGGAGGTGACGTCAAAGGCAGGGGTGGCGTACGTCCGGACCTCGGGCGCGTCGTAAACCCACGGACCAAAGAATTTCTGCTGGTTGCCGTTTTTGAGGCCGCCAAAGTAGTTGATGCGGTCCTGAAATTGGAGCGACTCCGGGAAGCTCGGCCCGGCGCTGGTGCCGGCAGCTTCGGTGGACTCGACGCTGGTTTGTGGTCCCCCGCCAAGCGTCCAGGTGACCCAGTAGACACCGACGTCCGTGTAACGACCGTCGACGCCTTCGCCGAAAAACTCAATGGCGTCTCCCGCGTTGAGGTGCGAGCCGTCCGCGCTCAACGCGAGAAAAGCGATGGGCCCTCCTTGGTTCGAGACGCTCAGCGAGTCGACCGAGACACCCACGGGGAGTCCCGCAGCGAAAAGCGACTGCGCGGAGACGACGTACACACCCGCGCTGCGAATGGCGATTTGCACCGCGGGGCTCGCCGCGAGTTCCCAGCTCTGGAGTGGGGCGGGTTGGGCGAGTTGGCCCGGTGCGTTGGGCACCTGCAACTGGGCGGAATGCGTGCCGCCACTCAGAACGAGAGGCGTGCGCGAGGGAGCCGCCCTCGGTGCCGGTGCGGGCAGGAACGTCCCTGTGGTCGCGGTCACGGGGCCGAGCCAGGTGCTTTGGCCACTCATGCTGATGGCCTCAATGAGGTACGTCCCACCTGGCGCCGTGGTCCAGTCCTCCAAGACGTAACTTGGGCCGTTCTTGAGGTCCGTCCCAATGCGGACGGAGCCGCCCGGGAGAAGGTCTGGCCCGACGCGAACAAGCGACGGGCCGCTCTGTTTCCAGAGGCGGTACCCCAGCGTTGTTTGTTCCTGCCCCATCGTCCACGCGACCTGAGTGTGCCGGGAGTCATAGGTGGCCTGCATTTTGGCCAGGCTGATGCCCAGCGCGCGGACCGTCACGATGAGATTCACATTGGCGCCAGAAACGACGTAGCCAATGTCGAAACCGGCCGGAACAGTCGCGGAGGGGACCGACAAGTGGTTGTCGGTGATTGCTCCGGTGGCAGTCATGAGCGTGTAGGTGTTCGCTGCAAAACCGGCCCCCGGCGAGACATTCAAAACGCCCGCGAGGGCGAGCGCTCCGTTCACCGTGACTTTCGTCACTGTGCTGCCGACGGTGAAGTTGAGGTTGGTGCTGCTGGTTAACGTCAACGCGCCGGTGGTGAGCCCGGCTCCAGTGGGACTCAGGTTGGCCCCGGCACCCACCGTTACCGCCCGACTGAGCGTTCCGTTGCCGGTGAGTGTCCCGGTGACGGTGAGCGTTGGCCCGGCGCCAGCGACCGTACCGCTGACGCTCAGCGTGCCGACGCTCAAACTGGCGCCTGCGCCGGTGCTGAGCGTCAGCGTGTTACCAGTGTTTACGGTGACGCTTGCGACAGCGTGCGTGACAGCGCCTCCCTGCACATTCAGTGTCGCGTTGGCTGCGGTGGTGAGGCTGACCGGTAAGCTCAACGCCGTCGCGCTGTTCAGGCTCAGAGTCCCCCCGCCCAGGGTGATTGTCCCAGAGCCCAAGGCCCCCGAGCTTGTCGCTTGAAGTGTCCCCGCGTTGACGCGAGCGGCAGAGAAGGTGTTGCCGCCGCTCAATATGAGGGTGCCGCCACCGACCTTGGTGAAGTTGGCACCGCTGATTGCACCGCTGAAGGTGTTGGTGCCGCCGCTGATGGTCCAGGTTTCACCCGCAGAACCAACCACCACGTCTGTCGTGATGTCGAGGACGCTGGCCGCGCCTCCACCGGTGCGTGTAATGCCGCCCGAGCCGATGGTGAGGCTCTCAGGGCCACTGATGGTGACGGTGACGGCGCCGGACTTGGTCAAGGCCATGACCGACGCTGGGGTGCCGGTAATGGTGACGGTCCCGGCCGTGGCACTGCTGAAGGTGGCCGTGTCAGTCGCGCCCGGTACCCCCGTCGGAGTCCAGTTGGTGGCGGTGTTCCATTCTCCGCTGCCGCCTTTCCAGGTGTAGGTCGCGGCATCCGCCGCCGCGGCGCATATGAGGGCGGCCAATAGGACAACCCGCGTGCAGGAGGTCATCACGAAGGCAGTCCTCGGTTCTCGGTAGAAAGCGACTTCGAGCGGTCGCTCCACTGGCGTCTTAAAAAGAGCACGCCACGCCGAGCACACTCGGCGACCTGAAGCATCGGGCGCGGCACGCCACGGAAGGGGGCCCGCAGGTGGAGCGTCGAAGTGAGTGGGTCCGGCCAGCGTGCCCGAACTGCTGCAGTGGCCCGACGCCAGCCGAGACGACGCAATTCGAGCAGCGAGTCGGGTGGCGTCTGGAAGCCTCCAGCCCAGGCCCTCAGCGTCGCTTTTCGGAACCATCCAGGCACGGAGGCCCGTGGCGCTCCCGGTGGAAGTCGAGCGTCGAGGAGCTCGTCTGCCAGTCCGACGAGAGCGACCACAGCCTCGGTGAGCCGAGGGTTTCCGGCCAGGCACCTTCCCCACGAGAATCCCTGGGGCAGCGACTCGACGAAGGCTGCTACGTCGCACAGCCACAATGGCCGCCAGCCGCCGTGGTCAAGCTGGTGCAGGCAAACGAGCCGAAGGTGGTCCTCTGGGGCCAGCACGCGGAAGCTTGCGCTTCCGACAGTTTCCGACGAGCTACGGTCGACAAGCTCGGCGAAGCTGCGGTCAGGGAGAAAGCGGCGCAAGACGCGCATGTCGAGGTCCACAAAGTCGCGGAGTTCCGCGGGCAGGCTCGCGAGGACGGAGCGGGCCTTCGGCTCCTCGGAAGAATCCACGAGCACGTCGACGTCACCGTACGGACGCAAGCCTGGTTTCGCGTAGAGGCGCGCTATTGCCCAGCCCTTGAAGACGATGGGCGTGAGGCCAACGGCGTTGAAGTGTCCGAGGACGTGCTCCAGGTTCTTCGCGTGCACCGCAGCCTGCAGCGTGTGCAAACGGAAAGCCTCTCGCAGCGCGAGGGCGCTCGCCTCGGACGCTAGCGGCGAGCCGCGCACGCGCCACCAGCCGAGGGCCCCACAGCCCGTTTCGAGCAGTGTACCTGCGACGGCCGTGAGGGCTTCGCCGAGGTTTGCTGGCACGTCAGGCGCCTCCCGCCAGGATGTCCGCAGCACCGAAGCGATGGCCACGCCCAGGGGTGGCGACTGAGAAGTTGGGCGCCCCATCAGCAGGTTCCTCCTGTCGGTGGGCACGGACTGTTGTTGCAGCACTTTGGCGTGTTGATGTTGCACTCTGCGCCGTTGGGCGTGCAGGGGGAGCCTGCGTGCGCAGCCCTCGGGGCAGTCACCAGTAAGATGACGGGGATGGCCGCAATGCCCGCGGCGAGCATCTGGCGGCGCGAGCGGTTCACCGGCGGAGGGAGGTGGTTGACGTTGTCGAGCAACCCCGCCGCTCCGAGTTCTCGAATCGCCCGCTCAACCACTTCAGGGGCGATTTGGGCTCCCGCCGAAATGGCCGCTAGTGTCCGCGTGCCGTCACACAGCGCCCAAATGCGAGCCGCGGGTCCGTTGAGGCAGGCGGCCTGGTGTGTTTCCTCGACATAGAGAAGCGTCTCACCGTCAACTTCCTGGGCCACAATGCCGTGGCAGCGACGCCGCGGTACAGAGCCGCGCGGGGTGGGCATAGCAACGGATGCTAGCACCCCTCGGCCTTAGGTCCGTGAAACCACAAGGGGATTGCACCGTGCTACGGCATCACCGCACACACGCCGACTTGGTACTCTAAAGGGGCCATGCCTCGAGGCGGCCAGGCCGGTAACTGCGAAGGCAACAGTCCGCGCCGCCAGACTCTGGTACCTCCGGCTGTTCGGCTTGAAATATTCCATAGGGATGGTTCCCCTAAAAATGCGGCGGATGGCATGGAGTTGTCAGTTTCCCCCAGTCTCCGGTGACAGCACAGGCGCGTACCCTGGCCGAAGTCCGGGTACGTGCCCGCGTTCGACGTATATGCTCCGACCACGGAGTTGCATTCGCACCAGCGAGCTGTTCGTCGCTCGGGCGGGCGGCTGCGATGTGCGGGTAAGGGCGACGTTTCGGTTATTGTGGAGGGCAAATGGTCCCGACGCGAGCGGTACTCATGGCGTTGCTTTCCGCAATCGCGCTGGGCGGATGCAGTTGCGGTACTGGTGGCGCTGGAACCCCGACCATCACCAGCTTCAAGTGCAGCCCGTCGAACGTTCCCGCCGGCGGCGGCCAGGTGATGCTGTCTTGGAATGTTGCTGCCGCTACCAGCTTATCCATTAACAACAACATTGGTGTTGTGAACCCGGTGACGGTGGGCAGTATCACAGTGACGGTCACGACGCCGACGACCTTTGTCCTCACCGCGACGAACTTTGATGGAACCAGCACGAGCAGTTGCTCAGTCACTGTTGGCCTGCCTGTGCCCACCATCATCAGCTTCACGGCCACGCCATCTACTCTGCTGCCGGGCGGTGGAAAGGTGACGCTGGCTTGGAATGTGACTGATGCGTCCAGCCTCTCCATTAGCCCGGCCCCCGGTACGGTGACTCCGGACACCATTGGCAGCGTCCAGGTGCCAGTGACCGTCACCACGACATTCACGCTGACGGCCACGAACAGCAACGGTCAGAACACCGCGAGCGCCACAGTGACCGTGTGCGTGGCCCCCCCGACCATCAACAGCTTTGTTGCGAACCCTAACTCCCTTCCCGTGGGGGGCGGTGCGGTTGCTCTTTCCTGGAACGTCACATGCGCGGCCAGTCTGTCCATAGAGCCGAATGTCGGTGCTGTTGGTCCGCCCGACGTGGGCGAAGTCACGACACTGGTTGCAGTCACCACCATGTTTACGCTGACTGCGACTAACTCTTTGGGGAGCACAACCGCGGACGCCGGAGTCACGGTGGCATCCCCGACGGATGCTGGCATCATCGTTACCGGCACCGTCGTCGACGACTACGGGATACCAATAGCTGGTGAGACGGTGGTTATCGAGAGCGACGGGGGTGCTCAGACTGTCGTGAGCGATGGCGATGGAGGCTTTAGCGTGCCGAATGTTTTTACGCCCTACACCGCGACGGTCGTCGAAAGCACGCAGGCAGTGCAGTACCAAGGGCTGACGCGGCAGAACCCATCGCTCAATGCGTTGTTGAGCCTTCCGCAAAACCACAGCGCTACGCTGTCGGGCAGCTTCACGGGCGGGTCTTACCCAGAGGGCGCCAGCGCCAACACGGTTTTTCTTTTCTCCTCCCCCCAAACCACCGCCAGCCTGGGGAACCAGCCCTCTGGAACGTATTCGGTACCGGTAACGTGGGCGGGGCCGTCAACCACTGGAGGGACCCTCTACGCTCTGCAAATTCAAAACGGTGCCACGGGCCTTCCGACGTCGTATCCCGGCTACGGCACGGTGGGAGCTCAGTTCCAAGACATGGGAACCCTTAGCCAGAACATTGCCCTTAGCTCCGTGACCACAGGGACTTTCTCAGGGGCGATAGAGAGTGTCCCGAGCGGTTACACCCTGTCTTTCGTCGCCGTTTCGCTCGTGCCGGCCTCGGGTGTCAACATGGCTGCCGTCTTTGACAGCAGCGCCAACACGAGCTTCGCCTACGAGGTACCTTCAATCTCGAACACCGAGATTAGCGTCACAGCCGCCGCCACGAGCGCTCTTGGCGAATTTAGCTACATCCTGCAGACGAGTCTCTCGGCCAACTCGACAGTCATGCTCAATATCCCGGCCGCACCAACGCTCATTTCTCCAGCGAATGCCGCCACCGGCGTTACAGCAGCGACCCCATTCTCATGGACCCCGTTTCCTTCTGGCATTCACGAGTTCCAAGCCACTCCGACCGGCTCAGGACCCGCCTTCTACATCTTCACGGCCTCCACAACGGTTGATCTAGCGGATGCTGGCCTTCCGCTTCCGGCCTCGGCAGCCTACAGTTGGCACGTCGTTGGCTTTGCGCCCCTGACAACCGTTGACGAGTTGGCGGAGCCCGGTGGCATCACTTTTCTGACGATTGACCTCAGTCAGGGCTACAGCGCAACGAACACTTTCACCACTGCTCCCTGAAGCGCCAACGCGTTTATCGAGCGCCGGCGGAGTCTCCCGTCGCCTAGGACAGCAGCGCCGGGAGCGAGCGAATCGCCAGGCAGCCGCGACGCTTCCCTAACTACACGTTTGGTTTGCAAGACAGATTCCCGAGCAACATTCCGCACCATTCTCGCAAACGGCGCCTTTAGTTGCGCAAGCCTCCGCTCGGGGTGCCGTCACCAGCATGATGACTGGGATTGCCGCCATCGCGGCGCTGGCGAGCATTCGACGCCGCGCCATGTTGATTGTTGACGGCAGTTGCCCGCCGTTCTCGAGAAGCCCGGCTTCCGCAAGTTGCCTCAGAGCGCTGACCACGACGTCTGGGAATAGCTCGGCCTCGATGGCAATGGCCTCTAGCGACCGCGTCCCGTCACAGAGTGCCCAGATGCGGCTGGCGGGGCCATTCAGTGCCGAAGCCTGGTGCGTCTCCGTAACGTACAACAGCGTCTCACCGTCGAGTTCCTGGGAGACGACGCCGCGGCGACGGGGCTGCGGGATGAAGGCGCGCGGGGCGTGCATGATGCAGAAGTGTAGCACCCCTTGAGCCTCCATCCGCCAAGTGCAAGAGGGCCATCGCGACACCTTGTGCCGACCCGCGAACACTGCGAAAAGCCTGTGCTTTCGAAACGGCACGGGCGAGGGTTGCGAGTACCTCGGCTGGACGCTCGCGCGCTGGAACGGTGTTTTCGAGAAGTGCCAGCGCCGCCTCTGCCCGCCCCAGCTGTGTGGGCCGCCACGGACCTCGCTTAAAATATTCCGTCAGAACAACAACTCCAACGGGTAATGGACCCGCGCCAGTGGGCGCCAAGGCCTTGGTGACCGGGACACGGACTTTCTGGCCATTTGCGGCTCGCACCGAGAGAGCGCGTGGGTACGGGTGCACGCGCCCTTTGGCGTCCAGGAGGGCGTACTCGTCGGAGTAGTAAGTCGCGCCCGCCTCAAGAAGTGCGCGGACGAGGGTTGTCTTCCCGGCGCCGGAGGTGCCGGGAAGCACGAGGGCCTTTCCGCGAACGCCGACCACACCGGCATGGACAAAGACGAAGGCTCGGGAGTGCTGTGCGACGAAGAGTTGCAAGTCACTCTCGAGTACGTCGAGTGCACCCAAGTGGGACAGGCCCCGTCCAAGGGTCGCGCCCTCGGTAGAGACGAGGACCCCGTCCCTGGCATGCGTCAGAAGGTACGCTCGTCGCGGACGGCCCGTGCGCCCCGGTCGCCAAGTCGGTGGCATCCGCAGCCGTGCCTCCTCTAGCAGGGGGGGAGAGTCCGCCTCGACGTTGAAACCAACGCCAAAGGCGCTGCCCTGGAATTGAAGCGGTGGTGCCACCGGAGAGCCGAGACTCCCACGGGCCGAGCCACTCCGCGAGCCGTCGTTTTGGGCGCCTGGAGACGAAGCGGCCCTCTCTGGGGTGCTCACTCGCACGGCCTTGAAGCAGCCGGTGCGAGTGCTCGGGAAGCCGTGGAGGGAGAGCCCCAGCCGGCGTTGGTTTGGAAGCCCTAGAAGAGGCTCTCCGGGACGAAGACGATGTCCCCGGGCAAGAGTTTTAGGTTCTTCTCGCGGCCCGTGCCGATGTCCGCTACCCGCACGCGGATTTTCGTCTCCTTGCCGTTTACCACCCGCGTTACCGCCACGTCATTCTTGCTCGCCAGCTTGCCGAAGCCTCCGGCGACGGTGATGGCTTGAATGATGGACATCTCCTCGTCATAGGGAAACGTTCCAGGCTTCTGCACTTCGCCGAAGACAAAAATCTTCTTGCTGTTGTACTCGCGTACCAGCACCGACACCTGCGGCCGCTTGAGGTACTTCTCCCCGAGGCATTTGGTGAGGAGGTCCGCCGTACTGCTTCCATTCAGCCCTTCCACCTTCACCTTGCCGCACAGGGGGAAGTCGATGGTGCCGCCTGGGCTGACGCGGTAGGGCCCGGAGAGGTCCGCCTCCTCGAAGACGCGAACCTCGAGGAGGTCGCCGGCCCCCAGCGTCGTCGCGCTGGGCTGTAGCCCTGGCGCGCTCGGCATGTCCGAGGCGTTGGTGGTGGGGACGCTGCCGCCATGCGGGCCGACACAGGCCGAGGCAGAGACAAACAGCAGCAGCGCGGGAAGACGAGTCTGGGACGTCACGCTTGGAGGCCACACTCTAGTACGTGAAGGTCACCTGCACGTAGGGCTGCCACTGCGTGTAGTTGAGCGCGTTGTTCGTCGAGTCGCTGCTCGTGTGGTAGGTGAGCAGGAGCCCGGCGCCGACCACGAACCAGCGCAACACCTGGTAGTCGGCCACTGCATTGACCGTCAACTGCGTGTCGTTGCGGCCGCTCGTTGGCGGTGCGCCCGTCCCGGTGGGGTTACCGACCGCGAAGAGAAAGAAGTCGTACGCGGCGGTGAGAGTCAAAGACAGCCGGCCGCCGAGAAACATTTTCCCAGAAATATAGGGCCGGTCGTCGATGTAGCTGCCGTTGCCCGCCACCGGGTACACGTCACGCAGAAAGCCCACCGTGAGGTGGGCGAGCTCGGTGGCCAGCCACGTCACCTCGGCCTGGCCGATGACGGTCGACGTCGAGCCTGAGCCCCAGCCTTGCGCCCAGCCCGCTTTGAGAATGACCGACAACTTCGTGCTCACCAGGCCGAGGAGCCCCACCTGCAGCTTGAGTTCCTCCGCCGCCGGGTTGGCGCTGGGGTCGCTGTAGATGGGAGCCTCGTAGCTGCTGGTGAAGACCGCTGCCGTCTCCGGTAGAAACTTCAGCTTGACGTCCAGCCCACCGAGCAAGTCTTGGTAGTTGTAGTTGGAGAGGTTGGCCGGGTTACAGGGTGACGTCGGGGCGCTGCAGCTTTCACTCCCCGGCACCGTCCCGGAGTATTGCTGGAAGAGCTCCACGGTGTAGGAGCCGTGAGGAATGAATTCGAGCGCCTTCCCGCCGGGCCGAATGGGCACTTCCACGCCCACCGTGTTGTAAAGCGAGATGACGCCCACCGGGACGGAGACGGTGTACGTGTTGGTGGAACGGCTGAAGCTGTCGACAATGTTGA
This sequence comes from Myxococcaceae bacterium, assembly GCA_052147975.1. Classification (GTDB taxonomy): domain Bacteria; phylum Myxococcota; class Myxococcia; order Myxococcales; family Myxococcaceae; genus JADGRA01. The sequence goes on from JBKQJL010000095.1 coordinate 49,754, forward strand.
AGCCGACGACGCCATTCTTGTTGAAGGAGCCGTGGAGGTCCGCGGCCGCCGTGAGGACGCTGGCGTCTTGGTCGCCCGGCGTAATCCACCCCGTGTACCAGAGGTAGTCCAGGTACCCGTTCAAGCCGAAGGTGTTGTTGTCGCCGTCAATCTCGAGATTGAGGCCGGGACGGGTGTGCACCACCATCTCGCCCTCGATGGTGTACGTGCCGTTGGGGTTGGGCAGGACGACGGCCGCCGAGTTGTAGGCCAGCCCCTCGGTGAGGAAGAGGTGCAGCCGCCCGGGGCCGATTTTGAAGCCGTTCTCCTGCGGCTTCTCCCCGGACAGCGCGTCTGGGGCGGTGCTGGACACGCCGCCCGTACTGGAGGGCGTGTCTGTCGAGTCCTGCGCGGCAGCGCGAGAGGACAGAAGGAGCAGCACGCAGGCGGCGAAGAAACCGGCGGCAGCGATATGGTGCGGACGCCTCATGCCTCCCGCGAACCCCTTGGGCTCATAGGTTGGGTCCGTGCCCCGCCTCGCGCCACGGCGCAGCGCGTGGTGAGGACATAGCACGCTGCGACGCACCCATTCCAACAATTGGGCGGAGCGTTCCCCACCCGTCAGTCCAGCCCGACGGCAGGTTTACAGCCGCCCGTCTACATGGTGGGACTGGCTGGGGGCGGGCAAACGGTGGCTGGCGTGGGCGGCGGGGGGTTGGTGGGGTCGCCGCCCGGAAGGTCCGAGGGCACCACCACCTCGACACTCAGGTTCTCATCGGTGCGGAAGGCAAGCTGGCCGATGCACTGCTCGGCCTCCGTCCGCAGCTGCTCCACCTTGGACTGGGCGATGGTGACTTTGGTGTACTCGTGGTCCGCGGAGGGAGCGTCCTTCTTCGCCACCGCCTCCTGCAGGGCGACGTCCGACTGCTCGGAGATGCGCAGAAGCCCCTTCACCTGGGTGAGCTTCTCGTTGACGCAGTTCAGCTTCACCACGTCCTTGGTGTTGCGCGCCTCTTCCAGCTTGCCCAGCACCGCCTTGTAGGCGGCCTGCATTTGGGCGACGGCGGCCGAGCTCCGGCTCAGCTTCTGCGCGTCGGGCACCTCGGAGGCCTTCTCCTCCGGAGGGGCTGCGACGGGGCGCACC
>JBKQJL010000096.1:0-8936 GCA_052147975.1 Myxococcaceae bacterium
GACTGCCACGGCCGGTCCGGGCATCTCGCTGATGAGTGAATTCGCGGGGCTTGGCTACTTCGCCGAAGTCCCCGCCGTCATTTGGGACATCCAGCGCGTCGGGCCGTCCACCGGACTGCCCACCCGCACCTCCCAAGGCGATGTGCTCTCGACGGCATTCCTGTCCCATGGGGACACCAAGCACCTGTTGCTGCTGCCCGCGACGGTGGAGGAGTGCTTCCAATTCGGCTGGGAGGCTTTTGACATCGCCGAGCACTTCCAAACGCCCGTTTTCGTCCTGTCGGATTTGGACTTGGGGATGAATAACTGGATGGCCGAACCCTTCCGTTACCCGGACAAGCCCGTCCGGCGAGGCAAGGTGCTCTCCAAGGAGGACCTGGAACGGCTCGGAGGATTCGAGCGGTACCGGGACGTGGATGGGGATGGCATTGGCTACCGGACGCTGCCCGGCACCCAGCATCCGGCCGCCGCCTACTTCGCGCGCGGGACGGGACACAACGAAAAGGCCCAGTACTCCGAGCGCTCCGACGACTGGGAGCGCAACCTGGCCCGGCTGGCACGCAAAATCGACAGCGCCCGGGCGGACCTCCCAGCCCCGGTGCTGGAGGGGCAGGGCGCCGCGGTGGGCATTGTGGCCTACGGCTCGAGCCACCATGCGGTGCTGGAGGCGCGCGAGCAGCTGCGTCGCGAGAAAGGCATCGAGACGGATTACTTGCGGGTGCGGGCTTACCCCATGAGTCGGGAAGTGGAGACTTTCGTCCAGAGCCACGAGCGCGTCTACGTGGTGGAGCAAAACCGCGATGGCCAGCTAGCGGCCCTGATGCGGATGGACTTCACAGCAGAGCTGGTCCCCCGGCTGCGTTCGGTGGCCCATATTCCAGGGCTTCCGCTCGACGCACGGAGCGTCACCGAGGAAGTTGCCGCGCGGGAAGGACGCTGAGCATGGCCGAGCCAAAGACAAACCGAATTGGGCTGACCCTGGCGGACTACCAAGGTGGCAAGTCGACGCTGTGCGCGGGCTGTGGTCACAACGCCATCAGCGAGCGCCTCCTGCACACCATGTTCGAGCTCGGCATTGAGCCGGAGCGCGTGGCGAAGCTCTCCGGCATCGGGTGCTCCTCCAAGAGCCCGGCGTACTTCATGAGCCGCGCGCACAGCTTCAACACGGTGCATGGCCGGATGCCGTCGGTGGCCACCGGCGCGCTGCTGGCCAACCGCACCCTCATCGCGCTGGGGGTGTCGGGCGACGGCGACACGGCCTCCATCGGCATCGGACAATTCGTCCACCTCGTTCGCAGGAATTTGCCCTTGGTGTACGTGATTGAAGACAACGGCGTGTACGGGCTCACCAAGGGCCAGTTCAGCGCCACCGCGGACGTCGGTTCCACCCTGAAGACTGGCGTGGTGAATGAGCTGCCTCCCATTGACACCTGCCTTTTGGCCATTGAGCTCGGCGCCACCTTCGTCGGGCGCAGCTTCTCCGGGGACAAACAACAGCTGACGACCATGCTGAAGGCGGCTTTCGCCCACCGCGGCACGGCGGTGCTGGACGTCATCTCACCCTGCGTCGCCTTCAATGACCACGAGGGCTCCACCAAGTCGTACGCCTACACCAAGGACCATGACGAGCCCCTGCACGAGCTCTCCTTCGTGCCCGTGTTTGAAGACATTGGCGTCGAGTACGACGCGGGCACCACGGTGGACGTCCGTTTGCACGACGGCTCGCGCCTGCAGCTGCACAAGCTGGAGGAGAGCTATGACCCGCGCCAGAAGCTGCAGGCCGTGCAGCGAATTCTCGAGGCGCAGGTGCGGGGCGAAGTACTCACCGGCGTCCTCTACGTGGACCCCGAGGCGCCCACCTTCCTCGACCGACTCGGCCTGGTGGACGCGCCGCTTGCGACGCTGCCCGAGGAGAGCGTGCGCCCGTCGCGCGCAGTCCTGGACGAAGTCATGCGTTCGCTGAGCTGAGGAGCCTCCCTCGAGAAATGGCTCGTCCGGACTCAGCCCAGCCCGAGCTGCTTCACCACATCCTGGATGTTTAGGGTGCTGGCCAGGCGTTGAATCTGCCCCTGGACTTTGGGCAAGAGCCCGCTGGCCTCGCCTTGGAAGCGAGCGAAGAGAGCGCGCAAGTCCTCCGCGCTCAGCGTCCGGCCCTGGGCGTAGTACTGCTTGGCGACATGGCCAAGTGCGTAGGTGGAGGCGAAGGAGACCGCCGCGCCAGCGGCGAGGCCGGTGGCACCCCCCAGCATTCCGCCGAGGAGGCCCGAGGCCAGCCCGCCCAGCACCTTGCGCACGACGCCCTCCACCAGCTGGGCGGCAGCGCCAATGCCCAGGGTGCCGGCCAAGTCCTTCACCTGGTTGGCATCGAGCGCCTGCCCGTAGCCTTGGCCCACCTGGTAGACGAGGCGCAGTTGCAGCGGGAGGATGGCCAGGCTGGCCAGTCGGTCGGGCAGAATTTCCAGCGCGCCGGTGAGCATGGCCTGCTGAAGAATGGTGTCGTCCAACGAGGCTCCGGGGGGTGGGGCGCCTGAAGCAGCGCCGGCCACGGCGGCCAAGGCTCGCGTCTTGTCCTCGAGGGGTTGAAGGGCCGAGGTGGTCAGCCCCAGCGCCGCCCGGAGCTCTGCCAGAAAAGCCTGCTCGGCAGGGTTGGCAGCCCCGTCCGCGTTGCACACCAGCAGGGCCGCCTCATAGGCCCGGTGGCGGGCTGATTCGTCGGACAGCTGTTGGGCCACCTTGGCCAGGCTGAGTTGGCCGGCGGAAAGCCTCTGGGTGAGGGCGTCGAGATTGACGCTCGCGCTGCCCGCGACAAGGGCTTGCAGCTCGGAGCGCTCCTTGGAGGACTGGGTGCCGTCCGCGGCCGCTGCCATGAGGGCGATGGCGGCGATGGCCGCTTGGTCCTGGTCGTTCATAGCTCGCTAGCTCCCTTGCCTGTTTTGTTGTGAATTTGCGGCGGGCGGAGGCCGTCTGCAAGCACGCCGAAGGGGGTTGCCTGGTGGCCAGAGAGATGAAACTGTCGCCGAGCTTCGCCTTCGGGTAAACCGCATCGCAACGCGTGGCCAGGCCGGCTTGGGGCCGAGGCAGAGGGGTGGAAAAATGAAGACGGTCGCGGGAGCTGTTTTCGTCGCCGGCACGCTGCTCTTCGCCGGCCCGGCTTTGGCGCAGTACTACCCCAACACCCCGGCGCCCCCTCCTCCGCCACCGCCGCAGTACTACCCGCCGCCACCGCCGCCGCCGCAATATTACCCGCCGCCGCAGCCGGTGTATTACCAGCCGCCGCCGATGGATTCGGGCAAGCCGAGCTACACCGTGCGCCTCTCCGGTGGCGTCTCCTTTATCGGCGCCGGCTACTACTGCGGCTACTACTACTACTACTACCCGCTCTATTCGTGCAGCGCCGGCTACAGCACGGCCTTTCCGGACGTCAACCTCGACATCGACGTGTGGTTCCGCCCGACGCTTGGCGTGACGTTGGGTGCCAACGTCATGTGGGGAACGTACACGCCCTACTACACGTCCACTTCTCTCGCGACCACGTACACCACCGTCTGGGAGCCGCACTTCGACTTCCTCATTGCGCCGCCCTACAGCGACCAGGTGAAGGGGCGAGTGCGGTTGGGCTTTGGGCTCTACATCGCCAACATCAACAACGGCGTTCCGCCTGCTGGAACCCAACCCTACGTTTTCAACGGCGTGGGCGGAGCCTTCCGCCTCGGGTTTGGCGCGTCCTTCTTGCCCAAGTCCAAGGTGGGCATTGGCATTGACGCCATTTTCGAGGCCGGCTGGATTGGCAGCCAATACGTCTCAACCGTCCAGTTGCTCATCGGCCCCGAGCTTCACTTCTTCTGAGTTTCCGTCGCCGGCCCGTCGTCGGGCAGCCCGGCTTGGAGGCTGAGCGGAGGCTGCCCCCACTCCCCACCCACTGGGAGATGGGGCGTCCGCAGCCCGGGGGCCTCTCCGCGGCAGGCGGCGTCGCGGCGGGAGTTAGCCGTGCATCTCTCTTCGGCGTCGGCCTGCTGCTGTCTACCTTGGCTTTCGCCCAGGCCCCGCAGACAGCGCCAGAGCCACCGCCGCCGCCCGCCTTCATTCCGGAGGCGCCGCCAGCACCGCCGGCCCCGCCCGCCTTCCCCGCCGCGCCGCCGCCCTACTACCCCCAGCCCGCCTATTACGGCCCGCCGGTGCCGGTGAATGACGGCAAGACGCACGTCACCCTTCGCGCCTCCGGTGGCGTCGCGTTTTTGAGCGCTGGCTACTATTGCGGCTACTTCTACGCCTACTACGTCTCGGCTTATGCCTGCGGTGGCGGGTACGCCACCGCGCAGCCGGACGTCAACCTCGACGTGGACTTGTGGTTCGAGCCAACGCTGGGCCTGACGCTGGGGGCCAACCTCATGTGGGGCGCGTACACGCCCAGTGTCGTCGGGCTCCCAGCGAATAGCGTCTACAGCACCACCTTGGAGCCCCACGTCGACGTGTTGCTGGCGCCCGGCTACGGCACCAACCAGCTGAAGGAGCGGGTACGCTTGGGCTTCGGCCTCTACTTGGCCGAGGCCCACGGCCTCAACACCACCGGGCAAAACCTCCACTACAACGCGGTGGGCGGTGCCTTTCGCGCCGGCTTTGGTGCGGCGTTGCTGCCCAAGTCCAAAGTGGGAATTGGCGTGGACGTCCTCTTGGAGGCCGGGTGGATTGGCAGCAATTATGTCTCCACCATCCAGCTTCTGGTGGGCCCGGAGCTGCATTTCTAGCGCTGCGCTGGCTGCCCACCCTCCGCCCGAGGGCGCCGGGGAGGGCGGCCTGGCGCACAGAAGCAGGTACAGGAGTAGGGTGGAGACTCCCCGCGGCACCTCCGCCACGGCAGGAGGTGCTTTAGCCAATGAATGCCATCCCCGATGGGTGGAAAGTCGTCCGGTGCGCCGTGTGCCGGGAGCCAGTCAACCAATGGATGCGGCCTGGTGGCCCGCTGGTGGCGCACTGTTCCCGCTGTGCCCCCATGTCCCCGGAACGCGCGGCACGCATGGCGCGTATTCGCTCGGCAGCGCTGGCTGCGCGCTCGCGGCGCTCTCGGGCCTAAAGCCCTCCTGTTGAAGAAGGTGCTGGCGCGGCTTGGGGGCTTAGAAGTGGCCCACCAGCATGGCGCCGCCTCCGTCCGTGCCGAAGGCCACCGGAACGACACGCAGGTGCAGCGAGCTTTTTCCCGGCTCCTCGGCCATTCGCATGGAGGCGTTGGGGTAGGTGTAGATGTTGGCTTCCCAGACGAGGCTTCCCCCCACGAGGTTGATGAGGGCGCGGGTCCCCTGGTGCTGTCCCCAATAAATGAAGGCACAGACGCCGGCATTCACGGCCAGCCCGACGATGTGATTGAACGCAGAATGGTAAAAGACTTCGTTCTTTTTCTCGCTGTCGAAGAGTGCCCGGACGGCTGCCGACTTCGCCGCACGCTCGGTGGGGTTACTGTCCGGCATTCTCTCCACAGCTTCCCATCCGAAGGCCACCGGCGGCGGTAACACCAACGTCTGGAGCAGCCCCACCCAGCTGGTGGCGATGTTGACCTGGGCCACGAGCCGGGAACCGCCGGTGCTGGTGGCATTAATGATGGTCTCGGCGAAGATGACGGTTCCGTAGAAGCCGGACCAGCCGTAGTACCAGAGGCGTGCGTGGAAGTACTGCCCGGACAAGACGGCGGCCATGCGCTCCGTCTCGGGCGAGTCCAGTGCTGGGGGAAACTCCACTGGCACCGCGCGCGGGGCGTCATCCGCGTAGGCAACGCCGTGGTGCAGGAGCGCGGCGAGGAAAACGAGTCGGAGGGCAGGGGCGATGCGGGCCAACAATAGGGACGGCCCGGCACAGCTGCAATTGGGAGGGCACTCGAATGCCCACGCGCCTACGCCCTTGCTTGCCTCAGGGGCTTGGGGACGGCGGCGTCTGCAGCCGTTCGTCGAGCGCGTCGAGGTGGGCGCGCATGGGCGCGAGCTCCGAGTCGGCACTCTTCTCCGCGAGCTCCACGGCTTGCCGGAAGCTCTCCCGGGCTTCTGCCAGTTGCCCGGCCCGCTCGAGCGCCAGGCCGAGGCTGTCTAGGGCGCTGGCCGACTCTGGGTGGGCGGCGACGTTGTATCGGAAGAGCTCCAGCGCCTCCCCCAGGGCCTTTTGCTGCAAGGCCGCGTAGCCGATCCAATTCACGAGGGCTTCGGGCGGCTCGACGGCGTAGCCCCACCTCTCGGACAGTCCCTGAAAATGGGCCCGCAGCTGGGCCAGCGAGGGGGCCGCCGTCCCTCCCGGCGCGTGCGGCGGCATTCGCCAGCTGGCAAACAGGTGCCGCAGCCCGGCGTAGTAGGCGAGCAGGACGGTAGAGCCGTGGTCTTCGTCCGGCACGAGTTGCCAGGCCCAGTCGAAGTTGGGCCAAGGGACGTTCTGCATGGCTTTGGCGAAACTCTCGAAGTCCTTGAGCACGTCAGCGGACGCCTCCTCTCCGCCGAGCGTGACGTAGAGGCCCCGCGGCAGCGGAGGGCGACCGGCCTTCAGCGCACGGGCCTCGCGGAGCACGAGGCCGTCGTCCCATCCGAGGCTCGGGCTAGCGGCGACGACAGCCTGGAAGAGTCCAGGTCGGCTGAGGAGCGCGTGGATGCCCAGTAGGCCGCCGAAGGAGTGGCCGGCAAAAAGGCGCAAGGGGACTGTCCGGTAGCGCGCCTCGACAACCGGGACGAGCTCGTGCTCGAGGAAGTCGAGGAAGCGCTCGCCGCCGCCCGCCGTGGGGTACTCGGCGTGCTCGGGGGCCGTCCCCGGGGTGGGCGTCAAGTCGCGGGTGCGCCGGGTGTTGAGGATGCCGACCACAATGACTTCCGGCATCAGGAGGTTGCGGGCGAGAAACTCGGCTGTCGTCCTGGTGTGCGCGAGGTGCGCCTCGGCGTCGGTGAGGTACAAGACGGGGTAGCGCTGCTGCCCACGGCCATAGGAGGCAGGGGTCACGACGACCGCCACCCGCTCCTCGCCAAGCGCCTTGGAGTGGAAACTGAGGCGCTCCGGTCCGCCGGGCCCGCCCAAGACGCTGGCCGCTAGGGGAAGCGCGACGAGTAGCTGGGTGAGGCCCATGCCAGCGAGTCTCCTCTAAGGCGGCGTCTGCTTCGAGCCCGGCTGGAAAGCCCATCGCCCCCTTCCCAAGGAGGCTGGCACCCGCCGCGCCGGCCCGGTGGGGTGGAGTGGTGGCCCCCTTGCCGGCCTCTGAGGTGTTGCCTTGGACGGGGTCCCGGTTAGAAGAGGTGCACCTTGGCTCGAACCCTGTACGACTTGGCCGGTGCGGAGGAGGAGAGGCGCTTCAGCCCGTACTGCTGGCGGGTGAAGATGGCATTGGCGCACAAGGGGCTCGCCTACCAAACGGTGCCTTGGCGTTTCACCGAGAAGCCGGCCATCGCCTTCTCCTCGCAAGGGCTGGTGCCGGTGCTGGTGGACGGCGAGCGCGTCGTGACGGACAGCTGGTCCATCTGCCAGTACCTCGAGAGTACCTACCCGGACAGCCCACCGCTCGCCGAGGGTCCCCAGGCCTGGGCCCATGCCTTCTTTCTCAAGAATTGGGCTGAACGGAGCCTCCAGACGGCTCTGTCCCCACTCGTCTACTTGGACATTCTCGCGCACGTTCACCTTAAGGACCGGGAGTACTTCCGAAGCTCCCGCGAGGCTCGCGTCGGCACCACGCTCGAGGCCTTCACCCAGGACCGACCCGCCCACCTAGCGAAGCTGCGCAATGTCCTCGAGCCGCTGAAGGCGACGCTCGCTGCCCAGCCTTTCCTGAGTGGCACGGGGCCGGCCCTGGGCGACTACCTCGTCTTCGGCGCCTTTCAGTGGGCGCGCTGCATCTCGGAGGTGCAGCTGCTCGAGCCCGAGAGTCCCATTTACCTCTGGCGCGAGCGGATGTTGGCTCTCTATGGGGGCCTCGCCGCCCGCAGCCTTGGCTACCCAACTCGCAACACCGAGGTGCACGGATGATTGACGTCTCCTACTGGCCCACTCCCAATGGCCACAAAGTCACCATTTTTCTGGAGGAGACGGGCCTCGAGTACCGGCTGCTCCCGGTCAACATCACCAAAGGCGAGCAATTCCACCCCGACTACCTCCGCATTTCGCCCAACAACAAGATGCCGGCCATCGTCGACACTGCCCCCCCCGACGGCGGTCCGCCGCTCGCGCTCTTCGAGTCCGGGGCGATTCTCGAATACCTGGCAGTGAAAGCCGGGCGCTTTTTGCCCACCGAGCTGCGGGCACGGGCCAACGTCATGCAGTGGCTCTTCTGGCAGATGGCGGGGCTCGGGCCGATGCTCGGCCAGAACCACCACTTCGCGCTCTACGCGCCGGAGAAAATTCCCTACGCCATCGAGCGCTACGTGAAGGAGACGGCCCGGCTGTACCGCGTCCTCGACACCCAGCTCTCTGGACGCGACTATGTCGCGGAGACCTACTCCATTGCCGACATGGCCTGTCACCCGTGGATTGCCGGCCACGCCCGTCAGGGCCAGAAGCTGGAGGACTTCCCCAACGTGAAGCGGTGGTTCGAGAGTGTGGCGGCGCGTCCAGCCGTCCAGCGGGCCTACGCGCTGGGGCCGGTTGTCAGCGCCTCCCCCATGGTGCTTACCGAGGAGGCCCGCCGGGCGCTTTTCCACCAAGTGGCCCCGGCCGCGGCCACTCGCTGACGCGTGCTGGGGGGCGCCGGTGAGTCCATGCCGGCGAAGGCGTTGTCGGCCAGGACACCGGTGCGGAGCTTGGACGTCACGGCTTCCTTCTTGGGGCTTCGGGCTCTGGCGGCGGCGCGTCCCCGGAGCGTGAGAGGGCAGGGTGCGCGGCGAGGACGAAACGGAAGACGCTGCGCCCCGGGGCTTTTGCCTGGTGGTAGCGCGCGGCGAGGGCGGCAAGCGCCTCGGTAAGTTCCGCGGCGAAGGCCGTCTGCGCCT
>JBKQJL010000097.1:0-8776 GCA_052147975.1 Myxococcaceae bacterium
TTCCGGCGGCCTGGCCGAAAATTCGGTTGACGCACGCCGGAAAGTAGACGGCGCGCGCTGAGGCTCGGTCGGTCGTGGGCAAGTCGGCTTTCGCCGCGTGGGGCATCACCGACAGCCATTCCGGCACCAAGTCCTTGTTGAGCACCGTTCGCGCCAGGCGGGTGACGCCCTTCATCAGCGTGGGCCCGAAAAGCCCTCCCACTTGGACCGCGCGCCGGGCGCCGCGCTCCACCTCGCCCCAACGCTCGGCCAAGCCGAGGGCCACGCGCTCTTCCGTTGGACTGTGCTCGAGGTGGCGAAAGTGCTTCATCAGCACTCCGGTGTTGATGCCGACCGGGCAGACCACACCGCAGCTGCCGTCGCCAGCGCACGTCTCCACCGCGTCGTACGAGTAATCGCGCACCACCGCCTCCCGCACCGGGGAGTTGGCGCCTTGACGCGCCATCTCGCGGCGCAAGGCAATGCGCTGCCTCGGGGTGGTGGTCACATCGCGACTCGGGCAGACGGGCTCGCAGAAGCCGCACTCGATGCACCGGTCCACCACCGCCTCCACCGAGGGTGTGGTGTGCAAGTGCTTGAGGTGGCCCTCCGGGTCCAAAGTCAACAGCACCCCCGGGGAGAGCAGGCCATCCGGGTCGGCCAGACGCTTCAGCCGCCACATCATCCCGGTCAGCTTGGAGCCCCACTCTTTCTCGACGAAGGGAGCCATGTTGCGTCCGGTGCCATGCTCCGCCTTGAGCGAGCCCTCGTATTTGTCCACCACCAGCGTCACCAGGTCGCTCATGAAATGGGCGTAGCGTTGGACGTCCTCCGGAGCGTTGAGGGACGGCGTGATGAGGAAATGGAGATTGCCGGCAGAGGCGTGCCCGAAAATGACGCCGGCGTAGCCGTGCTTGCGGAAGAGGGCTTGAATGTCGAGGGTCCCGTCGGCCAGTCGCTCCGGCGGGAAGCACACGTCCTCCAAAATGAAGGAAGAGCCACTGGGACGTGCGCCACCCACCGAGGGCAAGAGCCCCGAGCGCACCTGCCAGTACTGCCGGGCCAGCGTCGCGTCCGGCGTGAAATGCGCCGGCTCGGCCAACGCCAGCTGCGAAAGCAGCTGCGTGGCCTCGCGTTCCACGCGCGCCAGCCGGGTTGCGTCGGGCTCGCGAAACTCCACCAGCAGGGCGGCAGCGCCCTCGGGGAGCGAGCTCCACCGCGGCGGCACGCCCGGCTTGCCCTCCACCGAGCGCAGTGAGGCGCGGTCGAGGAGCTCCACCGCCGCGGCCCCTCGGTCCACGAAGGGCTTCACCGCGCTGCTCGCCGCGTGCAAGTCGGCAAAGACCAGCATCGCCGTCAAGCGGTAGCGGTCGTCCGGGACGGTTTCGAAGACGGCCTCGCTGACGAAGGCCAGTGTGCCCTCGGAGCCAACGAGGAGCCCCCGGAAAATCTCCAGCGGCGTCTGTCCGTCGAGGAAGGCGTCCATCCGGTAGCCGGTGGTGTTTTTGATTGCGAACTTCCTCCGCAGCCGGGCCACCAACTCCGGGTCCGCCTCAATCTGGCGCTTGATGTCCAACAACCCCCGCGCCAGTGCTGGCTCCGCCTCGGCGAAACGGCGCTCGGCCGAGGGCGCCGCGGTGTCGATGAGCGTCCCGGAAGGCAACAGAAAGCTGAGCGACGCCAGTGTCTTGTAGGCATTCTGCGCCGTCCCACAGCACATTCCGCTTGCGTTGTTGGCGATGACGCCTCCCACAGTGCAAGCATTGGCACTGGCCGGGTCCGGGCCGAGACGAGTCCCGTAGCGAAAGAGAGCAGCGTTGGCGTGGGCCATCACCGTTCCGGGCCGCGCGCGCAGACGCTTACCGCCCTCTTCCACCGTCACCCCAGCCCAATGCCGTCGCACGTCGACCAAGAGCCCGTCGCCTTGAGACTGGCCGCTGAGACTCGTCCCGGCAGCGCGAAACGTCACCGACTCGCCCCACTGCCGCGCGTAGTCGAAGAGCTTGCGCAAGTCCTCCACGTCCTGGGCAATGACGACGGCCTTCGGAAACAGCCGGTAGGGGCTCGCATCGGAGGCGTAGCGGAGCAAGTCAATGGGGCGACTGAGGACGCGGTCCGCCCCGAGCAGCGTCTCCAAGTCGTGCCGGAGGACAGCTGGCGTGCCCGCGGCGAGGGCCTCTGGCGCCCGGTCCGAAGCCGGAGCTCCGCCGGTGGGCAGCCCAAACGGCTCGCTGCGAGGCCTGTCGTCCATGAGCGCGTTCTCCCCAGGGCGCTGGCAAGGGCCGGCCCGGCGCTAATCTACCCACCAAGCGCACCCGGGCGCCCCTGTTCTGGTGAGCGACCGCCCCGGGGGCCGTGCGCAAAAACGTAGGTCCAACACGCAGACGCTGCGCCTGCTGGGGAGGACGCTGGCTCGCCCGCCGCGCCCGGCCCGGGCTAGGCTTCTTTATGGCCGAAGCGGCGCCAGAATTCTCGGTGCTCCTCGTCGTCGACGATGATGTGCTGGTCCGCACGTTTCTCCGCGACCAGCTGGAGGCTCTCGGCCACACCGTCCTCACCGCCTGCGACGCAGAGGAGGCAGCAACGTTGCTGCGGTTGGTGGCCGAGCCAGTGGTGGTGGTGCTGGACCTCATCCTTCCCGGACGGAATGGCGTTGAGATGCTGGCGCAGCTCCACCCGCTCTCCGCCCAGTACTTGCGCGTGGTGCTGGTCTCCGGCAGCGCCGGGGTGCTGCACGCGGCCGCCCACCACCCGCTGGTGGTGGGGCGCCTGGAAAAGCCCATCGACATTTCCCAGCTCGTGCAGCATGTGCACGCCGCCCACTCTCAGCTGGGGATGGCGGCCGTCTGAGAGGGCCGTCAGTTCTGGACGAAGTCGAAATTCTGGACGTTGAGCTGTAGCTGCTGGGCGGGCACGTCCACCGTCGCGTAATTCATGTAATTGAGCCCGCTCGGAAGCGTCTTGAAGGTGGCCGTCAGCTGGACGGCCTGCCCCTGGTAGGTGGTGTTCACCGACATGCGGGCCGGTTGCCGCGTCGCAGCATTGGTCCAGATGGTGAGCGTGTCGCCCGGCACAACGACGTTGCCGCCGGCAGTGGTGAGAAAGCCCTCGGGTCCCGGGCCCGTCGTCTGGGCGGTGGTGAGAAAGTTGAGAATCGCCCCGCCGGTGGGCAGCGTGTACTGGTCCAGCAGGGCTTTGAGGCCCTTCAGGTAAGACGCCATCTCTTTGATTTTGTTTTCGGCCGCATTCCTCCGGAAGAAGCCTCCCGGGAGCGGCGCGTGCTGGTCGTTGACGACGGTGCACTGCTTCACCCCACCGGGAGGGAAGGTGCACACGTCGATGCGGAGGTCCACGCTGCTGCCGTTCTTCATGATGTCGGCGCGCTCATTCCAGGTGTAGCTCTGCATGAGCATCGCGTTGCGCTGGCGGGCTTGGGTAATTTGCACCGCGATGTTGGCGGTCGCCATGGTGGGGGTGGGGGGAGGGACGTACTGGGGCTGGGGGTACTGCCCAAGGGCCACAGCGGCGGAAAGTGTGAAGAAACACACAGTGATGCGGGCAGACGTGGTCATGGGGGACCCCTGGGGGTTGAAGCGCGAGGCTGAATAGGGAAGTTTCGCGGACCGTCTCAAAGGCCACTGGGCTTGGCAAGCGCTTTTCCAGCGACACCTGCAACGTCTTCGACGGTTGGTGTCTTCTTGGGGAGTCGGAGAGTTTTCGAGGAGGCAGACCCGTGAAGCTCAAAAAGCTATTTCATGCGCTGGTGCTGGCTGGCGCAGCACTTGGCATCGCCCATTGCGGCGGCGGGACAACGCCCGACCCCGCTGGAAGCAGCAGCACCGGCGGCACCTCGCTGTTGCCGGATGGCGGCCTGGCCGACGGCGGCACGGGCATGGGCTTTCCGCCAGGAGCTCCCGGCGGCTGGTGACGACGGCCGTGGAGCCGTCGCTGCAGCAAGTGGTCGCCAATACCTGGGGCCTGCGCTACCGCATCGAGACTGAGGCCTCGCTTCGCTTCGGTGCCCTGGCGCGCAGGCTCGAAGCCTTCGGCGCGCCCCGCACGCTGGTCGAGCTCGCCGAGCGAGCTTCTCGAGACGAGACGCGACACGCCGCCCACTGTGAGCGTTTCTTCCGCGCCGTCGGTGGGACGCAGCTGACGGCGGTCGACCGCGTCATCGAGTATGCCCTCAGGAGCTGGAGCGAGCCCACACGACTCACCTACGAGGTGGTCGCCCAGTGTTGCGTCGCCGAGACGCAGAGCACCGCGACTCTCGTCACGCTGTTGGAGGGGGTGGAGAACCCCGAGCTCAAGTCTGCCTTGCAGGAGCTGGCTCGAGACGAGGTGCACCACAGTCGGCTCGGCTGGGCCTACTTGGCGTGGGTGCGCCCGCGGCTGGACTTGGCCTTCCTCGGGCCCCTCCTGCCGGGAATGGTTGCCGGGAGCGCCGGTCCGGAGATTTTCAAGGCCCCCACGGCGGCGGCAGACCATCCGGACTTGCTCCGGCACGGAGTCGTCCCCCAGTCGCTGCGACGGCAGGTGTACGTCGAGACGCTGCAAAGCGTCGTCTTCCCAGGCTTCGACACTCTCGGCGTGGACACCGCTGCGGCGCGGCGCTGGCTTAACGAGACACTGGCGGCCGCACCGGTTGCGGCCTCCTGAGCGCCTGCCGGCAAGTGCCCGGTGGAGCGGGAGCTCGGCTACCATGTCGCCCGCCCGCTGGTGGGGGCGCGAACGCGTTGGTAACCCCGGGAGGAGTCCGCCGTACCCCCCACGGAGCCGTCCCCGCGCAAGGGCCAGCCGGAGGCAGCATGGAGTGCAGGTGGCGCTTAGGCAGCATGGGCCGCCCTGGCTGGGTGCCTCTCTTCGTACTCGCGCTGGGCACCGCCTCGCCCGCCTATGCCGACCGCACCAGCCACCTCTTCGTCGACGAGACGCAGGTGCTTCCCGAGGGAGACGTCGAGCTCGAGCAATGGGTGTGGGCGGAAGGGCAAATTCCGTCCAAGCCAGGCCTTCCCGTCACCGGGTGGGTTTGGCTGGGGCCAACGGTGGGCTTCACCCCGCACCTGGAGATGTCGCTGCCGCTGGTGGTGGTGGCGTACCCCGAGTACATGCAGCTCAACTCCATCAGCCTGGTTGCCCGCTACCGTCTCTTCGCCCGAGAAGAGGAAGACGGCTTGCAACCCCTGCTGCGGGTGGAGTACCAGCAGCCCCTCAGCAGCTACGTTTATTACAAGCACCCGGCCAGCCCCCCCGAGCTCAAAATTCTCCTGGTGGCCACCTACGGAAACCTCAAAGGGGTGCAGGGCACCGCCAACCTCGGCGTGCAGCTGGGCCTGCCCTTCCTGCAGTCTTCGGCCGCTGGGTCGGTCTCTGCGCTGGGCACGGCGGCGCTGGGCGTGTCCGTCCCGGTGGGGCACGAGTTGCGTCTCGCTGCCGAGCTGGATGGGCAGCTGCCGCTGGCGGGGCAGACGCCCTACCCCAACCTGGCGCAGCTCTTTCTCGGGCCTTCGGTCGCGTGGACGCGGGGGCAAATGTGGGTCACCTTCGGGACGCTGTTCGGCCTGACCAACAACTCCAATCGCTTCCTCCCCAAGGTGCTGTGGGGCATTACCTTCTAGCCGGCCTGCTCGGCCTGGCCACGGCCGTCCCGGCCGCCGCCGCCGACGTGGGCGGCTCCGTCCGTCTGGAGGCCAGCCACGGCGAGCAGCTGGCCAGTGTCCAGCCCGTCGTGGTGTACCTCACCGGTTTTCGCCAGCCGCCTCCCGTCGCCGCGCCAGTCATCTCTCAGAAAAACAAAACCTTTGTCCCGAGTCTGAGAGTCATCGTCGCCGGGCAGTCGGTGCAATTCACCAATGACGACCCAGTGGTTCACAACGTCTTCTCCACCTCGTCTGCCCGTTCCTTCGACTTGGGAAAGCCAGGACCGCAGCAAACGCGCGAAGTTTCCTTCCCGACGCCGGGTCTGGTCGACGTCTACTGCAACATTCACGAGGCAATGTTTGCCAACGTGCTGGTGCTGCCCAACCGAGCTTTCGCTCTGGTGGACGAGGCGGGCCACTTCGTCATCCACGACGTCGCCCCCGGCCGCTACCCCCTTCACGTCTGGGGGCGCAACATCGAGCCCTTCGAGACCGAAGTCACCGTCGGTGAGGCGAACACACCACCCGTCGAATTGGTGCTCCACTCGCGGGTCTTCAACCCAACCCACCTCGACAAGTTTGGCCGCCCCTACCGAGCGCGGGCAGGGTACGTGCCGCAATGAGCGCTCCCGGTGAGCGCGTCGAGGCTGCGGCGGCCATCCCCTGTCTCGACGAGAATGCCGTCGCGCTGTACCTGGCCGCCGACACGTCGGATGAGGAGCGGGACGCAGTGCGCGTCCACCTCGACACCTGCGACAACTGTCGAGAGCTTGTGGCCGGGCTGGTGCGGACGCTGGTCAGCGCGGAACCGGACGAAGCGGCGGCAAGGCCATTGCCGCGCGGCACCAACCTCGCGCGCTACGTCGTGCTCGACCCGATTGGCAGCGGCGGAATGGGAGTGGTGTACAGCGCCTATGACCCAGAGCTGGACCGAAAAGTCGCCCTCAAGCTTCTGCGCTCCGACGTGGTCGGGCCAGAGGGCCGCCTGGGCCGCTCGAACCTTTTGTCCGAGGCACAAGCCATGGCCCGGCTTTCCCACCCCAACATCATCACCGTCTTCGACGTTGGAACGTGGCAGGACGAGGTTTTCTTCGCCATGGAGTTTGTACGCGGCCAGACGTTGCGCAGCGCGCAAGCGGCCCCTGGCCTTCGTCCTCGGCGCGTGCTCGAGCTGTACCTGGCGGCCGGAACGGGACTGGCCGCAGCCCACCACGCCGACATCATCCATCGCGACTTCAAGCCCGAGAATGTCTTGGTGGGCGACGACGGACGCGTCCGCGTAACCGACTTCGGCCTGGCCCGGGCAGCGCATGATGTCGACACCCGCCTGGCGGGAACTCCCGCCTACATGGCGCCCGAGCAATGGCGGGGGGCTCCTTCGGACGCCCGGACCGACCAATACAGCTTTTGTGTCGCCCTCTACGAGGCCCTCTACGGCAGTCGCCCCGTCCGTCGGTCCGCTTCCTCTGCCCCCACCGTCCCACCGGCCGCCCGCGCCAGCGCCCGCGTCCCGGCCGGCGTGGGGCGGGTGCTTGCCCGGGGGCTGGAGCCGGACCCGGCGGCACGCTGGCCGTCGATGGACGGCCTGGTGGCCGCGCTGCGAGAGGCGCGGAGGCCATTCCGGACCAGGACGCTGCTGGCGGTCGCCGCGCTGGTGCTCCTCACCGCCGGGCTGTGGGCGCGACACGCGCTCTACGTCCTTCGCGTGGAGCACGAGCTCACCGCCGCCGCCCAGCGGCTGCCCGACCTGCTTCGAGCTCAGCACGACCTCATCGACCTTCAGGCCAGCATTGGCCTGCGGGCCGAGGGCGTCCTCGAGG
This sequence comes from Myxococcaceae bacterium, assembly GCA_052147975.1. Classification (GTDB taxonomy): domain Bacteria; phylum Myxococcota; class Myxococcia; order Myxococcales; family Myxococcaceae; genus JADGRA01. The sequence goes on from JBKQJL010000097.1 coordinate 7,439, forward strand.
CGTTTGGACAGGCCAGCAACATGGACGCCGCCTTGGGCCTCGCGGAGAAGGCCTCCAAGGAGGAGCAATTCGCCGAGGCACACGAAGTGATGCGCTCGGCCGACTTGCCTGGGCTTAAAGAGCGCGACGTCTTGCTGCTGGTGAATGCCTGGGGACGCGTCATTCTGAATCTCGCCGACGTCGAGTCCTATGGCGTCGCCGCCCCGGCCCTTCCTTTGCTCGTGGGGACCATGGACGAAGTCTCAGGCGACGAGCTTTGGTCCGCAGCGACGCTCGACCCCTTAGGCATTCCCCTCACCAAGCCAGTCCGACGGGATGATTTGCTCCTCGTTTCAGCACGGCCCGTCATCCGCGGCGCTTCGGTGGTTGGGGCCATGCTCACCGGAAGCTGGCTGGGCCGTGAGTTGCTGGACGAGCTCGGTCGCACCGCCGGCGCGGGCATTTCCCTGCGTGCGCCGGACGGGGGATGGGCAGGGCAACAATGGACGAGTAGCCCGCCGCTGGGGCGCTTCAGCCGCCTGCGCTCGAACGGGCGCGACTTCATCGTCTTCGGAGTGCGCCTAGGCGAGAGCGGGTCACACACTCCGCTTGGAGAGGGCTTCGTCTACCGCGAGCTTGCCCCGGAAACCGGACTGTCCTCCGCTTGGTTGCGCTGGGGTCTGGTCGTCTTGTCGCTGGCGGCTCTGAGCTGGCTCGCTTGGCTCTGGTTTCGGTACGAGTGATAGCGTGCCCCTCCCGCAGCGGACATCGGTGAGCTCCTTTCCATACTCGAGCGTCTTCTGGGGTGAACTGCCCCGCGCCTCCGCGTTGCGCGCCCGGCCCGGAATTGACGAGCACCTCGGGCAGCTCCTGACCAAGGCGTTGCACGCCAGGCCGTCCCTGCGCGTCGACCCGGAGCCCTTTGTCGCGCACTGGGCGACCCAGCTGTCCCGCAGCCGAACGCCCGAGGCCGAGTTGGACCGACTGCACTTGGCCGACCTCTGCCTGGCCTTCGCCTGCGGCCACGGCCAGCCCGAGGCGCTGCGGCTGTTTCAGGCCGAGTTCATGCCCATTGCCAGCTCGACGGTGCGGGGAGTCGATGCCTCGCCGGCTTTCGTCGAGGAGGTGACGCAACAGCTGTTGGAGCGGATTCTGGTGGCGGCACCGGCCGAGCCGAGAATTCTCGAATACGCCGGTCGCGGCTCGCTCGAGCACTGGCTGCGGGCCGCGGCGCTGCGCCTCGCGCTCAACGCGCGCCGCGGCGCGCGCCGTGCCCCAGACCAGCTGGCCGCTGACTCGCAGCTGGAAGTCGCCGCCCCCAGCGGCGACCTTCAACTGGACATCCTTTTGGCCCGCTAT
>JBKQJL010000098.1:0-2789 GCA_052147975.1 Myxococcaceae bacterium
AGGGTGACTGCCCGCAGCTTCTGGTCGAAGCGCTCCACCCGCTCCAGCGTGCCGGCCATCTGCTCGATGTGCTCGCGAAAGCTCTTGAGCTGGGTGCGCAGCGCGACATTCTCGTCCCGCAGCGCTCGGTTCTCCGAGGCTCGGTACAAAAGGTGGGTGTAGTGCACCGAGGCCACGGCCAGCACCACCACCAGCAGCGCGGCGCTGGCGACGACACGCCGCAACAGTTTGCGGTCCACCTGGTAGCGGCGGACGGCCTGGTCGTGCTCGGGGACGACGATGAGGGTGAAGCTCTTCTTGGCCAAAGCCCTGGCTCCCTGGTTGCCCCCAAAACCGTCAACGACTCAGCATACCCTGAGCGCAGCTATTCCCTGCACCGTTTCTCGAAAGCCTCGGGTGCGAGGGTGGGCGTCGGTAGCACCTGCTTCCTTACACGTCAAGGCGAGCGAACTACACGGCTGGTGCGTGGTTCAGGCCCATCGTCAAGCTCCGCGCGCACGGCAATGACGGTGATGTTGTCGTCCCCCCCGCGCTCGTTGGCGAGCTCAATGAGCTTCGCCGGAATTTCCTCGAGGGGGTTGGCCCGGACAATCTCCAGAATTTCTGTGTCCTCCATCATATTGGCCAGCCCGTCCGAGCAGAGGATGAAGACGTCGCCCGGCTCGGCGAGCAGCCCCATCACATCCACCTGCACTTCCTCCTCGAAGCCGACGGAGCGGGTAATAATATTTCGGTAGCGGCTGTGACGCGCCTCCTCGGGCGTAATCATCCCCGCCTTTATCTGCTCATTGACGAGGCTGTGGTCCTCGGAAATTTGCTGAATGAGCTCCCCGCGGATGAGGTAGGCGCGGCTGTCGCCGACGTGGGCGAAGAAGGCATGCGCGTCGTCCAGGAGAAGCGAGATGACGGTGGTGCCCATGCCGGCCAGCTCCGGGTCCTCCTGGGCCTTGGCAAAAATGGCCAGACAGGCCTGCTCCACCGCGCTGCGGATGGTTTCCGGGACGGCCGAGTCCTGCAGGTTGGCCGGCGCGGGACTGGGCGCCTCGGCAGCGCGCAAGTCCCGAAGCCGCTTGTCAATGGTTTCCACGGCAATGCGGGAGGCCGTGCCGCCGCCAGCGTGGCCGCCCATGCCGTCGGCCACGACGTACAGCTGCAACTCCTCGTCGATGAGGAAGCTGTCCTCGTTGTGGTCGCGCTTCCGGCCGACGTCCGTTAGGCCTGCAGAGGCGGCCTTCAACCGGACAGGAGCTCGCTCGGCCGGGGCACCCACGCGGCCAGGGATGCTACGGCACCGCTGGAAGCAGGGGCAAGGTTAGCGTGTGGGTAGCGTGCCGGGCTGGGGGCGCGGGCGCCCCGGGGGCACGGCATGACGGGCAGGGGTGGCACCCTGCAACAGCACCTCGGCGGCCTGCATGGCGGCCTCGCTCACTTTGACGCCGGACAGCATGCGCGCCAGCTCGGCCACCCGGGGCGCCCCAGGGCCAAGGGAGGTGACGGCAGAGGCCGTGCGCCCGGCGGCCAATGCCTTGTGGACGACGAGGTGGGCGTCGGCGTGGGCCGCCACCTGGGGCAGATGGGTGACGCACAGCACTTGCCGTCCTTCTGCCACCTGCCGGACGAGGCGCCCCACCGCGTCCGCCACGGCCCCCCCCACCCCGGCGTCCGCCTCGTCCAGCACCACCGTCTCGCACGCGTCCCGCTCGAGGAAGACGCGCCGCAGCCCGAGGAGAAGCCGCGAGGCCTCCCCGCCCGAGGCCACCTTCTGCAACGGGCGCAAGGCCTCGCCGGGGTTGGCGCTGAAGAGGAATTCCACCTCGTCCGCGCCCTCGCCGCCGAGGGCGTCGGCGGCCGCCACCTCCACGCGGAAGCGCGCCCCGGAGAGCGCCAGCTCGGCCAGCACCGACTGGACGGCGCGGCCCAGCCTCGTCGCCGCCCGCTCCCGCTCGGTGCGCAGCGCCCGGGCCGCCTCCCAGCAGGAGGACTCGAGCAGGCTGCGCCTCGTGCGCAGCGCGTCCAGCGCCTCGTGCCGGCCGGCCAACCGCTCGGCCTCGGCGCGCAGGGAGGCGGCGCGGAGAAGGACGCCCGGGACGTCCGTCCCGTGCTTGCGGCACAGCCGGCGCAAGGCGTCCAGCCTGTCCTCCACCTCCAGGAGGCGCTGCGGGTCCGCCTCCAGCCGGCCCAGGTAGCTGCGCAGCGCGGACGCCGCCTCCTCGAGCTCGGCGGTGGCGGTGCGCAAGGCCAGCGCCACGCCCTCCAGCTGCCCGTCGTGGCGAAGGGCCTCCTCCACCGTGGCGCGGGCCCGGCCGGCGGACTCGGCCGCCCCGCCCTCCTCGGCCAGGCGCGCCGTGGCCTCCTCGGCCGCCGCCCGCAGGCGCTCCACCGAGGCCAGCCGGCGGCGCTCCTCCTCCAAGCGCCCCTCCTCGTCCAAACCGGGGGCCAGGGCTTCCACCTCCTGCAGCTGAAAGCGCAGGAAGCCGAGGAGCTCCTCGGCCCCGGACGGCCCGCCGAGCGCGTCCAGCTCGGCGTCCACCGCCTGGAGAAGGGCGTAGGCGGCTTGGTAGGCCTTTCGCGCCGCCGGGACACGGCCCACGCGGTCTAACAGCGAGCGCTGGAAGGCGGGCTGGAAGAGGGCGACGTGCGCGTGTTGCCCGGCGACGTCCAACAGCCCCTGCAGCAGCTGACTGAGGACGCCCACCGTGGCCAGCCCCCCGTTGACGTGCACCCGGCCCCGCCCGCTGCGCCCCACCACCCGGCGCACCGAGACTTCCTCCCCGGCGTCCGGAAGCCCC
>JBKQJL010000099.1:0-48980 GCA_052147975.1 Myxococcaceae bacterium
GGGGCGACCTTCAACACCACCGCAATCTCCTTCTCCTGGCTTCGGGCGGGGCGGGTGCTGAGGTAGATGGCCATCCCGAGAACGGCGACGTGCAGCAGGACCGAAACAACCGCACCGGTACCGAACCGGGACTTGGGTACTGTGCCGTGGCCTAGGACAGAATCAAACATCGCCCGGGTTCTCCCTCGCTGCGGACTGATCCAACGAGCGCGTCTTCACCGACGCGTCGGAAGTCGAGACTCACTACCTACATCAGCGGCTACCTCAGAAGGGCGGCCGCGCACAAGTCCTTCCGTCCAGCAGGGTGGAACGCGCCCGCTGACGGTTTGGTTCCATCCGTGCAGCACTTCGAGGGCAAAAATCACAGGCCGTCTGCAAACTTCTATTGACAGGCGCCCGGAGCCCCGACCATCCTCGCCCTTCGCTTTCCCGCTTTCGACCACACTTGGAGGGGTTCGGTGAGTCCAAACAGGGAGTTTGTTGGGAGGGGCTTGAGCTATGCGCTCGTGCTCCTCGGGTTGCTCGCGGCCGGTCAGGTCAGAGCGCAAGGGGCTGGCACCGGTACCTTGACCGGTACGGTGGTCGACGGCTCGACTAAGGCACCGGTCGCCGATGTTGTCGTGACTGCAAGTTCTCCTCAGCTGCAAGGCGAGCAGGTTTCGGTCAGCGACTCATCTGGCACCTACCGAATCCCGCAGCTGCCTCCAGGCACCTATACCCTTCGGTTCGAGAAGGAGACGTACCGGCCGTATTCCCGAGGTGAAATTGCCCTCGACGCCGACCGGACGCTGCGGCTCAACGTCGAGCTGCTGCCTGAGTCCCTCAAGGGTGAGGAGATTGTGGTCGTCGGCAAGCCGCCGGTCATCGACGTCGGCTCGACGCAGACCGGCCTCACCGTCACCAGCACCTTCTCTCAAAACATCCCCATTTCTCCCGCCGAGGCAGGCAACGGCGGCGTCCGCAGCTTTTCCGGCCTGGCCCTGGCTGCTCCGGCAGTTCAAACGGACCTCTTCGGTATTTCCATCTCCGGCACGACGTCCCCTGAGAACTCCTACCTCATCGACGGCTTGAGCTTCTCGGACGTCGGCTTCGGCGTCACCAACAAGAGCTACATCCTGGGTTCGGGCTCCAACACCGCCGGCAGCGACTTCTCGGTGGAATTCGTCGACCAGATGAACGTCCTCACCGGCGGCTACATGCCAGAGTACGGGCGAACCACCGGCGGCGTGCTGTCGGTCACCACCAAGAGCGGTGGTAACGAATTTCACGGGTCCATCTTCGCCACCTGGACGCCAGGCTTCATGGCGCAGACGGGCACCGCGGTCACCAGCTCGACCACCATCTTCAACCAGTCCCAGAAGCTCTACAACGCCTGGGACATCGGCGGCACGTTGGGCGGCTACATCATCAAGGACAAGTTGTGGTTCTTCGTCGGCTTCGACCCGTCGCAGTACAAGTCGCAACTCACCCGCTCGGTGTCGCCGTTCGCCACGGACGCCGAAGGAAACATCATCACCGACGTCAATGGCGTGCCCCAGCACTCGAGCATTCAGTACCCGGGCGCCACCAGGAATTACTACGACAGTCAAACCAACTTCCAATACATCGGCAAGTTGACGTACCTCATCAACTCCGACAACCGCGTCAGCTTGTCGATTGCTGGGACGCCCGACACCTACAGCAGTCCGTACATTTTCGGACCGAACGGCAACTACGGCGCGAGCGGCTATGCCGGCAATGACAACACCATCGACATGGTGTTGCGCCTCAATTCGTCCTTCATGGAAAAGAAGCTGCTCCTCGACGTGACCGTCGGCTGGCACCACCAGAACAACAACCAGACGGCCCTCGATGGAACCAGCTTCGCCGGTCCGGCCTCCGAGCCGAGCACTGCCGGTGGCCTCATCGACACCCCGGGGGTGCTCTTCGCCGGCGGCTGGAACCTCAACCAATTCACCAACGCCGCTGGCATTCCGGTGGACCCGGCCCTCACCAATGGACCGCTGGCGGCCCTCTGCAACGGGCCCACCGGCTCCGGAGCTTGCCAAGTCTCCAACTACATCCAGGGTGGTCCGGGCTTCTTGCGGAACATCACCGAAGACCGCATCCAGGCCAAGGCCGTCCTCACCTACTTCTGGAATGCCTTGGGGCACCAGACGTGGAAGGGCGGCGTCGACGTCGAGTGGCTGAGCTACACCAACGAGATTGGCTACTCGGGCATGGACTTCTACGAAGGTTTCACCGGCCCAGCCAACACCCCCACTGGCCAGTACTTTGACTTCCGGTCGGTGAGCTACCTGTCGGGTCCGGACCAGGCGGTCATCCTGCAGTGGCAGAACCAAAACCCCACGGCCCTGCTGCCAGGCGCGTTCCTGCAAGACAGCTGGAACATCATGGACAAGGTCACCCTCAACATCGGCGTCCGGTGGGATGCTGAGTACATGTACAACAACACCGGTGCCCTGGCCCTGGCCCTCAACAACCAGTGGTCGCCCCGCATCGGCCTCATCTGGGACCCGACGTACCAGGGCAAGTCGAAAATTTACGCGAGCTACGCCTTCTACTATGAGGCGGTTCCGCTGGACTTGGCCGACCGCTCCCTCATCGGCAACGAGCAGGTGTACGCCTATCACTTGAACTGCGGCAACCCAGCTGTCACCAACCAGCTGTGCAGCAACACCCCAAGCAACCTCTTGCCGGGCGGCGCTGGCCCGAACCAGTACTGGGCCGTCATCGGTGCTGACAAGGAGTTGGTCGACCCCAACATCGGCCCGCAGAAGACGGACGAAGTGTCGATTGGCGCCGAGTACGAAATCTTCCCGAATGCACGGCTGGGCGTGAACTACACCCACCGCGGCCTGTCGCGGCTGATTGAGGACTACAGCAACAACGCCGCGGCCAGCTACGTCCTCGGTAACCCTGGCCAGGGCATCGCCAACAACTTCCCGCTGCCGGCGCGCATCTACAACGGCTACACCGTCTCGTTGACGAAGACGTTCGCCGACCACTGGCAGGCGCAATTCAGCTACACCTACCTCACCTTGAACGGCAACGTGGGCGGCCTCTTCACCGCCACCCAGGGACAGTTGGACCCGAACATCAACGCCACCTACGACTTGCCGCAGTTCCTCATCAACGGCTTCGGTCCGTTGCCCAATGATGAGCAGAACCGCATCAAAGCCTTCGGCTCCTACCAGTTCATCTTCTCGCCGACCGTCGGGCTCACCCTCGGTGCCGCCTACACCGGGCACTCGGGCGCGCCCATCTCGGCCTTGGGCGGCGACATCCTCTACGGTGCGGACGTGGTGTTCCTCGTCCCGCAGGGCACGTATGGACGACTGCCGTGGGTGCACCAGTTTGACCTGCACGCCACCGTGGACATTGGCCTCGGCGGGGACATGAAACTGAGCGTCGGCATGGACTGCTTCAACGTCCTCGGCCTACAGACGGTCACCGCGGTCGACCAGTCCTGGGTGAACCCGGGCAACACGCCGGTGGCAGCGGAACTCAACGCCACCCCGTCCGAGCTCAAGAGCAACCCGCTCAAGAGCCCGAACGGACAGACCTACGTCACCACTGGCCCGGTTCCGCCGAACGTCATCAACAGCAACTTCGGCCACGCCACTGCCTACCAAACTCCGCGGAACTTCCGGTTCCTCGCGCGGTTCACCTTCTAAAAATGGAAACTCGACCCATGAGAACCCGAAAAGTCATCTATCTTTCGCTCATCTCTGCAGGGGCCGCGTTCCTCTTCAGCGCTTGCCCGGCGCAGCCGCCCGGGCCCTGCGTCATCGCCCACACCAGCGGTGGACCGTTCGGTAACGGCACTCCCTACGTGGCCTACTACTACCTGAATTCCGATGCGGGGTTCGCGCCCACCCCGGCCTGCGCCAACGCGGAGTTCTCCTACTGGCCCACCGGGGACTTCGTCGGACAGATTTACGTCGAGTCCTACGGGCCGGTCATCTCGAGCCTCAAGCTCACCGCCATGGTGCCGGACGAGTTCTCCTATACGACGCCCTTCACCGGTGACTACGTCCAGGGGAGCCCCAACAGCACTCCGCCCGTCTCCAACATCCCGCTCGTCTTGGGCAACTTCACGACCGACGTCGTCTCGGCCCAGGGCACGTGCGACATCGTCATGGACGGCGGCCCGGGCACGCAGCTCATTGCCGAGCCAGCGGGCAACCAGACGGTGCAGTACAGCTACCCGACGGCGACGGTGTACTCTACACCGGCTGCCGGTGCAGGGACGCAGATGCAGGCCACCGCCATCATCACCCGGACGGACGCCACCAGCGGCGACGTGTGCACGCGCAACTACAACCTCATCGCGCTGTGGCCCACCGCCGTTTGCCAGGTGGACAACGACTGCAACCCCAACCCGCAGCCGGACGCCAACCCGCCCCGGCCACTCGGTTCGGGCGTTCTGCCGGGCATCCCCACCAACTGCAACAGCGCCATGGTTGCCATGGCTCCGGTGATGGTGGATACCATGTCCTCCTGCAGCCCGAGCCCCTACATTCTGGCCACCACCAGCAACGGGTGTGGCGGCGGCTCCATCAACAACAACAGCATCGCGACGTTCGACGGCGTGTGCTTCTTCCAAAATTTCTCGCCGACGACGTTCCCGTACATCACGCCGGGCTTCGGCCAATAACCGCTGGCCTGTGCACCACCTCGGCTCCGCCCGGACTTCGGTCCGCGCGGAGCCGTCGTTTTTTGTGAAGAGCTGCCGTTGAGTTCCCGCGCCTACCTCGAGCACGCCGCACAGCTGCTGGCTGCCGAGGAGGGGACGCTGCACAAAGTGGCGCCCCTCCGGGTGGCCCTGCTGTACCCAAGCCCCTACCAGGTGGGCATGAGCAGCTTGGGCTTTCAAACCATTTACCGCGAAATTCACGCCCACCCCGAGGCCGCCGCCGAGCGCGCCTTCCTCCCCGAGGACGTGGAGGGCTTCCAGGCCAGCCGCACGCCCCTCTTCACCCTCGAGTCCCAGACGCCGGTGGCCTCCTTCGGGGTGCTGGCCTTCTCGGTGGCCTATGAGCTGGAGCTCACCGGCCTCTTCAGCATGCTGTCCCTGGCCCGGCTGCCACTGTTGGCCGCCCAGCGCACCAGCCAGCACCCACTGGTGGTGGCCGGCGGCCCGCTCACCTTCTCCAACCCGGCGCCGCTGGAGCCCTTCGTCGACGTCCTCGTCCAGGGGGAAGCCGAGGAGCTGGTGCACACGCTGTTGGACGCGGTGCAGGCCTTTCCCGTCCGGGAGAGACTCCTTCAGCGGCTTTCCCAAACCCCCGGCTTTCGCGTGCCTGGCCGAGGCGGGGAGCCGCTGTACGTCGCCCGAGCCGGGGACGGCCGGCTGCCCGCGCGCTCGCAAATTCTCACGCCCCACACCGAGCTGCGCAGCATGTTTCTCATCGAGCCGGAGCGCGGCTGTAGCCGCGGCTGCCACTACTGCGTCATGCGCCGCACCACCAACGGCGGCATGCGCACCGTCCCGCCGGAGCGGGTGCTGGAGTTGGTGCCCCCACATGCCCGACGGGTGGGCCTGGTGGGGGCAGCCGTCACCGACCATCCGCGCATTGGCGAGCTTCTGCGCGCCCTGGTGGACAGTGGCCGGGAGGTGGGCGTCTCCTCCCTCCGGGCGGACCGACTGTCCCAGCAGCTGGTGGACACGCTGCGCCGCGGCGGCGCCCGCACCCTCACCGTGGCCTCGGACGGGGCGAGCCAGCGCATGCGGGACCTCGTCGACCGCAAGCACTCGGAGGAGCAAATTCTCCGCGCCGCCCGCTATGCGGCGCAGGCCGGCTTCGAGCGCCTCAAGGTGTACAGCATGGTGGGGCTGCCCCTGGAGGAGGACGCGGACGTGGACGAGTTGGTGCGCTTCACCGCCGAGCTCTCCCGCATTCTCCCGGTGGCGCTGGGCGTGGCCCCCTTCGTCGCCAAGCGCCACACTCCCCTCGACGGGGCGCCCTTTGCCGGCGTCCAGACGGTGGACGGCCGCCTGGCGCGTCTGCGCGCCGGGCTGAAGGGCAAGGCCGAGGTGCGGCCGACGTCTGCCCGCTGGGCGTTTGTGGAGTACATGCTGGCCCAGTGCGGCCCCGAGGCCGGGCTGGCCGCCCTGGACGCCTGGGCGGCCGGGGGCACTTTTGCTGCCTTCCGCCGGGCCTTCGCCGAGCGCGGCTGCACGCCCTTTTTGGCCGCGCGCGTGGAGGACGGGCGCCGCCACCCCACGCTGTGGCCCGTCGTGCCCGGCGCGCCAGGTGCGCCGGACTCAGCCCGCGCTGCCGTCCGTCCACTGGGCTAGGCGCTCGACGGAAAGCCCCTCACCCCGAGGCGGCCAGGCCACCGTCCGGGAGCGCCCACTCGGCGTGGGGGACGCAGCGCGCGCCGGGGACGGCGCCCAGCACGTCCCGGACGGGGACGAGGGCGCCGACGGTGGTGTACCCCTCGGCGCCCAGCCGCGTGCCGGTGTGCCGCAGCGGGTAGCGAGCGGCGCAGGGGAGAAACCAGCTGCGTGTCGCCGGGAGGGGCAGCGCGTGCACCTCGAGCCTCTGCAAAAAGACGTAGAGGAGGAGGTGGGCGCTCGAGTACAGGAAGCAGCCCGGCGTGTTTTTCTCCAGGTTGGAGATGAGCTCGAAAAAATAGTTGCCCCGCCGCGTCCCCTGGCGGTCCCCCTTCACCTCCACGCCCAACAGCTCGCCCTTGGTGGCCCACAGCAAGTCCACGCCTCTGGCTTGGAAGCGTGGGTCGTCCTGCACGTCGTGAATGTCCGAGTGGACGTCCTGCGCATGGAGGAAGCGCCGGGCCACGGAGACGGCGCGGTCGGCCGCCCCGCGGACGGACTGCATGGTGTAGCCGTAGGCCATGACGCTGTTGCAACACACCACGCCGCTCCGACGCACGGGCCTTGCCCGCCCTTCGGGCGCGCCCCTAGTCTCCGTGCAGCTTTCCAAGGCCCCCCGGGGGAGACACCCATGCAAGCCCGCTGCCCGCGCTGCGCTTCCGTCTTCACCACCGACCGCAGCGGGTTGCAGTTTTGCCCCAACTGCGGACAACAGGTGGACGTGCCTGCCTTCCCCGGTGCACCGCCGGAGGGCTCCGGCGCGGGCTGGGGCGGGCCGAGTGGCCCGGGAGGGCCGGGCAGCCTCGGGCCCGGCCCGGCCCTCCGGGAGGAGACGCCTTGGGAGCGCCGGGCCACGGTGGGCTGGTTCACCGGACTCTTCGAGACGTGGAAGCGCACCATTTTCGGCCCCCAGGCCTTCTGGGCGTCGGTGAAGCCCAATGGCTCCTGGACGGATGCGCTGTTGTACGCGTGGATTCTGTTTGCGGTGGGCCTTCTCATCTCTGCGCCCTTTGGTGCCCTCGGGCTAGGGCGCGCCAGCCTGCAGTCGGTGCTCGACCAGGTGGGCGAGCTCCCCCCCAGCGCTCGGGCGGCCATCCGCAACGCGGCCAGCGGCGCCGGTGGGGCGCAGCTTGTCTTCAGCCTCTTCTTCTACCCGGTGGGACTCATCCTCTTCGCCGCCATTCAGCACCTCTTCTGCATGCTCTTCGGAGCGGCGAAAAACGGCTTCTACGCCACGCTGCGCGTCGTCGCCTACGCCAGCGCCACCAACATTGTTGGCCTCATTCCCTGCTTGGGACTGTTGGCCAGCCTCTACGGCGGGGTGCTCCTCATCCTCGGCCTGGCCAGCGTCCAGGAGACGACGGTGGGGCGCGCCACGGCGGCGGTGGTGCTGCCCGGAGTGCTGTTTTGCTGCTGCATCGCCGCTGGGGCGGCGCTCTTCGGCGCTGCCCTCTATGCCGCTCTGGGCCAAGGGAGCCCATGAGGCGAAGGGGCCTCACATGACGCTGGACTGGGCTCCGCGCACGCGCCGCTTCGGCTTTCTGCACGCCCTCGGCCTGTTGGGGCTGCTGGGCCTGTCGGCAGCGCGATGGCTGCCGCTGCAGCGGCTGCCCTTTTGGCGCTGCGCGCTGCGCGAGCACACCGGCTGGCCCTGTCCGGGGTGCGGCCTCACCCGGGTGGCGGTGCGCGTCGCGCATGGAGACATTGCCGGGGCCCTCGACGCCAACCCGCTGGGGACGGTGGCGGCGCTGGGCTTCGCCGCCTGCGCGCTGCTGGCCGCGCTGCAACTTCTCTTCGCACTGCCGCTTCCCCTCCTCTCCCTGAGTCCCAAGGAGGCCCGGGCCACCCGGCTGGCGGTGTTTTCGGCGCTGGCCGTCAACTACGCGGTGGTGGTGGTGCGGGTGCGCTTTCTGGGCTGGCCGTGAGCCCAGGCTGGGCGGTGCCGGCCGTGGCCGCCCTGGGCTACCTCTTGGGCAGCGTCCCTGTCGGCTACCTGGTGGCCCGGGCCCTGCGCGGGGTGGACGTCCGCGCCGTCGGCAGCGGCAACACCGGCGCCACCAATGTGGTGCGCGCCGCCGGGGTGGGCCCCGGGCTGCTCGTCCTCCTCCTGGACGCGGGCAAGGGCGCGCTCGCGGTGCTGCTGGCCGAAGCGCTTTTCCCGGCAGCACCCGCCCTCCCGGCGCTGGCCGGCCTCAGCGCCTTCGCCGGGCACGTCGCCCCTTTCTCCTTGGGCTTTCGCGGCGGCAAGGGCGTGGCGACGGCCCTTGGCGTCCTGGCCATTCTCGTCCCGGCCGCGGCGCTGGCGGGCGTGGTGGCCTACGCCCTCCTTTTTCTCTGGACGCGCATCAGCAGCGTCGGCTCGCTGGCCGCCGGGGCGGCGGCGGTGGCCGCCGCTGCCTACTTCCCTGGGGGGCGCCTGGCGGTGGGCCTCACCTGCACCCTCTACCTGGCCATTCTCTTTACCCACCGAGGAAACATCCGTCGCCTCTGGCGGCGCCTGGAGCGCCGGCTGTGAGGGTGGGTTAGCGCCCGGGCCTCACGCGCGCCGCTGGCCGCGGCGCGCCTTTGCCGGCCGCCACCTGCTGTGGGGCAGCGTAGCTAAGCAACGTGCAGGCAATGGGGCCATTCCACAACGGCAGCCGGCCGGTGGGGCGGTGGTGGAAGGCGCTCTCGAAGGCAGGGTTGCCGGCGAGAATGGCGGCGCGGAAGCGCGCCAGCGCGTCGAATTGCTCGCCCAGCTGGAAGTAAAAGGACTTCATCCCCTTTTGGCCGCCCTTGCCCAAGCGGTCCCCATAGGGGGGGTTGGTAACGAGGAGGCCGTCCGCGGTGGAAGGGAGGGGCAGCGTTCGCGTAGCGTCTCCTTCTGCCAGCTGCACGGCACCCACAAGCCCAGCCGCCCGGAGGTTGCTGCGCGCCGCGCCGAGCGCCTCGGCGTCGCGGTCAAAGCCCCACAGCGGCACCGGCACCGGGCGCAACAGGCCTTTGGCCTCGGCCCGAAGCTCGGCCAACAGCGGCCGGGCCAGAGGCCCCAACTCCGGCCAGCCTTCCACGGCAAAGCGGCGCCCCAAGGAGGGCGCGTGCCGCGCTGCCAGCCACGCCGCCTCAATGAGAAGCGTCCCGGAGCCGCACATGCTGTCCAGCACCGGCTCTTCCCCGCGGAAATTGGCCGCCCGCAGCATGGCCGCGGCCAGCGTCTCCTTGAGGGGGGCCGCCGTCTGGCGGAGGCGGTAGCCCCGGCGGTTGAGTGGCTCGCCGGCCAAGTCGAGCGACAGCTGCAGCCGGGTGCCGGACAGGTGGGCCACCACCCGCACGTCTGGCGTCCGGCTGTCCACGTCGGGCCGGGCGCCCAGCCGACGGCGCAGCCTGTCGACAATGGCGTCCTTCAGCTTGAGGGCGACGAAGCCGGAGTGGGTGTGCTCCGAGTGCTGCAGCGACGCCTCCACGGCGAAGGTGGTGGCCGCCGTGAGGTACTCCTCCCAAGGGACGGCCTCGGCCACGGCATACAGGCCCTCTGCACCCGGGGCCTCCCCTTCGCCCACCGGCCACAGCACGCGCATGGCCAGGCGCGTCCACAGGCAAACGCGCAGCGCCTCGGCCAGGTTGGCGGAGAAGCGCACCCCGCCCGGGTCGCGGCGGATGCGCACCGCGCCGAGCTCCGCCAACTCCTCCGCCAAAAGGGCCTCGGTGCCTCGGGCGGCGGTGGCGAAGAGGGGAAGGCGCGGGGGCATGGGCGAGGGGGCGCAGCCCATGCTAGTCCCCTTTGTTACCGTGGCCGTGCAGGACGCCCCACCCATTGGCTTGGCGCTGTTGCGGACGCGCGCCTGGGGCGCCGGGCTGGACGTGGTGGCGGCAACGCTGGTGGGCTTGGCGCTGGGCCACGCCCTCGGCGACGGCCCAACCGGGGTTGCCCTTGGCGTCGCGGGAGGCCTTCTCCTCGCGTTGCGCTGGACGCGCTGGCGCGCCGCCTTGGCGCTGGAGGCGGCGCGGCCCGCCCTGGGCTCGGCCCTGGAGGCCTACCTCGAGGGACAGGGCGCGAGGCTGCGTCCAAGGCTGGAGGCCTGGGTGGTAGGCCGCTTGGGTTGGGCCTGGCTACCGCGAAGCCTGGCCCGGGCCGGCTTGGCCGCCGCGTTGGCACTCGCCGTCCTGTTGCTGCCCCGCGCCGGGAGTGTGGAGAAGCCGCCCCGGGCGGCGTCCCCTCCGCCCGGGCTGGCCCTCACCGCGCGCCTCGAGCCGCCGGCCTACACCGGCTGGCCAAGCGTGGAGGTTTCTCTCCCGCAGGTACGGGGGCTGCGTCACTCCGTGCTGCTGCTCGAGGTGCGCACCAGCGCCCAGCGCCTCCTTTGGGAGGAGAAGGGCGGCCAGAAGGGCGAGGTGCTACCGGTGGACGGCCGGGCGACGCTGCGCCTTCCCTTGGAAAAAACAACCAGCGTGCGCCTCGCCGCCGAGGGCGGCCCGGTGGCGCTGCTGGAGCTCGAGGCCCAGCCGGACGCCCCTCCTCAGGTGACGCTGCAGGCGCCGGAGGCGGACAGCACGGTGTCCGCCGCGCCGGGCCGCCTGGCGCTGCGCGCCACCGCCCAGGACGACGTCCGGGTGACGCGCTTGGGCTTCCATTGGACGCTGGCCCAGGGCCATGGCGAGGGCATGCATTTTCAGCGGGGGGCCCTTTGGGGCCACAGCGCCCTCAACGGGCAACACGCCGAGGCCTCGGCCCAGCTGGACCCCCTCGCCCTCGGGATGAAGGCCGGGGACACCCTGGTGGTGTGGGCCGAGGCCACCGACGGCAACGCCCTGGACGGCCCGGGCGTAGGGCGCAGCGAGGCGCGCCTGTTGCGCTGGGAGGAGGCGGTGGTGGACGTCTCCACCGTCACCGGCGGCGGCCGGTTACCGCCGCCACCCTCGGAGGCCAGCGAGCGAGAGTTATTGGCGCGGACGCAGCGCCTTCTGCGCTCTGGGGCCACCGGCGCCAGCCGGGCTGCCCAGTCCGCCCAGCTGGCGGACGTGCAGCGCCACCTTCGCGAGGGCTTCGGCTTCTTCCTCCAGCAGGAAAACGGCACCGGGCCGCAACTGGACGTGGACGAGCCAGAGGTTGCCGAGAGTGGTGAGGTGCGCGGCCGCCGGCTGTTGGCCCAGGCCGTCTCTGAGATGTGGACGGCCGAGGCCGAGCTCGCCCTGGGCAGGCCCTCCTCCGCCCTCGCCCCCGAGCGCGCCGCGGTAAAGGCGCTGGACGCGGCCTTTGGAAACGAGCGCCTGGCGCTGCGGCCGCTACGCCCCCCGGACAAGCCAGTGGACGAGAGGCGCCGTCTCTCCGGGCAGCAGGGCGGCCTGCGGCCAAAGGCACAGGGCCACGCGGCGCCAAACCGGCCCGACGTCGCCCCGGTGGAGGCCCTGGCCCGCCGCCTCTTGCTGTCGGCCGAGGTGGGGCTGACACCCGAGGCGGCTCGGGCGCTGGCCGACGCCCTGTGGGCGCTTCCCGCGGACAGCGGTATTCCCGCCGCCTCGCTGGCCGCGCCCCTCTACGCCGGAGGGGACGCAGCTTCCCTGGGGGCTGCGGCGCGCGCCGCGGGCGTCGCACTGTCGCACTGGCTTCGGCCCTCTCCGGAGGTGGTACCTCCTGCGTCCCTGGAAGAGGGGGCCCTGGTGGCGCGACTGCCGGCGCTGCCCCCGCCGTAGAAGCGGCGCGCCACTGCCTCGAGGGCCAAAAGGGCCGCCACCGCGGCAAAGGCCCCGTCGCTGTCGCGCAAGGCGACGCGTCCCTTCCACCGCGGCGCCTCGGGCAACCGCCGCCAGGCCGCGGCCAGCGCCTCGGCGCCGTCCACCTCCAGGAAGGGGTGGCGGCGGGCGGCGGCGGCCGCGCGCAGTCGCGCGCGCGGCCAGGGGAGGAGAGTCTCCAACTCCACCGCGTCCACCGCCAGCCCGTCCACCGGCCCACTCAGGGGCAGAGGCCAGGTGTGCGCGCCGAGGCGCACGCTGGCCCAGTCCTCGGCCAGCACCACGCCTGCGCGGGAGGCGCGGGGGGCCAAAAGCCAGCCCACCAACCGCGCCAGCACCGTCCGGTAGGCAGAGGCGTTTTGCCCCGGTGGTGAGAGTCGCCAGACGTCCGGCGCCGTTACCACCGCCAGCCGGCCCTCGCCCAACGCGCGCCCCACCACCCAGGGACGCAAGGTGGCCGCCGAGGAAGGCCCAAGCCGTCCGAGGACGGTGGCCAGGGGCGGCTCTCGGAGGGCGGCGGTCGGGGCATACCCGCGGAAGCCCACCACCTCCTCGCCCAGCTGCCCTTGCAAAAGCTGCAATGGGGCCGTCGCCGGCAGCGGGGCGAGCTCGACGCCGAGGGCCGCGGCGGCACCGGGCGCGTCCAGGACGAGGGCGGCCCCGCCGGACTGCACGTACCGGCGCAGCGCGGCCCCGGCCGCGCCGTCCAGCTGCCCTGGGCCGAAGCCCACCAGCACCAGCAACTCCACCCCCTGGAGGGCCTCGGCCGTCGTCAACAGGCCAAGGGGGCTTTGGGGTGTACGCCCGCGCGCCAGCACCGCCCGGGTGCCGAGAAGGCTCAGCACCTGGACGTCCGCGCCTGGCGTCTCGAGGGCCTCGGCTGCGGCCCGGGCCTCCCACCCTGGCGCGGCTGCCAGCACCAGCCGCCGGGCGGTGCGGGCGCGGGTGGCCAGCGTCAACAGCCGCCCGTCCTGGGCCTGCGCCTCGCCCGCCACCGCGGCTTGCACCGCGACGAAGGAGAGGCCGGGGGTCAGCGGCGCCAGAGAAAGCCGGGCGGTGCGGACGACGTCCTCCGCGTCCACCGCCACCTCGTGGGAGACGGGCGCCGCGGAGGAGGAGTGCAGGGTGAGGGTGACGCTGCGCCCGCGGGCGCGCCGTGCCCGCAGCGTCACCCAAACCTCCGCCGCCTGCCCCAGGGCCACCTCCTGCGGCGCCTCCACTTGCAGCACGTCCACCCGCGGCCGCGTCTCGTCGAAGAGGAGAATGTTGGTGCCCTCGGCGGGCGCCGCCGCCAGGCCGACGGTGCCGAGGAGGGTACAGGGCCTCCGGGCGCCGGCGCGCGCGCAGCCGAGGCCTCCCTCGGTGGCCGCTTCCAGGCCCACCCCGGTCTGTCGGGCCAGGCGGCCCAGCGTCGAGGCGTCGGCCCCAGCCGGCATGGCCAGCGCTGCCTCGAAGGGGGCCAGACGCGTCGCCTCATAGGAGGCGTCGGCCAGCAGCAGCCCCAGGCCTGCGGCGACGCCGGCCGCGGGTAGCCAAGCAGCCCGCGCGGCCCGGGTACGCCACACCGCCCACGCCCAGCACCCAAGCCCCAGGGCAAAGAGGAGAGGCGGCCATGAGGGCCGTCGCGGCGGGAGTGTCGCCACGGGGTGGCCCCCCAGGCGCGCCAGTTGGGCGTCGTCCAGCGCGGCCGGCCCCGGCACCTGCACGCGCCGAAGGTGCAGCGCCACCCGGCCGTCCTCCCGGAGGTACTCACCGGGGTGGACGTCCAAGAGGCCTACCGGCGCGCGCTGCCCGGCCACCTCCCTCCAGCCGACGGGGCCACCGGCCGGCGGGGTGAGGGTGCGGACCGGCCCTGGGAGGCCGGCGGCCAGGAGGGCACGTGCCAGCGGGACGAGGCTGCCCTGGTGGGCCCAATTCCCCAACTCCTCGGCGCGCGCGGCCAGCACCAGCTGCCTCGGCCCGGGCCCTTTGTGCAGCGCGGCCATGGGCAGGACGTCGGTAAAGCGGCTGTCCTCGGCCAAGGCCAGCGTGGTGAGAAGGCCGAGCCCTGCCGTCCCGGCGGCGACGTCCAGTGGGTCCGGCAACACCAGGCCCTGGCCGGTGCGCGCCTCCACCGCTGGGGCCCCCGGCTGCGGCCCCTCGGGGCCGTCCACCGCCACCACCTGGAGGGCGGCGCCCGGCGCGGGGCCAACGTGTTGGCCCGGCTGCGTCACCTCGACAAGGGGGCTGTTGGCGCCGCCGGCGCTAGCGGCGCTGGTGCCTCGCTCGGGGACGGCGGCGACGGCCAGCGCGGCGGCCCAGCCCTGCGCCGCGGCCGATGTGCCGGCCAGCTGGACGTCGGCCCGTGGTGGAAGCGGCGCCGCCGCGTCCGCCACCGGACCGGCCGTGCCTTGGGTGCGGAGGAAGGCAAAGGGCCTTGCCCACTGGCCGAGGGCCAGCCGCCACTCCAGGCTGTCCAGCGGGCCCACCAGCACGGCCGGACGCGCGGAGAGGGCGGCGGCACGGAGAAGGCACGCTGCCCGGCTGTCGCTGCACTCCCGCAGGGAGGCCTGCATGGGCGGCGGGACGTCGCCCTCTGTCCGGGGCTGCTCGCCCTGGAAGCCCAGCACGGCGACGGCCTGGGTGCGCCCCAGGACGTCCTCCCAGACGGTGGCTGGCGTGGCCGCGTCGAGCAGCGCCACCGGGCGCATGTCCCCGGTGCAGCCTGCGCGGCTGGCCCAAACGCCAGAGAGTGCGAGGAAGAGGCAGGCCGCGCGCAGCGCCCAGGCCAAGGCCTCCTCCAAGTGCAGCGTGCGCCGACGGCGCGGAGGGCTGCCGCCCAGGTGCTGCCGGGAGGGCACGGCCGGTGCGGTGCGGGTGCCCCTGGGGCGAAGGTGCAGCCACGTGAGGACAGCCACGGCACCGAGGGCGCTGGCCAAAAGGAGTGCCGTCACCCGCGTCCCCTCAGCCAGCGCCGCAGCGTCACCCCGGGGTTGGCCTCGGCAGAGACGCTTAACCACTCGGCCCCGGCGCCCTCGGCCATGGCGCGCAACCCCCGCTGCCACGCCTGCACCCGCGCCGGAAGCTGCTGCGCCTCGGAGGGCCCAACAGACAACGTCTCGCCGCTTTCCACGTCGCGCACGGCCTGGGCCCCGGCCGGCAAGCCCCTGTCGCGCTCGCTGAGGAGGTGCACCACCGTCACCGCGGCGCCGGCATGGAGGAGTCGCTCCAGTCCCCGCTGCAACAGCCCGCTGTCGCCATAGAGGTCCGAGAGGAGGACGACGTGCTTGCCCGAGAGCTCGTCCGTGGAGAGGCCGTGGAGGGCGGCTGCCACGTCCGCTTGGCCGGCTTCTCCCTCCCGGCCAAGGAGGGCTTCTGCCCGCGCCGCCGCGCCCGCCCCAGGCAGGGCGCGGGCCGTCTTCTTGAAGCCGGACGCACCGAGGACGTCCAAGCGCACCGGGTCTCCCCGGCGAAGGGCCAACAGGGCCAACGCGGCAGCCAGCTGCCGGGCGCGGTGCCGCTTGCTGGTGCGTCCGGGCGGAAAGCCCATGGAGGCAGTGCCGTCCAACAGCAGCACCAGGGGTTGGCGCAGCGGCCGGTGTCTCTCCTTCACCAAGAGGTGCCCCAGCCGGGCGCTGGCGCGCCAGTCCACCGCACGGACGTCCTCCCCGGCGGCGTAGGGCCGGTGCTGGAAAAAGTCCTCCCCGGGCCCCGGGCCACTTCCGGGGTGCATGCCGGAGAGTGCACCGCGAATGCGGTGGACGGGGAGGCTGAGGCCCACCAAAGCCGCCAGCAACGGCGGCTCGAGGAGGCGCTGCTGGCTAGAGGCCGCAGGCGTCGAGGAGACCTTGGACCACTCCATCTGCGTCCACTCCTTCCCCTGCCGCCGTCCAGGAGAGCACCAGGCGGTGGCGCAGCACGGGCAGCGCCAGCGCGCGCACGTCCACGGCGGAGGCAGCGAAGCGCCCCTCCAGCAGCGCCCGGGCCTTGGCTGCCAGCAGCAGTGCCTGCCCGCCCCGTGGACTGGCTCCCCAGGCCAGCGGGGCGCTGGCCGCCGCCGCGCCGGGTGTCCCGGGCCGGCTGGAGCGCACCAGCCGGGCCACCGCCTTCACCAGGGACTCGGCGACGGCCACCTCGCGCACCAGGGCTTGCAGCTGCAGGAGCTCCTCGGCTTGCAACACTGGCTCGAGCTTGCCGCTGGGCGCGCCGGTGGTGGACAACAGCACCCGCACCTCGTCCTGCTCGGCCGGGTACTCCACCCGAATGCACAGGAGGAAGCGGTCGAGCTGCGCCTCGGGCAGCGGGTAGGTGCCCTCTTGCTCGATGGGGTTTTGGGTGGCCACCACGCAAAAGGGCTCGGGCAGCCGGTAGGAGGTACCGCCCACCGTCACCTGGTGCTCGGCCATCGCCTCGAGGAGGGCCGCCTGCGTCTTGGGTGCCGTCCGGTTAATCTCGTCGGCCAGAAGCAGGTGGACGAAGACGGGCCCGGGCAGAAAGCGCAGCGCGCGACGGCCGTCCACCTCGTCCAACACCTCGCTTCCGGTAATGTCCGAGGGAAGCAAGTCAGGCGTGAATTGCACCCGCTTGAAGGAGAGGTGGGTGGCTTCGGCCAGCGAGCGGGCGAGCAGCGTCTTGGCTAGGCCCGGAACGCCCCGCACCAGTGCATGGCCACCGGCCAGCAGGGTGACCAACAGCTCGCGCACCACGGTGGGCTGGCCGAGAATTCTCCGCTGGATTTGGCCCTCGAGGGCGTGGGCCCGGGACAACAGCGCGTCCACCGCGCCTGCCTCCGCGGTCATCGCACGAGGGCGTGGGTGATGATGTTGATGCCGAACTTGGTGTTGTCCTCGGCCAGGTACTGCTTGCTGCTCAAGTCATAGTCCCACTCGCAGCCGTAGTCCTTGTTGGAATAGAGGATGGCCACCTTGCCTCGCACGGTGACGGCTTGTAGGTGGTCGTGCACGAGGTTGTCGCCCCAGCCGTTGAGCTCGTGATGGGTGGCGGGGGGGCCGTCGGGGAAGAGGAAGGCCGCCGAGTACAAGGGGTGGGTGTTGGGCAGCGGCCGCAAGGCGCCGGGGAAGAGGTCCGCCACCTCGCGCTCGAAGCTGGTGGCAAACAGTCCAGCCACGTCGTGGTTGCAGTCGTCGACGAAGACGAAGCCCCCGCCGTCCACGTAACGGCCGAAGTTTTCCTTCTCCGCCTTGCTGAAGCGCACCAGCCCATGGCCGGTGAGGTAGACGAAGGGGAAGGCGGACACCTCGTCGCTGTCCAGGGCCACCACCTGCTCGCGGGGGTCCACCATCACGCGGGTGTACTCCACCAGCGAGTTCAGCAGGTTGGCGGGCATGGCCGGGTCCACGTCCCAATCCCCGGAATGGTACCGGAGCCGGGCAAAGGTGAAGCGCCCGGGACCGGCCGACGCCGTGAGGAGGGGCGATGCGGCCAGGGCGCCAGCGGCCTTCAGGACGGTGCGGCGGCTGAGGGGACGGGGCATGGGCGAGCTCCTAAATGGCGTCCGACAGCGAGGAGAAGGTGAAGTCGGTCACCTTGAGCGCCGGGAAGGCGAGTGCCGAGCCAAGGTCCTGCTCGCTGGTGATGACGCGGCGGGAGGGCCCCATGGCTTCGATGTTGCGCAACATTTTCACCGGCGTCTCGTTCCACCGGAAATTCTTCACGGGCCGCGTCACCTTGCCATTTTCAATAAGGAAACACCCGTCGCGGGTGAGCCCGGTGTAGAGTGCCGTCTGCGGGTCCACCGGGCGCACGTACCAGAAGCGCGTCAACAGCAAGCCTCGCTGGGTGGAGGCCACCATCTCGTCGATGCTGGTGGTGCCGCCCACCATGACCAGGTTTTCCGGACCGGGGAGCGGCTCGCGGCTGGTCTTCTTCGCCCAGTAGCGCGAGCAGGCGATGGCCTGGACCGCGCCCTTGGAAATCCACTCGGTGCGGCGCTGGGGCTGTCCCTCCAAGTCAAAGTTGTTGCTGGGCGCCAGAAGCGAGGCCGGGTCGCTGAACAGCGTCACCTTCTCGCTGAAAAGCTTCTGCCCGGCGGCCATCTGCTTCTGAAATTGCGAGAGGAAGCTGCGGCCTTCGTCCACCCGTCGCTGGTCGAAGCCAAACAGGAGGTTGACGGCCAAGTCCGCCACGCACTCCGGTGGCAGCACCACGGTGTAGTTGCCCGGCTCGAGCGCGACGGCCTTGGCGCTCCGTTTTGCAATGTCCATGGCCCGCGCTGTCAGCGAGGACGGGTCAAAGCCGGCCACGCTGTTGCTGGTACTCCCCGCCCAGCCGCTTCCCCCGTCCTTCGAGCGGGCGGTGAGGTTGTAGACAATTCCCGTCGTCCGCCGGTAGGCAAAGAGGCCCTTGGAGGTGGCCACGGCGTCAGCATCCGAGAAGTTCTGCACGAAGCCGGCCACCTCCAGCCCCTGGGCCCGGGCCTGGGTGAGGGCCTCGGCGACAATGCGGCCGCGATACTCCGCGGTGAGCTGGTCGGCGTCGGCGGAGAAGAGGCCCGGGCTGGCGGTGTACGTCTGCGGCCCCAGCACCCCCATGGTTTCCGGGTCCTCCGGGGCGAGCCGGGCGATTTCCTCGGCCCGGTGCACAACGTCCACCAGGGAAGCGTCGTCGAGCTGGTTGGTTTGCGCCGAGCCCCGACGCAGTCCGTAATAGGAGGTCACCTGGACAATGCACGTCTCGGCGTAGCCGCTGGTGCTGACCTCGTTCAGGGCGAAGCGGGTATTCCCCCGGCGCGAGGGGTTGAGGTACAGGCGTGTCTCCGGGGCGGTGGCCGCCGCCAGCAGCTTGTCGGTAATTCGCTTGGCCTCGTCATCGCTCAGGAAGCTCAAATCTTCCTCCCGGTGTTGAGGACGTTGACGCTGCGGAAACGGCTCCAGGTGGCCCCGTGGGACACCGAGTTGGTCTGCACCGGCTGTCCCTTCCCGTCGAAGAAGGAGCCGCCCAGCTTGTAGAAGTGCGGCGAGCCAACCATGTCCAGGCTTCCCCAGAATTGCGGCGTCCGGGCCTGGTAGGCGACGTCCCGCAGCATGGCCCCCTTCTTGCCATTCTTAATTTCCCAGAAGAGCTGACCGCCAAACTGGAAGTTGTAGCGCTGCTGGTCGATGGAGAAGCTGCCCGCCCCTTCAATCAACACGCCATCCTTCACGTCGGCCACCATCTGCTCCCAGCCGACGCTCTTGCCGCCCCAGTCGTGGGGTTTGAGCGAGACGTTGGGCATCCTCTGGAAGGGGGCGGAGGCGAAGTCGTCGGCGTAACAGCAGGCCTTCAGCCGAGTATCCCCGAGCAGCTTCCCGTAGCGGGCCACCTGCTCGCGGATGGTTTGGTAGCCGACGAAGCGGCCGTCTTTCACCAGGTCGAATTCAGTCGTCTTCACCCCGTCGTCGTCATAGCCGCAGGTGGCCAGGCCGTCCTTCTGCGTCTTGTCGGCCACCACATTCATCCACTTGGCAGAGCCGTACTGCAGCTTCCCCAGCTGGTCCGGCGTGACGAAGGAGGTGCCGGCGAAATTGGCCTCGTACCCGAGGGCGCGGTCGAGCTCGGTGGGGTGGCCGATGGACTCGTGGATGGTGAGCCACAGGTGCTCGGGGGACAAGACGAGGTCCCGCTTGCCGGGGGCGACGCTTTTGGCGACGAGCTTCTGCCGGCATTGCTGAGCGGCCACCCCGGCCTCCTCCACCAAGGGGTAGCCCTCCACGTATTCCCAGCCCGTCCCCATCGGGCTACTCAAGCAGGCCCGCGTCGCGAAGCGGCCGGTGGCCTTATCCACCACCGTAATTTGAAAGAGGGGCCACACCCGGGTGAGGACTTGGCTGATGTCGCAGCCGTCGGTGGAGGCAAAGGCCTTGTCCTCCTCGGTGCAAAAAATTCCGGAGGTGATGAAGCTGGCGCCAGCCTTCAGCGCCGCGGCGTTGGTTGCCAACAGTAAGTCCGCTTTGCTTTGGATGGAGACCGCGAAGGGGTCCTTCACCACCGGCGTCTTCCAGGTGTCGACGGCCTTGGGGATGGGGACCAGCTCCACTGGCTGGCGCATGGAGGCGCGGTTGGCACGGGCGATGGCCACCGCCTCGTTGGCCAGCCGGGCCACGTCCTCCTTGGTGACGCGGGCCGAGGCAGCAAACCCCCACACGCCGTCCACCAGCACTCGGACGCCGAAGCCATAGCGGGTTTCGGTGGCCGCATTCTCAATGTGGTCCTCCCGCGCGAAGAGAGACTGCTGGCGGTAGCGGTTGAGGCGGATGTCTGCGTAGGAGGCTCCCTTGCTGCGAGCAGTCTCCAGCGCGACGGCAGCGAGCTCCTGCATTCGGCTTCCCCTTGAAGAGAGTCCCCGGGGTGGGAGGAACCCCTGGGGGTGTTGGCGGACGCTACGCCCGGGACCCTCTCGCGATTGGGGGGCCTCCCGCAATGCCTCTTCCCGCTGGGGGGCGAGGTCCGGAAGGCTCAGGAAAATTGAGGGGTTAGGCGCTTGGCGCTAAGGAGCGCCGGCGCCTGGCAGCTCGCCCAGGGGCCGGAGAAAAACTTCGCGTGGCTTGGCGCCGTCGGCCGGCCCCACCACGCCGTCGCGCTCCATGCGCTCAATCATCCGCGCCGCGCGGTTGTAGCCGATGCGCATCTTGCGTTGCAGCATGCTGATGCTGACCTGCCGCATGTCGCTCACCGTCGCCAGGGCCTGGTCATACAACTCGTCGGACAGCTCGTCCTCGAGTCCGTTCTCGGAGGCGTCCTCCTCACGGGCACGCAGGATGGACTCGTCGTAGACGGGCTTGCCTTGCGCCTTGAGGTGGTCCACCGCCGCCTTAATCTCCGGCTCCGAAACGAAGGCCCCGTGGACGCGCGTGAGGTGCGCGCTGGTGGGGGGCATGAGCAGCATGTCGCCCATGCCGAGCAGCGCCTCCGCCCCCGTCGTGCCGAGGATGGTCATCGAGTCCGGCTTGGTGCGAAGCATGAAGGTAATGCGCGTTGGAAAGTTGGCTTTAATGACGCCGGTCACCACGTCGGTGGACGGCCGCTGGGTGGCCACCATCAAGTGGATGCCGGCCGCCCGCGCCATCTGCGCCAGCCGAGCAATGGACGTCTCCACCTCGCGGCTGGCCACCATCATCAAATCGGCCAACTCATCGATGATGACCACCAGGTAGGGCAGTTTCCGCAGCTCGCGAGGCTCGGCGGCCCCCTCCGCTGGCGCCTCGACGCCAACCGGCTCAAGCCCGGGCGCGCTGAGACTGGTGCGCAACTCCTCTGGGCCCTCCCTGGGAAGGGGCACGCCCACCGACTCGGCGCGCGCGCGGGAGAGTGCCTCCTCCTCCGACTCGCCGTCGGCGACATCCACGATGAGTGTCGAAGCCGGCCGGGCGGCCTTCTTCGCCGCCGACTCGTTTTCCTTGGCGGCCAGCAGCGCCCGAGCGTCACCGCCCGCGCCTTCCACCAGCTTGTTGAAGCCGGCGATGTTGCGCACGCCGGCCTCGGCCAACAGGGCATAGCGGCGCTCCATCTCCTCCACCGCCCAGCGCAGCGCCAGCGCCGCCTTCTTCGGGTCGGTCACCACCGGCAGGAGCAGGTGGGGAATGCCCTCGTACACCGAGAGCTCGAGCATCTTCGGGTCCACCATCAAGAAGCGGACCTCCTCCGGCGTCGCCTTGAGGAGGATGCTCATAATCATCGCGTTGACGGCCACCGACTTGCCGGACCCGGTGGTGCCGGCGATGAGCAGGTGGGGCGCCTTGGCCAAGTCAAAGACGTACGGCATGCCTTCGATGTCCTTGCCCAGCGCCATGGTCAGCTTCGAGGCCGAGCGCTGGAAGACGTCCTGCTCCACAATTTCTCGCAGGTAGACGGTTTCTCGGTCCCGGTTGGGGACCTCGATGCCCACCACCCCCTTGCCCGGGATGGGGGCCACAATCCGCACCCGCATGGCCTCCATCGCCATCGCCAAGTCATCGGCCAGCGACGCAATTTTCGAGACCTTGATGCCTGGGCCGGGGAGAAATTCGTACATGGTGACGACGGGGCCAGGGCGAATTTCCACCACCTCCCCGTCGATGCCGAAGTCCGCCAGCTTGGCCCGCAGCTTCGCCGCCGTGCTGAGGAAGACTTCTTTGTCCAAGGCGGTGCGCTCTTTTCGGTCACAGCTCAGGACGTCCAGCGGCGGAAGGGTGAAGCGGGTGCGTCCCCCGACGAATTCGAATTGCTCCTGCTCCTTGCGCGCGCTGGGCTTGGGAGGGGCCTTCGGCTCGATGATGAGCGGCGTCCGCGCCGGCGCCGCCGCCTCCTCCTCCGACGCGGCTGCCACCGGGCCGGCGGGCGGCTCGGTGGGGCTGGCCAGGTCGGCCCGCCTCCGCCGACGGCCAGAGGCCTCCTCGGTGGGCAACCTCACCCCCGTGGCGAGCGAATTGGCCCAGGCTGGGTCCATCGCTGGCAGGGCGGCCGGCGGCGAGCGCAGCTGCGCGGCCTCGGCCGCACGGTGCAGCCGCATGGCTTCCTCGGCCACCGCCTCGGCTTCGCCAGCCTCACGCTCGGCGTCGGCCAGCTCCTCGTCATCCGCCTCGAGCTGGGCCAGGAAGGCTGCTTCTTCCAGCTTGGCCTCGGCCCGCGCCCGGCTGCGCGCCTCCAGGGCGCGCTGCTTCGCGGCCCACAGCGCCGACAGGAGCGCCTGGGCGCGCCCAGCCAGCCCGGCCAGGCCGCGCCCGGCGGCAGCGAGCCAGCGCAAGAGGGCAAACCGCGTCACCACCAGGAGTGCCGAGGCGCCCACCGCCGCCACCACAATGAGAGTCCCCACCACCGAGAACCACCCGGTGAGTGTCTCGGCCAGAAGGGCGCCGAGCGCTCCCCCCGGTGGGTGGGGCTGGTGGGGGCCGCCGGCCGTCAGCTCGGCCAGCACCGCCACACACAGGAGCAGCGCGACGACAGAGGCCAGCTGCGGCCACCGGCGTCGGCTGCGCGTGCCCACCCCCAGCGCCCCGGCGGCGTACAGGCCGGCCAAGGGGACGCTGGCGGCGCAGACGCCGAGCCACCCGGACAGCAGGGCCGCCAGCGCATGCCCCACCGGGCCGGCCGCATTGGCTGGGTGGGACTCGGTGCCTTCGCTGAAGAGGGCCACCAGGCCCAGCACCGACAGGGCCAGTAGGCCCAACGCAGCGAAGGGACGCCAGCTGTGGCCCTCGGGTTTGCCCTTCTTGGTTTCCAGCGCGCGCCGACGCGAGGCGATGTCCTGCCGTGACAAAACGGCCTTCTCCGCTCGTGCTTTCCGCGCTGCCGCCATGGCCGGTGACACCCTCGCTGTTACAGCTCGCAACCACTCTGGAGCGTCGACCGAGTGTAGGGGGGGGGAGGGGGCGGTCAATTTTTCGCCAGCTGGACAAAGCCTCCGCCCCCGCAGCGCGGGCAATTCGACAGCCCCCGGCTTTTGTGGGACTTGCAGAGGCCGTGGAAGTCCACTGCGAGCGCTGCGGCACGAGCTACTCGCTCGACGAGGCGCGCCTCGGAGCCGCCGGCGCCCGCGTGCGGTGTGCCCGGTGCGGCGAAGTGTTTCTCGTCCAGCGCCCGGCCGAGGGCACCGTGGCGGGAGCTTCGGCGCCATCCCGCCCGGCGGCCCCGGAGGGCCTTCGCCGGGAGTGGAGGGTACGCCGGCGGGATGGCTCCCTCTCCATGTTGCGCGAGCTCACCACCCTTCAGCGGTGGATTGTGGAAGGAAAGCTGTCGCGAGAGGACGAGGTGGGCCTGGACGGAGAGAATTGGCGCCCGCTCGGCAGCATTGCCGACTTGCAGCTCTTCTTCTCGGCGGCGGACGCCTTGGTGCGGGTGGCGGCCCTCGAGGCAGCGGCGCTGGCCCGACCTCCCCCGGCGGCGGCCAGCCCGCCGGCGGACGTGCCCACGGCCCCTGTCTCGGCCGAGCCCGTGCGCTCGCCACCGCCGACGCCCAAGCCGCCCCCGGTGCTCGCTCCCGTCCCGCCCCCCACCCAGGAGACGCCGGCCGCGTCCTTGGTGGGCCGTCGCCTCAGCGTCGGCGCGGCGGAGCCAGCCTTCACCCAGTCTGCCGTCGGACTGGGCGTGGTGGCTGCCACGGATGACTGGGAGCCGCCCAAGCTTCGCCGCGGCCTGGGCGGCCCGCTGCTGCTGGTGCTGTTGGGCCTGGCGCTGGTGGCCGGCGGCGTGTGGGCCTACTTCTACCTGTGGCTGCCCGAGGCGCAGCGCGAGCGAGCGGAGCAGGCCCGCAACAGCCAGCTCGAGCGCGACCAGGCCGACCACGAGGCGCGGCAGAAAGCCGCCGAGGCCCGCGCCAAGCAGGAGCTGCTGCAGTCTCTGGCTGCCAACGCGGCCCAGGACGCGGGCCCGGCCGCTCGGGCGGACGCCGGCGCTCTCCCCCAGGGCCTTCGCGAGGTGGCCCCGCCGGACGGCCCCACGCCCACTCCAAAGAGCACCCCGGCGCTACCAGCGCGGGCCATTGCGCCCTCCCCGGGCACGCCGGAGGGTGCGAGCGCCTCGCCGGCGGCTCCGCCCAAGGTACGCCCCAGCGGCCCGCAGACGTTTGAGGAGTGGATGGCGGAGGCCACGCGGCGGCGGACGCACGAGCGGGCTGCCGGCGCTCTGTCCGCCTATGACCGGGCCCTCGAGCTGCAGCCGCTGAGCGCCGAGGCCCACACCGGGCGCGGGCTGGCGCTGCTCGACTTGGGGCGACGTCACGAGGGCCTGGTGGAGTTCCACCGAGCGCTGGAACTCGACCCTCGGGATGGGGTAGCAGTGCTGGGGCTTGCGGAGACGTACCGGTCCCTCGGCCGTGTGGAGGAAGCGCGGGGCGCTTACCAGCGTTACCTCGAAGGCTGGCCGGGAAGCTCCGAGGCCGGCGCCGCGCGTGCGGCGCTGGAGAGCTTGAAGGAGTGAGGAAGGCATGTCGCTGGACAAGCCGTCGAAGCCCGAGGATGAATTCTTCGCCGCTGAAGAGGTGGAGGCCAAGCGCAAGCTCGCCTTCCAGCAGGGGCAACTGCTGGCGCAGCAGCAGCGCGAGGCACTGAAGCAGCTGCACTACATGAAGTGCCCGAAGTGCGGCTTCGACCTGCATACCCTGGACGAGGGGCAGCTGCGCTTGGACACCTGCTTCAACTGCCACGGCGTGTGGATGGACGCCGGGCAGCTGGCCAAGGTGAAGGCGCAAGGGGCCCAACTGCACCACACGACGCCACTGGTCGACTCCATCCTCAACCTCTTTAAACGCGACTAGGGGGCCCCATGCGACTCACCCGGGAAGAGGTGCGCCACGTCGCCACGCTCGCCCACCTCGCGCTGAGCCCAGAGGAGGAGGCGAGAATGCAGGAGCAGCTGTCGGCCATCCTCGAGGCGGTGGAGACGCTGCGCGAGCTGGACACCTCCCTGGTGGAGCCGACCTCGCACGCCGCCGACGCCCTGGGCAATTGGCGTGAGGACAGAGTCCAGCCGTCCCTGCCGGCGGACCAGGCGCTCGGCGCTGCCCCCGCGCGGGTGGGGACCAGCTTCGCCGTTCCCCGTATTCTGGAGTGACGTCCCAAGGTGAAGCTGACCGACCTCTCCATGCTGGAGCTCGCTCGGCGCCTGGCCACGGGCGAGGCCTCCTCCTGCGAGGCGGTGCAGGCCTGCCTGGAACGCATTTCCCGGCTGGACGCTGACGTGAAGGCCTTCCTCCTCGTCGACGCCGAGGGGGCCCTGGCCGCCGCCGAAGCCTCCGACGGCCGCCGGCGTGCCGGCCAGCCCAGGGGCCCCTTGGACGGCGTCCCGGTGGCCCTCAAGGACCTCTTCTGCACCGAGGGGCTGGCCACCACCGCCGGCTCGCGCATTCTCGAGGGCTTCGTCCCTCCCTTCGACGCCACCGTCGTCCAGCTGCTGAAGGCCGCCGGCCTGCCCATTCTCGGAAAAACCAACATGGACGAGTTTGCCATGGGCAGCTCCACCGAGAACTCGGCCTACGTCGCCACGCGGAACCCGTGGGACATGAGCCGCTCGCCAGGCGGGAGCTCCGGTGGCTCCTCGGCAGCGGTGTCGGCCCGGCTGGCCTTCGGGGCGCTGGGCACGGACACCGGCGGCTCCATCCGCCAGCCGGCTGCGCTCACCGGGACGGTGGGGCTCAAGCCCACCTACGGGCGCGTCTCCCGCTACGGGGTGGTGGCCTTCGCCAGCAGCCTCGACCAGGTGGGCCCGCTGACGCGCACCGTGGGCGATGCCGCCGCGCTGCTTCAGCTGCTGGCCGTCCACGACGCGAAGGACGCGACCTCCTCCCGGGACGTCGCCGAGGACTACCTGAAGCACCTCGAGGGGGGCGTGGCCGGCCTGCGCTTGGGCATGCCGCGCGAGTACTTCGAGGTGCAGGGCCTCGACCCGGAAGTGCGCGCCGTGGTGGAGGCGGCAGCGGCCAGCTACGAAAAACTGGGGGCGAGCCTGGTCCCCCTCTCGCTTCCCCACACCAAGTACGCGCTTGCCACCTACTACCTCATTGCGCCGGCCGAGGCGTCGAGCAACCTCGCGCGCTATGACGGCGTTCGCTACGGCCTGCGCGTGGACGCTCCTGGCCTTCGGGAGATGTACGCCCAGACGCGGGGCCGAGGCTTCGGCGCCGAGGCCAAGCGCCGCATCATGCTCGGCACCTACGCCCTCTCCGCCGGCTACTACGACGCCTACTACCTCAAGGCGCAGAAGGTGCGGACGCTGATTCGGCAGGACTTTGCCGCTGCCTGGAGCCAGGTGGATGCGATTCTCTCGCCCACGGCGCCCACCACGGCCTTCCAGCTGGGGGAGAAGGTGAATGACCCCTTGGCCATGTACGCCAACGACATCTTCACCCTCCCCTGTAACCTCGCCGGCCTGCCCGGCATGAGTCTCCCGTGCGGCTTCAGCCGGGCGGGCCTGCCCATTGGGCTACAAATTCTTGGCAAGCCCTTCGACGAGAGCACCGTCCTCAGGGTGGGGCGGGCCTTCGAGCAGACCCACGACTTCGTGCGTGCCCCGCCGCTCGGAGACGGGTGAGGGCATGGGCGCTTCGGACTTTCAGCCAGTCATCGGCCTCGAGGTGCACGGGCAGCTGCTCACCGAGAGCAAGATTTTCTGCGGCTGCTCCACCCGCTTCGGCGCCGCCCCCAACTCCAACACCTGTCCGGTGTGCCTCGGCATGCCCGGCTCGCTGCCAGTGCTCAACGCCAAGGTGGTGGAATTCGCGGTGCGGGCCGGGGTGGCGCTGGGCTGCCGCATCAACGAGCGCAGCATTTGGTCGCGGAAGAACTATTTTTACCCGGACCTCCCCAAGGGCTACCAAATCAGCCAGTACGACCAGCCACTGTGCGAGCACGGCGCGCTCGTCATCGACGTGGGCGCCAAAGAGAAGCGGGTGGGAATCCGCCGCATCCACCTCGAGGAGGATGCCGGAAAAAACATTCACGATGCCGGCGGCGGGGAAAGCCTGGTGGACTTGAACCGGGCCGGCGTGCCGCTGACTGAGATTGTCAGCGAGCCGGACCTCCGCAGCTCGGAGGAGGCGGGGGAGTACCTCAAGGCGTTGCGGGACGTGCTGGTGTACCTCGGCGTCAACGACGGCAACCTGGAGGAAGGAAGCTTCCGCTGTGACGCCAACGTCTCGGTGATGCCCAAGGGCTCGACCGAGCTGGGGACGCGCACCGAGCTGAAGAACATCAACTCCTTTCGCTTCGTGCGCCAGGCCATCGACTACGAGATTGCCCGGCAGGTGGCGGTGCTCGAGTCGGGAGGCAAGGTGCTGCAGGAAACCCGCCTGTGGGACCCGGCGCGGGGCGAGACCCGCAGCATGCGCAGCAAGGAGGAGGCGCACGACTACCGCTATTTCCCCGAGCCCGACCTCCCGCCGCTGTTGGTGCCGGAAGGCCTGGTGGAGCGCGTCCGGGGGGAGTTGCCGGAGCTGCCCCGAGAGAAGCTGCAGCGCTTCCAGGCCGACTTTGGCCTCACAGCCTACGACGCGAAAATTCTCGTCGCCGACCGGGCCCTGGCCGACTTCTTCGAGGCGGTGTGGAAGCACTACGGCAAAAGCGCCAAGAAGCTGGCCAACTGGTTTACCGGAGAGCTGCAGCGGCTGCTCAACCTCGAGGGGGCGAAGGTCAACGCGCTGCCGTTTCCGCCGCAGTACTTCGCCGAGCTGCTCCAGCTGGTGGACGCCCAGGAGGTATCGGCCAATGCCGCCAAGGACGTCTTCGCCGAGATGTTCCGCAGCGGAAAGGCACCCCGCGACATTGTGGTCGCCCTCGGCCTTGGCCTGGAGAAGGACGCCGGGGCGACGGAGGCGGCGGTGGACGCCGTGCTGGCCAGCAACGCCGGGGAGGTGGCCAAGTACCGCGCTGGAAAGAAGCAGGTGCTGGGCTTCCTCGTCGGCCAGGTGATGAAGGCGATGAAGGGCAAGGGCAACCCGGCCGAGGTGAATGCGCTGCTCAAGTCCCGGTTGGGGGACTAGCCCGACGGTTGGGGTGTGCCCGGACGCCCGGGCCACGACAGGCTGGCGGTGAGGCGGCCTACGGGGCGGATGGCAGCACCGCCACCGAGGTGTCGCCGAAAATGTAGCGGTCGAGAAAGCGGTCGGTGGTGGTGTAGGCCAAAAGGCGGCTGTCGTTGCGGCTGAAGCCGTGGCCTTCGTTCTCCAGCACCAGGTAGTACACCGGCACGCCCTTGCGCTTCACCGCCTCCACAATTCGGTCGGACTGGTCCTTCTTCACCCGCACGTCCTTGTCCCCCTGGACAACCAGCAGCGGTCGCTCGATGCGGTCGGCGTAATACAGCGGCGACCGGTCATGGAGGTAGGCCTGGTCGGCCGGGTCCGAGGGGTTGCCGAACTTCGCGTAAATGAAGCTTGCCCCGGACGCCCAATACGCGGGGAAGCCCTCCACCAGCGACTTCAGCTCGGAGACGCCGAAGTAGTCCACGTGGGCGGCAAACTCCGTCGGCGCATAGGTGGCCGCGGCGAGCACCATGTACCCGCCGTAGCTGCCACCGAGAATGGCCACCTTGTCCAGGGCGACGGCGGCTTCCCGGCCGAGCCACTGCTTGCAAGCGATGACGTCCTTCAGCGGGCCACCGCCGAAGTCCTTGTTGTCCAGCTTGGTGTAGGCCTTGCCGTAGCCGGTGGAGCCACGCACGTTGGGCACCAAAACGGCGTACCCCTTCGAGACGAAGTACTGCACCAGAGGACTAAACGTCCGGAGCGACTGGCCGGTGGGACCGCCATGCACGGAGATGAGTGCGGGGTGCGGTCCCGGGCCGTCCGGCCGGTAGAGGAAGGCTGGCACCGCACGGCCGTCGAAGCTGGGGATGCGCACCGAGTCGGCGACGGCCATTTTCCGGCTGCGCAGCGCGGGCGGCAGCGCCTCGGCCACGCTTCGGGCCGTCCCTTGCTGCAAGTCGATGACGTAGGGCACGCCGGGGCTGACGTCGCTGCGAAGCTCGACGCCCAGGTAGCGGTCGTCCGGCGAAAAGTCGTTGAGGAACCAGCCGCCTCCGCTGGGAGCCGGCGGAAGCGCCACCGGCGCCCCCGTCTTGGCCACCCCGAGCGCCAGGCGCGCGGCGCCGTCCTCATTCACCTGGGTGAAGAAGTAGCGCCCCGTCCTCGACAGGCCCGCCCCCTCCACGTCCCAAGACGTCTCGAGCACGGACTGGGACTTCAGCGTCCGGAGGTCCATGGCGTACAGCGAGGTGAATTCCCGGCCCTCGTTCGAGGTGAAATACAACGTCCGTCCGTCGCGAGAGAAGTCTGCCGGGCTGTAGAGAATGTCGCCGGAGTGCGGCGTCACCAGCCGCGGCTTCTTCGAGCCTCGGTCCAGCACATAGAGGTTGGTGTTGACGTCGGAGATGGTCTCCTGCAGCGCGAAGTGCCGGTGGTCCCAGCTGGCCACCCCGAAGGCGATGGCTCCCGAGGCCTCCCACAGCCGCCGCGCCGTCTTGTGAGCGACGTCGTACTCGTAGAGGTCCAAGAAGCGCTCGTCCCGCAGCGAGGAGAGGAAGAGAAACGTCTTGCCGTCGCGAGCCCAGTCCACGAATTCCGCCCGCCGCTTGGCCGGCAGGTTGGCGGTGAGGTCGCGCGCTGGCGTGCCGCGGCTGTCCGTCAGGTACAGATGAGTGAATTCGTCGCCGCCGGTGTCGGCGGTGAAGAGGAGCAGGTCTGCCTTGGGGGAGAAGCCAAACGGGCCGAGAAAGCCCTGGACGTGGGTGAGTTGGGTGGCCGCCCCGTCGGCCAGGGGCTGCACCCACACGTCCGGACGGCCGCCCTCGTCGCTGGCGTAGGCGACGAGCGCATCGTTGGAGGAGAAGCTGGTGCCGAACAGGCGCCGGGTGTCGAGGTACTGCGCCAGGGCAACCGGAGGGACCGGCGCCCGAAGCGCCGGGACGGCGGCCCCGGCGTCGGCCGGCAGCGCTGTCGCCGCTGGGGCAGACGTCGCAGCCGGGGGGGCAGCGGCACACCCCAGTAGGCCCATGGCCAGGAAGACGGCGATGGTCGAGCGCATCCGAGCACCTCCCCCTTGCAGCGCAGGCACGGGCTTTTACCAGGCCTTGGGACGGCGCGGCCAAAGGTGCTTGGCTTGACATCCCAAAGAGGGCCGACTACACCCCTCACCCCTTTCGGAACAGGGGTTTACCACCGATGTATGCAGTCATCAGGACGGGCGGGAAGCAGTACCGCGTTGCCGCGGGCGACGTGGTGCGCATCGAGAAGGTTCCCGGCGAGGTGGGCACCACCATCACCTTCGACGAGGTGCTCCTTTTGGGTGGCGACGCGGCGCCGCGCATCGGCCAGCCGCTGGTCCCGGGCGCCAAGGTGCTCGGCACCATCACCGCCCAGGACAAGCACGCGCGCGTGCTGCATTTCCGCAAGGAGAAGGAAGGCTGGACGCGGCGTCGTGGCCATCGCCAACCCTTCACCGAAGTGAAAGTCACCCAGGTCGCCGGCTGAAGGAACGACAGGTCCATGGCTCACAAAAAGGGACAGGGCAGCTCTCGCAACGGGCGTGACTCGCCAGGGCAGCACCGCGGCGTGAAGGTCTACGGCGGACAAACCGTTCCCTCCGGCAGCATCCTGGTGCGCCAGCTGGGCACCGTCATTCACCCGGGCCGCAACGTCAGGCTCGGCCGAGACTTCACCCTCTACGCCACCGCCACCGGCGTCGTGAAGTACGAGCGGGTGGGGCGCGACCGGAAGAAGGTTTCCGTCGACCCCGTCGCCAAGGCCTAGGCGGCTAAGCGGTGTTGCCCGGGAGCTCCTCCCTGGAGGCCCGAGCGGGATGAAGTTCGTCGACCAAGTCAGTATCCACGTCCAAGCGGGCGACGGTGGAAATGGCGCGGTCGCCTTCCGCCGGGAGAAATTCATCGAGCATGGCGGCCCCTCCGGGGGAGACGGTGGCAACGGCGGCTCGGTGCGCCTGCTGGCCGACCCGCAGCTCACCACGCTGCTCGACTACCGCTACCAGCCATTGCAGCACGCGGCCAATGGCCAACACGGCATGGGCAGCGACTGCAACGGCCGGGCCGCCGATGACCTCCTGCTGCGCGTCCCGGTCGGCACCCTGGTGAAAGACGCCGGCAGCGGAGAGCTGCTGGCGGACCTCTCCACCCCAGGCGCCGAGCTGGTGGCTGCCCGAGGCGGCCGGGGGGGGCTCGGAAACATGAATTTCGCGACCTCCACACGGCAGACGCCGCGCTTTGCCCAAGAAGGCACCAAAGGGGAAGCCCGGGACCTGTTGCTCGAGCTGAAGCTGCTGGCCGACGTGGGGCTGGTGGGCTTCCCCAACGCCGGGAAGAGCTCTCTCATTGCCCGCGTCTCGCGGGCCCGGCCCAAGGTGGCGGACTACCCCTTCACCACCCTCGTCCCCAACCTCGGAATGGTGGCCTACAAGGACGGGCTTTCCTTCGTCATGGCAGACATTCCGGGCCTCATCGAAGGCGCGGCAGAGGGCGTCGGCCTGGGCCACCAGTTTCTCCGCCACGTGGAGCGCTGCCGGGTCCTCATCCACCTCGTCGACCTCTCGGCCCAGGGCCCAGGACGCTCGCCGGTGCGCGACTTGGACGTCCTCAACGCGGAGCTCCACCGCTTCAGCCCGGCGCTGGCCAACAAGCCGCAACTGGTGGCGGCCAACAAGGTGGACCTCCCGGACGCCCGAGCGCGCCTGCCGCGTTTCACGGCCACGCTGCGGCGCCGGGGAATTCCCGTCTTCCCGGTGAGCGCGGCCACCGGCGAAGGCGTCCCGGCGCTCCTCGATGCGGCGGCCACCGTCGTCTTCGGCGGGGCCCCTCCTGCCCTGGAGCGACCGAGCCGGCCCCGTGCCGCCAAGCGAGCCAAGCCCGTGCCCCGCCAGCAGGCCCGGCGCCGCGCCGCACCGCGGAGGAGACGCTGACGTGTCGCCGCGCCGAAGGCGCCTGGAGCACCGTCCGGGTGAGGAACCCGTCCCTGAGACGCTCGTGCTTCCGCCGCGCCGCGAGAGAATTGAAGAGGTGGTGCGCCAGCGCACCCGCAGCCTGGTGGTGGTGCTCGACTGCATTGAAGACCCCTTCAACATGGCCGCCGTGCTGCGCACCAGCGAGGCGCTCGGACTGCAGGAAGTCCACGTGGTCGAGCACCCCGAGGTGCGCTTCCGGCCGAATGGGAAGGTGACGCAGGGCTGTGACAAGTGGCTCGAGGTGCACCGGTGGGAAAGCTTCACCGCCGCCCGCGAGGCGCTTCGCACCCGGGGCTTCCAACTGTGGGTGTCCGCCGCCCGCCCGACGGCGACTTCCCTGTGGGACATGGGCTTCGAGGGCAAGCGCGCTCTCGTCTTCGGCAACGAGCGCACCGGCGTCTCCGAAGAGGCGCTGGCCGGTGCGGACGGGATGTTTTGGATTCCCATGCGCGGGTTCACCCGCAGCCTCAACGTCTCCGCCGCCGTGGCCGCGACCCTCGGACGGGCGATGGCCTGGCGCTCGCAGCGCGGGGGCGAGGAAGGCGCGCTGCTGCCGGAGGAGGCCGAAGCCCTGCGCGGGCGCTTCCATGCCCTGTCGGTGAAGCAGCGGGGACGCATCTGGCGTCCCGCGCGTCGGTAGCGACTCTCAAGAGGGGCCGTCACCCTTCCGCCCCAGCCGCTTCACCCGAGCGTCGCCGTGTTGAAGGAGCGTTCCTGCAACGTCGCGAGTGTGTCGCGCTGCGGCGATCGCCCTGTGACGCACTCGCTTCAAGCTCCGTGCCTGGCCAACCGGAAGGAGCCGCATGGCGCGCTACAGCGTTCGCCCCCTGTGCTCAGCGGATTTCGACACCCTCCAACGTCTCGAAGAGGACGTTTTCGGGCAGCGTGGAGAAGCACTGCTCGGCCCCTATTACGTCCGGCTGTGTTGCGACTTCTTCGCCGAAAGCTGCTTCCTGGCGCTGGATGGGACGACACCGGCGGGCTACCCGCTCTGCTTCTTGAAGGGGCGCGAGGCCTACTGCACCACCCTGGCCGTCCTTCCTGCCTACCAGCGGACGCGGGCGGTGGTGGAGCTATTGCGCGCCCTGGTGCAGCACCTCGTCCCGCGGGTGGACAGCTGCTGGTTCACCGTCGAGGAAAACAACGTCGCGGCCCGGGCACTGCACAAGGCCCTCGGGGCGACGGACGCCTGCGTCCGCACCGGCTTTTACGGCCCGGGCGTGGACCGCATCGTGTCTCGCATTGACCGCGAAGGTTTCGCCGCCCTGCGGGCGCGCTACGAGCGGCTGGGCCTCATCGGCTCGGACAGCACCGAGCTGCGGGGCGCCGCATGAGCGCCACCGCCGGCCGGGCCGCCGCCGCCTCTGCGCGCCCCCTCCTCCCGGACAGCCCGCTCCTCCTGGGCGAGGTGGTGGGCCGCGCCGGCGCCACGCTGGCCGCCATTCTCCTCGAGGCGCTGCGAACGGCGTCGGCACGAGGACTCACCGAGGAGGAGCGCTACGGCCACCGGGCGCGGGCCAGCCACCGGCTGGCGGGACGGCTGCTGGAAGTCAACGGGCTGCGGATGACGCTCTCCGGTGAGCTGCCCAAACGCCCCAGCGTGCTGGTGGCCAACCACCTCAGCTACTGGGACCCGGTCCTGCTCGGCGCCCTGCTTCCCATGGCCGCCATCGCCAAGTCCGAGCTCGCCAGCTGGCCGCTGCTCGGGCGGTGCGGCCAGGCCCTGGGCACGCTGTACGTGCAGCGGGGCAACGTACCCCACAGCGCCCGCGTGCTGCGGGCTGCGTTGCGCCGCCTCGTCGCTGGCGTGCACGTGCTCAATTTCCCCGAAGGCACCACCACCGACGGGTCGACGGTGCTTCCTTTCCGGCGCGGCATTTTCGGCCTGGCTGCCCGCGCCGGCGTGCCGGTGGTGCCGGTGGCCCTTCGGCTTTGGCCCAGAGAGGCCGCCTGGATTGGCGGAGAGCGCTTCTTGCCGCATTACACGCGGCACTGGCGCCGGGGGGGCTACGTCGAGGCCAGCGTCCGCGTCGGCCGGGCGCTACAGCCGTGGGACTTCGCCACCGCCGAGGCGTGCGCCGCCGAGGCGCGCGCCCGGGTGGCCGCCCTCTTGGGAAGGTAATTTCCCAAGCCGCCCGGGCAGGCCACCGCCTGCTGCGCAAGAAACAACGCCTACTTGGCCGGTTTGCCTGGCTCCGGCTTCAGCCCGCTGTAAATGAGGGCGACGAAGGCGTCCGGCTTCAAGAAGCCGCCGCCCCACGCCGCGTCGAATTCGGCCGTTGGCTTGCTCGCCACCGTCTGGTCGAGGGACTTGCCGCCCTGGACGGCCTTCTGGATGCGGCCGCCCACGGTGGCCAGCATGTCGCGGAAACGCTGCACGTCGGCCTTGGAGCCGAGCGGGCCATGGCCGGGGATGACTTTGGTCTGGTCGTTGATGCGGGAAAGCACGAGGTCCAGCGCGGCGACCATCCCGTTGACGGAGCCACCACTGCCGAAGTCGATGAACGGGTAGAACCCGTTGAAGAAGACGTCGCCGGCGTGCACCACGTTTGCCTTTTTGAACCACACCACCGAGTCCCCGTCGGTGTGCGCTGCGGCGACGTGGAAGACTTCTAAGTCCTCGCCGTCGAGATGGAACCGGACGCTGTCCTCAAAAGTGATGATGGGCAGCGCTGCGGCCGGAGACGGCGGAGTCCTGGACTTGGAGAAGCTGTTGAATTGCTCGGTGCTCATGCGCTTGCGGACGTTGTCCTGAGCGACGATGACCGCCCCGTCGGTCCCCAGAGCCTCATTGCCGCCCACATGGTCATGGTGAAAGTGCGTGTTGACGACGAAGCGGATGGGCTTGGGGCTCAGCGCTTTCACCGCCGCGAGAATTTTGGGAACCAGCGGAGCGAACTCGTCGTCTACCAGGAGGACGCCTTCGGGCCCAACCAGGACGCCGATGTTTCCGCCTTGGCCTTGCAGCATGGAGACGGAGCCAGCGACGGGCGTCGTGCTGACCGTGACTTTGGAGAAGTCCTGTTGTTGGGCGGCGGCAGGGGGGGCGGCCAGGAGGACAAGCGACAGGGCGAGTGGGAAGCGAAGGAGCATGCGGCTCTGCCTAGTCGTCCTCGCGCTGCTTCGCCACTGCCAAGAGCAAACGCCTCATGACGCTGGACGTCGACGCCTCCTTTCGGCTCAGGTGTCACCCCATGGGGACACTGGCGTTGCTATTTCTCGGGCTGGCCGGAGCGCCGGATGCTGGCTGGGCGGCAGGGGCGCAGTCTTCCCAGCCCACGGCCGAGGTGAAGGCCCTGGTCGACCGAATGCAGGCCTTTTACGAGCGCACGCAGGACTTCACCGCAGACTTCCGCCAGGACTACGCCTACAAAAGCTTCAACCGGACGGTGCACTCCACCGGGACGGTGGCCTTCAAAAAGCCGGCGCAAATGCGGTGGGACTACCTCACCCCCGCGGTGCGGTCCTTCGTGCTGTCCGGCGAGAAAGTCTATGCCTGGGACCCGGCCGCCCAGACGCTGACCCGGGGCGAGCTCCCCAGTAGCCACCTGTCGAGCTCAGTCACCTTCCTGTGGGGACGGGGGCGTCTGCTCGAGGAATTCACCATTGTGCGCGCTCCCTGTGGCGACTGTCAGGGCGTGCTGCTGGTGCTCACACCGCGGAAGACCGATGCCCGTTTTCGGGAGCTGCGGCTCGAGCTCGACCCGAAGACGGCGCAGGTGCGGCGCTCGGTGGTGGTGGACCCCGACGGCAGCGAGAATGCCATTGCCTTCACCAACTTCCGCACCAACACCGGACTCAACAAGGAGCGCTTCGTCCTCGACGTCCCGGCGGGGACGCAGGTGCTCGACGCCAGCGCGCCCCCCCACCCATGAGGTACCTCGGCGTGGCCGCCTGCTTCACCCTGGCGGCGTGCGTCCACCTCACGCCCTTCAGCCCCCGCGCCCTGGTGGGCCAGACGTTCCCGCTGCAAACCGGCTGGTCTCTGCCGCTCGCCCTGGACGGCAGCGTCGCTGGGCACCCGGCCACCATCCGACTCGCGGTGGAGGAGCCCTTCAGCCGGGTGACGGCGGGTTGCTTCGAGTCGCCACCGGAGGTGCTGGCCCAGGTGCGGACTCCTGGTTTGTCCACGCCGTCGTCGGACGCTGGAGTGCCTCCTCCCATGCTGGAGAAGCAAGTGCTGGCCCCGGACGTGCGCCTGGGCCAGCGCATTCTCGGGGACGTCCATGCGCTGTTGGATTCGGCTGGGCGCTGTGAGCTGACACTCGGCTCGGAGGTGCTCATCGGTTTCGTTCTCGAAGTCGACCCGGGCGCCCGCACAGTGACGTTTCACGGCGACATGCCGCCGCCGCCCAAATTCGAGGCCGAGCAGTCCGTCGTCCTCGAGCTGACGCTGGACCCCCAGACAGACCGGCCGTCGCTGGCCGTGCAGCTCGGCACCGCGGGCGCCCCTCTCACCCTGCCCATGGTGCTCGCCACGGCCGCCGCGCGGGTCCAGTTGACGGAGGCGGCAGGCAGGGCGCTCGCCGGAAACGAGCCCCCCGCGCCGGGCGCCGGCCCCGGCTGGGTCGCGCTGCGGTGGCTGGCGCTCGCCCCGGGCTGGGAGCTCCACCACGTCGTCGCTTCGGTGCAAAAGGAGGAGGTCTCGCCGAGCGCGGTCCCGCCCAGCCCCGCGCTCGCGACTGGTGGACTTTTGGGGGCGGACGGCTGGGGGCACTACCGGAGCCTCATCAACCTGCGCGGGCGCCAGCTGGTGCTGTACCGGCGTCCCCCGCCGGTGGAGGAGGGCGCTGGGCCCCAGTCCTGGACGCACCTGTCCTCGCAGTCCACCCCCACCGGCACCCTCTTGCGCTTCATCTCCTGGCAGACGCTCGAGCGGGGAGGCCAGGTTCCGCTGGAGCCAGTCCACGGCGCAGTGTCGAGCTGCCGCGTTGGGCTGACGCTCGCTCCGGAGGACCCAGGGTACGGCCTCGAGGTGGCCATCCCGTGGCCTGGGCTACAGGAGGCACTGCCGGAGTGTGCCAAGGAGCTGTCCACCGTCCCGGCCTGGACGGGGGAGCTGGGGACGTCCGCCGCGCAGCGGCCGTGCAGTGGAAACTGCCTCTATGCGCAAGCACTGCCCAGCGGGCGGACTGTCTGCGCCTGCTCGAGCCGGCCGAATGTCCCCTCGCCTCCGGCCGCATCCCGCGCGCCCACCCTCGCCCCCAGCGCTCCGGAGGCCGCAGAGCCTGAGGACCCGGCCGCGCCCGGGCCGCCCAAGGCGCGTTGAGAAGCTGCCGTGTGGGGCGCTCAGGCCGAGGCGGTCAGGTCGGCCCTTGGCGGAGGCGGCCCGAGCGGCTCGGGGCGCTCCACAATGTGCCCGACCAAGTCGTAGTCGTGCGCTTCGGTGACTTCCACGGTGACAAACTCACCCGGGTAGGCGAAGCCGTCGTTGATGTAGACTTGGCCGTCGATTTCGGGCGCTTGGCCCTGGTGCCGGCCCACCAGCAAATGCTCGGTCTCGGGGCTAGGGCCCTCCACCAAGACGGTGAGGCGCTTGCCGATGAGAGCCCGGTTCTGCTCCCGGTTGATGCGCTTCTGAAGGGCCATCACCTCTCGCCAGCGGCGCTCGATGAGGTGTGTCGGCACCTTGTCCGGGAGGTGGAAAGCGGCCGTGCCCTCCTCGTCGGAGTACTGGAAGCAGCCCATCCGCTCGAAGCGCATGCTGCGGACGAAGGCCTTGAGCTCCTCGAAGTCCTCCTCTGTCTCGCCCGGCAGTCCGGCGATGAGCGAGGTGCGGAAAGTGAGCCCCGGGACGCGAGAGCGTATTTTCGCGACCAGCGCTTCGAGGAAAGCGCGGTCCCGCCCGCGGCGCATGGACTTCAAGAGGCGGTCCGAGGCGTGCTGCAGCGGCATGTCCAGGTATTTCGCAACCTTGGGCTCATTGGCCAGGACGTCAATCAACTCGTCCGGAAACACCCGCGGGTAGGCGTAGTGCAGCCGAATCCACCGGACGTCCACCGTGCACAGCGCACGCAACAGGGTGTGCAGCTTGGGCTTGTCAGCAAGGTCGTGGCCGTAGGCAGTGAGGTCCTGAGCGACCAGGTTTAGCTCCCGCACGCCCGAGGCCGCCAGCGTGTGCGCCTCGGCGAGGATGTCGTCCACCGGCCTCGAACGTTGCGCTCCCCGCAAGGTGGGGATGATGCAGAAGGCGCAGGCGTTGTCGCACCCCTCGGAGATTTTCAGGTAGGCGGTGTACCTCGGGCTGGAATTGAGCTTGGGCGTTTGGACACTGTGGATGTAGTCCGGGTCTGGAATCAGCTGTCGGGGGGCCGCGTCGGCAGCGAGCAAGTCCCCAAGCTGGACGTACGCCGAGGTGCCCAGAAAATGGTCCACCTCCGGCATCTCCTGGGCCAGGGTGGGCGCGTACCGCTGGGAGAGACAGCCGGTGACCACCAGAGTCCCGCACTGGCCAGTCTTCTTGTACTCAGCCAGCTCGAGGATGGAGTCGATGGACTCCTGCTTGGCCGGACCGATGAAGGCACAGGTGTTGACGACGATGACCTCGGCCCGGGCCGGGTCATCCACCAGCTGGTAGCCCCGCTGGCTCAGGGTCCCCAGCATGACCTCTGAGTCGACCCGATTTTTCGGGCACCCGAGCGTCATCATGTACAGGGACCGCGTCTCGCTTTTCACGGGCTTCCGTACTCCGTTCTCTCGAAGTGGTCGCGGCTCCAGATGAAACGCACGGTGGCGCCGCTGGAGTACCCCACCGTCAATTCTCCGCTCGGGTCGAGCGACACCGAGAGTGCCCGTCCGAGGGCGCAGCTCCGGGCGGGCCAGTCCAGCACCCGCTCCCCGACGCGTCCCTTCACCCGGTACAGCAGGAAACGCACCTCTCGGTCGGGCGAGCAGGCGTCCTCCGCGTCGAAGGGGTCGGTCCCGGTGAGGACGGCGAGGACGGCCCCGCCGTCGGGAAGCGTCATTCTATCCGGAATGTAAAGACGCAAGGCGGCGGGGTCGAGCGAGCCCTCGCTCACCAGCGCCCGGAGGGCGGGCAGCGTGAGCGGCTTGTCGGCGAGAATCCATCGGGGCTCGACGCGCTCGCCAAAGCCGACAAAGCCGCCTGGCCTGGCCTCGAGCGCCAACACCTCGGGGGGCGCGCGCTGGCGCAAGGCCGACAACAGCGAGTCCGGCAACTCCAAGCGGGCGGGCGCTGGCGAGCCGGGGGGACAGGCGGAGAGACGCTGGCCCGCCGCTGGGCCCCCGTCCGGCGCGCTGTCGCCGACGCACAACTCCAACAGCAGCGGGCCGTGCGCCGGCAGCCGGGGCAGGGACAGAGGGGGCAACGCCACCTCGAAGGCCAGGCCCCGTGGCGTGCGCAGCACCGCGGCCTCCAGGGCGGCCTGCGCATAGGGCGGCGCCTCCTCGGTGGTGGAGGGACGCTTGCCCTCCGGGCCGAAGTGGAAGACGTGGCCTGGGGCGGCAACGCCCGCTTCGGGCGAATGCAGGCCCAACGTCAGCGCCGCAGCCTCCGCCGGACGCTCGGAGGTGACGTCCAGGGACAGGTAGAGGGTGTCTCCGTAGACGCCGGCGCGGACGCTGACGCCCGCGTTGCGCTCGGTCGGTCCGCAGTTGAGCACCTGCGTCGCGCCCAGCATGTCCCGGAGGTCGCCGTCGACGCGTGGACGGCGCGGAAGCTCCGTCACCTTCCGGACAGACGGCTCCTCCCGCGGGACGGCGGGGGCCGACGCGAGCGCGAAGGCCGCGAGAAGCGCAGCAAAGGGGGAAGGGAGCATCAGCGAGCAGAAGGCTAGGAATTCAAGGGGTTTTCACGGCCGCCGCCCCAGGGCCGGAGGGCTTCTATCAGAGCTTGAAGACGAGGGGCACTACCGGGGGGCGCCGGCCCGTCCGTTCCCGAAAAACCCGGCGGACGACGCGCACCAGCTCCTCCCGCAACCATGCGTCGTCCGCCCGGAGCTCGGGGCTCACCTCCTCGAGCAGCCGTTGGACGTCCCCCACCGCCCCCTCGAGGACGCGCTCCTCCTCGCGGGTGAGGCCCCGGCCGGACAGCCTGGGGGGCCCGGCGAAGGAGCGCCGGTCCGCGGCCAGCACCACCGCTGCTGCCACCACGCCCCCCTGGGCCAGCCGCCGGCGGTCCGCCAGGGCCTCGCTGGAGACGTCGCCCCCGGCGCGGCTCTGGGCGATGCGCCCTGCCGGGACGGTGCCCACCAGCCGTCCCTGTCCCGAGGCGAAGTCGAGCACGTCTCCGTCCCGCACCAGGAGGCGTTGGTCGGCCGGCACGCCCGCCATGCGGGCCAGCTCCAGGTGCGCAGCGAGCTGGCGCA
Source organism: Myxococcaceae bacterium (assembly GCA_052147975.1). Classification (GTDB taxonomy): domain Bacteria; phylum Myxococcota; class Myxococcia; order Myxococcales; family Myxococcaceae; genus JADGRA01. The sequence continues at coordinate 40,773 of JBKQJL010000099.1, forward strand.
GCTCGCCGTGGATGGGGACGAAGGCGCGCGGGCGCACCAGGTCCAGCACGCGGCGCTGCTGGGCGCGCGCCGCGTGGCCGGAGACGTGAATGCCAGGCTCCACGCCGGCATGCACCACGTGGGCGCCGGCCGCAATCAACGCGTCGAGGAGCGCGTGCACGGCGCGCTCGTTGCCAGGGATGGTGCGCGCCGAGACGAGCACCGTGTCGCCCGCCCGCACCCGTAAGGGCTCGGCCTCGGGCTGCAGCATCTGGGTGAGGGCGGCGAGCGGCTCGCCTTGGGCTCCGGTGGTGAGAATGCATACCTTGGCCGGCGGCAACGAGGCGCCTTGCTCGGCGTCGGCGAGCAGCCCCTCGGGGATGCGCAGGTAGCCCAACCGCACGGCGAGCTCGACGTTGCGCGCCATGGCGCGACCGGCCAGCACCACCCGCCGGCCGGTGCGCTCGCACAGTTGGACGAGGTGCTGGATGCGGTGCAGTTGGGAGGCGAACATGGCCACCAGCACCCGGCCCGGCGCCGCCGGGAGCAACCGCGCAAACGTCTCGGCCACCAGCCGCTCGGGGGGTGTCTCCCCCTCCACCTCGGCGTTGGTGGAGTCGCTGAGCAAGCACACCACCCCGGCATCGCCCAACTCGCCGAGGCGCTGGAGGTCGGTGGGCCGCCCGTCGAGCGGGACGTCGTCCAGCTTGAAGTCTCCGGTGTGCACCAGCACCCCTTGAGGGGTGTGCAGGGCCAACCCGACGGCGTCCGGGAGCGAGTGGGCAACGCGGAAGGGCTCCACCTCGAAGGTGCTTCCCACCCGGAGCCGCTCGCCCGGAGACATTTCCCGCAGCTCGGCCGCCACGCCCGCCTCGTCCAAACGCTGGGCCAGCATGCCCAAGGTGAGCCGCGTGCCGTAGACGGGGACTGGCCGTTGGCGCAGCAGGTGGGCCACGGCGCCGATGTGGTCTTCATGGGCGTGGGTGAGGACGAGTCCTGTCAGCGGGGCGGTGCCCTCGAGGAGGTAGCTGAAGTCGGGCACCAGGATGTCCACGCCCGGGAAGTCGGGCCCCGGAAACATGAGCCCTGCGTCCACCAGGAGGCGCTCGCCTCCCACCTCGAAGACCATGGCGTTGAGGCCGATTTCGCCCAGGCCTCCCAAGGGGACGATGCGCGCCACGCGCGGCACCTTAGCGGCCGCTGGTGTCAGGCCTCGGAGACGGCTGACGAGATGCGCCCCGAGAGGGGCGCCTTCCAGCGCCCAATGCGCAGCACCAGCACCGAGGCCAACAGGCAGAAGGCTCCGGCGGCGAGAAAGGCCAGGGTGTAGGTGGCGGTGGAGGTGCGGATGATGCCGGCGCCGAGCGCGCCGAAGCTCGCTCCAATTTGGTGACCGGCAAAAATCCACCCGAAGGCCACTGGCGCGTCCTGCGGTCCGAAGACGTCGGTGGTGAGCTTCATGGTCGGCGGAACGGTGGCAATCCAGTCCAGGCCATAAAAAATGGCGAACACGGCGAGGGCGCCCTCGGACATCTCGAAGGCGTACGGGAGAAATAAAAGCGAGAGCCCGCGCAGCCCGTAGTACCAGAAGAGCAGCCACCGGCTGTCTCGTCGGTCCGAGAGCCAGCCCGAGGCGGTGGTGCCGACCAGGTCGAAGACGCCCATCATCGCCAGAAGCCCGGCGGCTCGGACTTCCGGAATGCCGTGGTCCATGCAGGCCGGGACGAGGTGCGTCCCCACCAGCCCGTTGGTGGTGGCCCCGCAGACGAAGAAGCTGGCGAAGAGCAGCCAGAAATCACGGCTGCGAGCGCCCTTTTTCAACACCGAGAGCGCTTGGAGGAGCGGCGAGCGCCTGGACAGAGGTGGCTGGACGCTCCCTTCGGGCGCTCCGTAGGGGCGGAGGCCGACGTCCGCCGGGCGGTCGCGCACCAACAGCGCCACCAGAGGGATGACGCAGACCAGCACGCACGCCACCGTGGTGGGGACGGCCTGCCAGCCGCGCCGCTGCACCAGCGAGGCCAGCAGCGGCAGGAAAATCAGCTGTCCGGTGGCTGTCGCGGCGGTGAGCACCCCCATGACCAGCCCCCGGCGCTCCTGGAACCAGCGGGCCACCACCGTGGCGCCCAGCACGGTGGCGGTGGTGCCGGTGCCAAGCCCCACCAGCACTCCCCAGCACAACAGCAGCTGCCAGGGGCGCGTCATTTGGGTGGTGAGGGCCACTCCCAGACAAATGACGCTGAGCGAGGCGACCACGACGCGGCGAATGCCGAAGCGCTCCATCAGCGCTGCGGCAAAGGGCCCCATCAGCCCGTACAAAAGAAGGTTGATGGAGACCGCCGAGGAGATGGTGGCCCGAGACCAGCCGAAGGCCTCCTCCAGAGGGACGATGAGGATGCTGGGGGTGGCGCGGACGCCGGCTGCGGCCAAAAGAGTGACGAAGGTGGTGCCGGCCACCACCCAGGCATAGTGAAGCGGCGCACGCTTACCCATGGTGGCTCCCCCGTGGTGGCTGTAGTCTCAGGGCGCGCTGCACGGGGGGAGGGGCTCGAGCATGTGGAGTCGCGTTGTAACGGCTGCTCTGTTGCTCTGCGCGCCGCCCGTACGCGCGGATGTCCTCAAGATTGCTGCTCCGCGCTTTTGGCCCGCGTCTGCGCCAACTCACAGGGCGGACCCGACCGCGCCGAGCTGCCTTGGTCAATGCAGTGTGAATTACCAGTACTTCGGCGGTGGCGTCCTTTCCAACGTCAAGGTGTACTCCGTCTTCTGGGACGAAACGGTGAGCCCAGACATCACCGCTGGCATCGGCGCTTTCTACCAGACGCTCACCAACAGCCAATGGATGGACTGGCTCACCGAGTATTCCACCACACTCGCCGTCCAGGCCGGAAGCGATGCGGGCAAGCCCGGCTCCCAGCAAGTCATTGGCCGCGGGACATTCGCCGGGAGTTACACGCTCGGCCGACTGTCCAAGACGTACCCGGCTGACTGCGGCAGCGTCTTTGCCGGCACCAGCGGTCTCACCTGTGTCGCGGACACCGACGTCCAGAACGAGCTCATCTTCCAGATTCTCAACCACCACCTCCCGCCTCCGGACGGCAACAGCTGTACATGGTGCACTTTCCGCCCAGCGTGGAGGTTTTAGTCGTCAACCCGCCCCTGACGGCCTGTCAGCAGTTCTGCGCCTACCACAGCAGCTTCCAGACTTCCCAGCTGGGCGGAGCGTTCCTTTACTACGGCGTCATTCCCGACCTCGGAAGCGACGGCTGCCAGTACGGAGGCTGTGGCACAGGGACCGTCTTCGAGAATACCTGCAGCGCAGCCTCGCACGAGGTGGCGGAGTCCATCACCGACGCCATGAACAATGCGACCGCCCCCACCGACTACCCGCTGGCCTGGTACGACAACGAGGCCAACAGCCAGGGCGAACTGGCCGACGTCTGCGACCAGCAAAACGACACGCTGGGCGTGAATGGGGTGACGGGCTGCGGAGCGGCCGACGCTGGCTGCTACACGGTGCAGCAGGTGTTCTCCCGCGTGGTGTGGAACGCGGACCCAGCGGACCAGCCCAATGTGCCGGCGTGCGTCGCGAGCCGCTTCGATGTGGACGACTACTCCATCGCCTTTCGTCCCAACACACTGACGCTCGTCCGTGGCGCCACCGCCGTCGTCCCCATTCTCACCGCACTCACCCAGGGCAACCCGCTGCCGCTCACCCTCAGCGCTGAAGCACCGCCCGGCGTGGACGCGGGCTTCGACAACCCCACTCCCACGGTGGGCGAGGCGGTCAACCTGACGGTTTCCTCTGACGCCGATGCCCCCCTTGTCCAGGACGGCATCCTGGTCGTCCGAGCCACCGGGACGGCGACGCACTCGGCGGCCCTTCTGCTGCACTTGCTGCCGCAGAACGCCTGGAACCTCGTGCTTTCTCCCGCCACCGCGCTGCTCTTCCCGGGGGGCTCCCAGACATTTGCCATCAACGGCAACGTGACGGCTGGCAGTGCCGAGCCGGTCACCCTTTCGGCCACGGTGGCCGGACTGCCGCCAGGGGTGAGTGCCGCCTTCAGCACCTTGACGCTGACTCCGGGCGTCTCGAGTGCGTTTGTCACGTTGAGCGCTTCGGCGGACGCGCCGGGGGCCCCTTCCACCGGTTTCTCAGTCACGGGTGTCAGCGCCTCCCAGCCGGGCGGGCACCCCAGCCTGGCTTCCATTCAGGTGGACAACCCTCCCAGCGTCTCCATCACCAGCCCGTCGGCCGGCGCCACTGTGAGCAACTACCAGGTGGTCCGTGTGGTGACCAACCCAGGCTTGAATTCGTCCGTTCGCACCATCAACTTCACCCTCGACGACAACGTGGAACTCTCCGTCGGCTCGGCGTCCACCTTCTTTTGGAATACCGAGGAGGCGGCCAACGGGAGCCACACCGTGCACGTGCGCACATTCGACGCGGACGGCGCTGGCGGCTCGGCGTCCGTCACCATCACCGTGGCCAATGCCTCCAGCGGAGGTTGCACCTCGGCCGGCGGCAGCCCCTCCACGGTTGCGCTGGTGTTGGTCCTCGGCAGCGTTTGGATGGGCAGAGGGCGCCCCGCGTGGGGGAGCCGCCGTTCCCGCGAGCGTCCAGGCGCCGGCTGAGGCGAGGCGGGGGCTTAGCCCAGGCTTCGCCACATGACGTAGGCGTCCACCGCCCCCAGCGCGGCGTGCCGGTAGGCTCCGGGCAGTGTGGCCAACACCTCAAAGCCGAGGCGCTTCCAGAGGCGGACGGCCGAGGTGTTGGTGCTCACCACGAAGTTGAATTGGAGGGCGGCGTAGCCCAGCGCCTGAGCTCTCTCAATGGAGTGGGTACCCAAGGCCAGGCCCACGCCCAGCCCCCGGGCCGCCGCGACCACGCCGTACGAGGCCGTGGCGATGTGGGCGCCGCGGCCAGGTTGGTTGGAGCGCAGGGTGTAGGCCCCCACCAGGCGCCCCTCCGCTTCGGCCACCCACTGCTCGCCGCCTCGGCCAAACCAGTCGGCGAGAAAAGTCGCTTCGCTCGTCTTCTCGTCCGCGGCGTACGTCGTCCCTTCGGCAAGAATGGCCGAAAAGAGGCTCCACAGGGCCTGGGCGTCGCGAGGCGTGGCTGTCCGAAGTTCGACCTTCACCGCGCAGTGGGGACTGTAGCCAACTTCACTCCGAAAGGAAGAAGGCAGGGCGCGGTGGCCTGCGCGCTCGGCCCCTCAGCGCAGCCTGCGGGTGGCGTGGAGCGTCCGGGCGACGTCGAGAATGCAGTCCAGCCCGGGGTCCTCGGTGACCAACAGAGAGAGGCCGGGCGTACCGCCCGCCCACGTCAGGGCGCGACCGGGCGTGCTCCGGAGCGCGCCAACGCCACCACCGCCTGGCAGCGAGCGCACCGCTGGCCCCGTGCATCGAGAATGCGCGCACTGGCGAAGAGCGTCCGACTTCCCTGGGTGTCAATTCGCCCCTCGGCCCGAAGCGAGTCGCCGAGCACCGGGCGCTCGAAGCTCATCGACAGCTGCACCGTCGCGCTCGGCCGCCGCGGGTCGACCAAGAGGGCGGTGCAGCCCGTCACCAAGTCGAAGACGGCGGCGAGAACACCGCCGTTGACGGCCTGCGTCCCGAGGCCGCCCCGGTGCTCGGCGCGAAGCTCGCTCAGCTCCGCCACCACCAAGTCCAAGCTGGGAAAGGAGACACGGACTCCGGCATGGGCCAGCGGGGGGCTCCGGTTGAGGCGTTCGGCCGCCTGAGCGAGGTCTTCCAGCGTGGGGGAGGTGGGCATGGCAGCTGCGACTTTACCCCGTGGGTTGCGCTGCACTGCCCAATGTGCGCAGAAGTCGAAGCAGCGTGACGTCCCCTGTTTCCAGTCCCGACGAGCTGTTGTTGGACCTCAACCCTCCCCAGCGGGAGGCGGTGCTGGCGCCGGAAGGACCGCTGCTCGTGCTGGCTGGGGCCGGCTCCGGGAAGACGCGGGTCATCACCCGTCGGGTGGCGCACCTCGTCCTCGCCCGGCGCGTGAAGCCCTGGCGCATCCTGGCCGTCACCTTTACCAACAAGGCCGCCCGAGAGATGCGCGAGCGCCTTTTCGGACTGCTCGGGCCGTGGGCGGCGGACCTGACGGTGTCCACCTTTCACGCCTCGGCGGCGGCCATCCTGCGCCGGGAGGCCGAACAGGTGGGACTCACGCGGTCCTTCGTCATCTACGACGACGCCGACCAACTCTCGCTGGTGAAGCGCGCGATGCGCGAGGAACGCATTGACCCTGTCATCAACCCGCGCGAGGTGCTTCACCGCATTGACGTCGAGAAGAATGCCGGCCGCCTCCCGGCGGTGGAGACGGTCGACCCAAGCGACTACCGTGGCCTGGCGGTGCAGCGCGCCTACCGCGCCTACCAGCGTTTGTTGCGTGCGGCCAACGCGGTGGACTTTGGGGATTTGCTCCTCCTGTTGGTCCAGCTCTTCCGGCAGAACGAGGCCACCCGGGCCCACTATGCGGAGCGTTTTCAGCACGTACTGGTCGACGAGTTTCAGGACACCAACGCCGTGCAGATGGAGCTGCTCCACCAGCTGGCGCCGCCTCCCACGGCCAACCTGGTGGTGGTGGGCGACGACGACCAGTCCATTTACCGTTGGCGCGGGGCGGACGTGGGCAACATCCTGCGGTTTCCCGAGGAGTACACCGGTGCGACCATCGTCAAGCTCGAGCAAAACTACCGCAGCGACCAGATGATTCTGGACGCCGCCAACGCCGTCATCGCCAAGAACGAGCACCGGATGCCAAAGCGGCTCTGGACGGAGCGTCAGCGGGGCGAGCCGCTGGCGCTGCTCATCAGCCGCGACGAGCGTGAGGAGGCGCACGAGATTGCCCGCCGCATCCACGCCCTCGTCCGAGAGGGCGTCTGCCGCTACAACGACGTGGCCGTCTTCTTCCGGGTGAATGCGCAGAGCCGTGTCCTGGAGGAAGCGCTCCGGTTGGCCCGGGTGCCGTACACACTGGTCAGCGGGCGGAGCTTTTACGAGCGGGCCGAGGTCAAAGACGCTGCGGCGTACCTTCGGCTGATGGTGAACCCAAAGTCTGACGCGGACTTGCTGCGCGTCATCAACACCCCGGCCCGCGCCATTGGTGACACCACCCAAGACCGCCTCACCGCCTGGGCCGCCGAGCGCACGGTGAGTCTCTTCGAGGCGCTGGCCGAGGTGGAGCACATCGGCAGTTTGAATGCCACCGCGCAGAAGCGTCTGCGCAGTTTTCGCGAGTTGTTGGAGGTGCTGGTGGCCTTCGGGCCGGAGGCGCCGAGCGCGGCCAGCGCCGTTGAGCTGATGCTCTCCGAGACGAAGCTGGTGGAAGCGCTGCTCGCGGAGGGGTCCATGGAGTCCGAGACCCGCGCTGAGAACCTGCGAGAGTTTCTCGGAGCGGCGCAGGAGTTCGACCTGGAACGCGCGGCGCGACCACCGCCGTCGGCCGAGCAGCTTCAGGCGGAGGTTCCGCCCCTGCAGGCGTTCCTCGAGCAAATCTCCCTGGTGGGGGAGGCCGATGGCGAGGCCGGCGAGGGCCGGGTGTCGCTGATGACGCTGCACGCCGCCAAGGGGCTCGAATTCGATGCCGTCTTTCTCCCCGGCATGGAGGAAGGCGTCTTCCCGCACAGCCGGGCCCTGGACGAATTCGGGGACGGCGAGGAGCTGAGCGAGGAGCGCCGGCTGTGCTACGTCGGCTTCACCCGTGCGCGCAAGCGCCTCTTCCTGTCGCTGGCCCAGGCCCGCAGCCTCTTTGGCGAGCTCCGCTTCAACCCGCCCTCTCGTTTCTTGAGGGACGTCCCGCAGGAGCTCTTTGACGTGCAGCGACAGCTGCCGGCCGCGGCCGCCAGCACCAGCAGCCGTTTCCCGGCCCGACGGCAACCGTACGACGACGACGGCCCGCGCATTGACCGCAGCTACGGCCAGCAGGCGGAAGCCGGCTTCGACGGCGAGTCGGTGGTGGGGTTGCGCGTGCGTCACGCGCAGTTCGGCGAGGGTGAGGTGGTGGCGTGTGATGGCTCCGGCCCCAACGCCAAGCTCACCGTCAGCTTTCCCCGGGTGGGGCTGAAGCGCATCATCGCGCGCTTCCTGCAACCGAGCTGAGCCGAAAGCCCACCACCCGGCCGTCTTGGGGCAGTACCCACAGTGTGTCGCCGCGGACCAGCGGGGCCGTCCGCAGGGGGCTGTCCAAACGCGCCGAGGGGGGGTTGCCGGGGGCCCCCA
>JBKQJL010000100.1:0-18920 GCA_052147975.1 Myxococcaceae bacterium
GCTCCGTCCTGACCACTAGACGACAGGGCCATGCTGTTTGAAGCGGTGGCGTCTCTAAACGGACTCGGGGCGCTCGTCAACCGTGCGGCCCGGCGTTGCGGGACGCCGCCGCGGCAGAGTCGTCCGAGCTGGCACTGGACTTCTTAGACTGGTGCGGGCCAAGGTGCTTACGAGCTGGCTTCGCGAGGTCAAGCCGGTCGGGCGCGCAATGCGTCCAATTCGAGCCACGCGGTGCCACACACGGTGCACACCTCCTTCCGACCTTCGGGAAAAGTGAGGGCAGTCTTGACCTCCACAGCGTGTCCGGCAGGTCGCGGACAGCGTGGGCACGGACTGGAGGGAGGGCGGACTGGGTAGTCATCGGCATGGGGCGGGAGACGCAACAGGCGAAACCACTCCACCACCAGCGTCTCCGACCAGCCGACGTTCAGTCGTTGGCCCGGCCCCGCCAGACCACGGGAGAGGGCGAGCCAATACACCCGCAACTCTTCGACATGGCGGTGCAGGCCCCGTTCAGCCAAGGCCCGACCCAGAGTGTCGACCATTGCCAGCAGAGAGTGGCGGTCCATCGTACCTGAACAAAAGTTCAGGACAATGGCGTCTGTCAACCAAACCCCAGGTTAAGCTTGCCTCCGTTCGATGTCCGAGCCGCCCCCCCACACAAGCCATCCCGTGGCCCCGCGACCTCGCTTCCTGAGCGAGTTGGATACGCTTATTCGCGCTCGGAACCCATTGCTGTGGCTCGTCAGCAGCGAGGAGCAGCGAGTCGACGCTCTCCTTGAGGAAATGGCCCAGGCCCACGGGAAAGTGCTTCTCGGTTGGTCGATAACCAAGGGCCTTCACCGTCTGGGAGGCGCGCGCGCCCAGCCTCCGCCCGGTGAAGGAACCGAGGACCCGCTGGTGGCACTCAAGGCCGTCGGCACGTACGGCGAGCCGAGCTTGGTGTTGCTCAAGGACTTTCATCCCTACCTGGCCGAGCCGCGTGTGGTTCGCGCTCTGCGAGAGCTAGGGCACGCGCTCAAGAGCACCTACACGACGGTCATTGTCCTGGCGCCCGTTCTGCAGCTCCCGGTGGAACTCGAGAAGGAGATGAGCGTGCTGGACGTCCCGCTCCCCACCTTCCGCGACCTCGCCGAGCTGTTGCGCGACATTATTGGCGTGGTGCGCACTGGGGGCAAAGCCACCGTCGACCTCAAGCGCGAAGAGGGAGAGCAGCTGGTGAAGGCCGCACTCGGACTTACCCTGCAGGAAGCGGAGAACGCCTTCGCCAAGGCCATTGCAGAGGACCAGCGCCTCGACGCCTCGGACATTCAACGGGTGATGGAGGAAAAGCGCCAGGTCATCCGCAAGAGCGGACTGCTCGAGTACTACCCCGCCGAGCATGACTTGCATGCAGTCGGTGGGCTCGAAAACCTCAAGGACTGGCTTGCACGCCGGGCTGCGGCCTTCGGCGAAGCGGCGCGTCGCTTCGGCCTGCCGGAGCCCAAGGGTCTCCTTCTCCTCGGGGTGCAGGGCTGCGGCAAGAGCCTGACCGCCAAGGCCATCGCCTCGCAGTGGACACTTCCTCTGTTGCGCCTGGACGTCGGGCGCATCTTCAGCGGGCTCGTCGGGTCCTCCGAGGAGAACCTGCGACGGGCCATTCGCGTGGCGGAGAGCGCCGCGCCGGCAGTCCTCTGGGTGGACGAAATCGACAAGGCCCTGGCGGGAGCCACTTCCGGGAGTGAGTCGGACGCCGGCGTCTCGGCGCGGGTCCTCGGCACCTTCCTCACCTGGCTTCAGGAGAAGAAGGCCGCGGTCTTCGTCGTGGCCACCGCAAACCGCGTGGAAGGGCTTCCCCCGGAGCTCATGCGCAAGGGCCGCTTCGACGAGATTTTCTTCATCGACCTCCCAGATGGACGCGAGCGTGCGGAAATTCTCGCCATCCACCTCCGGCACCGCGGGCGTGACCCGGCTGCGTTCGACTTGGCCCAGGTGGCCGCCCGGGCGCCCAACTTCAGCGGCGCTGAGCTCGAGCAGGTTGTTGTGGAGGGCCTCTATTTGGCCTTTGCCCAGGGGGCCGACCTCGCAACTGCACACCTCCTGGCTGCCGTGGCGCAGACGTTTCCGCTCGCGGTGACCCTCGCGGAGGAGGTCGAGCGGTTACGCGTCTGGGCTGCTCGGCGGACCCGGCCAGCTTCCCGCAAGGCGGCTGTCTCAGCGTGAAAGAACTGGGGCGATTTCTTCGGCTGGAGCGCGTTCGCAAGGACAACGCAGAGCCTGTTGTGTCACCGCCCAGTCGCTTCGCCACCCTAGAGGAGGCCCCGGCGGCGAGCTCCACACCCCAGCCCAGACGGCATTCCTCCAGCGGGCTCGAGCGCTTTGCGCCGGAGCCGGAGCCTTCGCTCGACCTTGCGCCGCCGGATGGCGGGCAACCCTTCGTCCGCTGCGCGCTTTGTGGAGCCGACAGCAGCCGCGGTGCCACTGTTTGCGAGCATTGCGAAGCACGGTTGGACACGGACGAATGTCGGGCCTTCAACGCGCGACTGTGGGCGGAGGAGCTCGCCGAGCGCGCGCGTGAGGCGGACGAGCTGCGCCAGCGCGAACAGGGGAGGGCGGGTGGCAGGCAGCCACCGGACTCCGAAGTCGGGCTGGCGGCAGAAGCCGGCGCCCGGGCACAGGCGCAGCGCGAGCTGGAGCAGCTCTCGAAGGGGCGCACTCCAGCTTGGGTGCCAACGGGACTGGGCGGCGCGGTTGGCATCCCGCTGCTTTTTGTGGGGCTCGGAATTGGCACCTCCGGTTTGCTCCTGGCCCTCTTCCACCGGGGCTCCGTCGGCGGTTGGCTGCTCGTGGTGGCGGTGGCGGCGCTCCTCCTTGCAGCCTTTCGCCGGGCGACCTAGCTCTTTCGTTCTGCGTCGTGTGGAGAAAGGGGCCCGTCGGGGACGTGCTATGGAGCGCGCCAGGATGTTTGCGGCCTGGGGAGCTTTCGTCTGCCACCGGAAGTGGTGGGTGCTCGCGCTAAGCGCGGTGCTCCTTTTTGCAGCGCTGGCCTCGCTTCTTCGAGGCGGGACGCTCACCACCGGCTCCATCGAGGGCATCGAAGCGGACCGCACTCAGGCATTGGTAGAGAAGGCGCTGGGAGTCCCCGGGGACGCCTCCTTCACTCTCGTCTTTCACGCCCCGGCCTTCACTGTCGCAGACCGGCGCTTCGCGGCGGACGTGCATGCGGCGCTGGCGCCGCTTACCGCTGACCCCGCCGTCGCCAGCGTCGCCAACCCATTCGAGCTGCCTCCACTGCTGGCCAAGCGCCTCGTCTCGTCCGATGGGCACCGCGTCCTGGCGCTGGTGACCTTGAAAGGCGGCCTGCTGGCGGCGGTGCGAGCGTACCCAGGGCTGCGGGACCGGGTGAATCCGGCTTTCCTGGAAGTCGTGGCAACCGGACGGGTGCCCTTTCTCCATGACCTAGACGTCACCCTTGAGCACGACTTGCTCCAAGCCGAGCTCATCTCGCTGCCCGTCGCGCTTCTTGTTCTACTGGCGGTGTTTCGTTCACTGGTTGCGGCGGCGCTCCCCATCGCCATTGGTGCCCTATCGGTGTTGTGCGGCATCGGTGGGGTTTTGCTGCTTTCACACGTCACCGACATGGCGCAGTACACGGTGAACATCACCTCGCTGATTGGACTCGGCGTGGCGATTGACTACTCGCTTTTCATCGTGAGCCGTTTCCGAGACGAGCTCGCGCGTGGCGCCACCGTGGACGATGCGGTGGTTCGGGCGGTGCAAACAGCAGGGCGGGCGGTTGCCTTTTCCGGCCTGGCGGTGATGGTCGGGCTTTCGGGTCTTCTGTTCTATTGGGGCTCTTACCTGGCGACCATGGGCCTGGCCGGCGCGCTGGTGGTTGCTCTGGCAGTTCTGTTCGCGCTCAGTTTCTTGCCGGCGGTCTTGGCGCTGGTCGGCCGCCGGGTGGATGCGGGTCGCGTCCCGTTGCCCTCCTTCACCATGCGCCCGGGGTTGTGGCATGGGCTGGCGAGCTGGGTCATGCGGCGGCCGGTGTTGGTGCTCGTCCCGACGCTGGTCCTCCTACTACTCATGGGCGCGCCCTTTTTGCGCTTGCGGATGGCAGCCGCTGACGTTCGCGTCTTGCCGGAGAGCGCTGAGGCGCGCCGGGGCTATGAGGCGCTGCAAGTTTGGTTCCCCGCGCAGGTGGCCAACCGAGTGCTGGTGGCAGTGCAGTTTCCTGACGGTGACGCCTTCACGCCGGAGCGCCTTGGTGCGCTTTACGACGCGAGCCGGCGGTACCGTGCCCTGCCCACGGTGACCGGAGTTGAGAGCATCGTCGACATTGACCCAAGCCTCGACCGGCAGGGCTACCAGCAGCTCGCTACCATGCCACGGGCCTTTCTCCCCCCCGAAATTGAGCTCGGGCTCCACAGCACCATGGCCAGGCGGATGGCAGTGCTCAATGTCCTCAGCTCGGCGGAGCCGGCCAGCCCTGAGGCGCAGAGCTTGGTGAGTGCCATCCGGCGAGACCGGCGGGTGGGGGACGGCCACGTTCTGGTCGGCGGGGACCTTGCCCATGCGGTGGATGCTACCGACTTTGTTCGCGCAGACACTCCCAAAGCAGTGGCCTGGGTGGTGCTGGTGACATTGGTGGTCCTGTTTCTGCTTCTCGGTAGTGTGGTGCTCCCAGTGAAGGCGGTGTTAATGAATTTCCTTTCCATCGCTGGCTCATTTGGTGCCCTGGTCTGGATTTTTCAAGAGGGCCACCTCAGCTGGCTTTTTCATTTTCGACCCGCCCCCATCGAACCTGCTCTGCCGATTCTCCTCTTCTGCACGGTGTTTGGATTGTCGATGGATTACGAGGTCCTGATGCTGAGCCGCATGCACGAGGAGTGGCTCCGAAGCGGAGACAACACGCGCGCTGTGGCTGAGGGGCTGGAGCAGAGTGCCGGCCTCATCACCAGCGCCGCCTCCATCATGGTCGCTGTCTTCCTCGCCTTTTCGCTGGCCGCGGTGGTGGTGGTGAAAGCGATGGGCTTGGCGATGGCCATCGCCGTGACCCTCGATGCCACTTTGGTGCGATGCCTCATCGTCCCCTCCACCATGCGGCTCCTCGGTCATCTCAACTGGTGGGCGCCGCCGCCGGTGGCCCGTGCTTTTGCCGGCTGGCGCGCGCGGCACCCCGAGACTCTCCCATGAACACTCTTTCCGTCGTCTTCTCGGGGCTCGGCGGCCTCCTCCTTGTGCTCGTCCTCCTTGGCCACCGGCAGATGGCGCGCGCCATCCAACGGCCGCCCGTTCCGTCCCCGCGCCTGAAGCAGTACCCCGCCGTCACGGTGATTCGACCCATCCGCGGGTTGGACATTGGCTCACGAGAAAATGCCGTGGCCCTGCTCAACCAGGCCTACCCGGGCGACTTGGAGACGCTCTTCATCCTCGACACCGAATCCGACCCCGCCTACCCGGTGATGGTGGAGTTGGTGAAGGCGCAGCCAGCGTTCGCCAATCGGCACGCCGAAGTACTGCTGGCCGGCCGGCCTCCCCCGGGGCGGACTGGCAAGCTGAACGCGATGATTTTGGGAGAGGCGCGCGCCAAGGGCGACCTCATTGCCTTCAGCGACTCGGACACTCGACCGGGACCGCACCTGGTGCGTGTCCTGGTGGAGGAACTCGTGGCCCGGCCCGAGGCCGGCGACACGTTTGCACCCATCATCGCCCAGTCCGACGAAACGCAGGCCGCGGACGTGGCGTATGAATTGCTGGTCAATGCCTGGTACAGCGCCTCGGTTGCGCTGGCCGGTGGCTCGCGGGGCGAATTGCCCTTCATTATGGGGCAGATGATGGTGTTCACCCGCGCCGCGCTGGCAGCGGTGGGCGGCGTTCAGTGCGCCGAGGGGCAGTTCGTCGATGACATGTACATCGGCCAGTGCATTGCCCGGACCGGCTTCAGCAACGTGATGGTGCCGTACCCCTTGCGCGTCGTCACCGGCGGCCTCGGGCCGAGGCAATTCATCCGCGTGTTCCGCCGTTGGATGCTTTTTTCGCAAGGCGGGCTGCCTGCACACTTCGTCCGGCCCAACTGGGTCCGCGGCATCCTCTATTTCTGCGCGCTGGGGGCAACCGGAGCGGCTCTGGCCACCGAGGCCTGGGCCGGTGCCGTGCTCCCGGCTGCTGCCGCGGCGCTCTTCGTCTGGAGTCAAGTGGACCTGCAAGAGCGACTGGGCGGTCCGAAGGTCGCCCTGAAGCACCTCTGGGTACCGGTGGTGCTACCCATCGTCGCTGCACTGGTGACCCTCTCCACCAAGCTCAACCGCGAGGTGGACTGGCGGGGCCGGAGCTACAGCCTGGACGCCTCAGCAAAGCTGACGAGTGGCCGAGAGGCCTGACTGGCCTCTCTCGAGTTCGCTCACGCCGCTCGGGTGGAGGGCGCCTGACGCGGGCCAGCTGCCGCACGGCGCAATCCCACATCTTCGCTGAGGGCGCGTGCGGCTTCGCCCACGTGGGGCAAGGTGGAGCGGACAAGGCCGACCGAGGCCCGCACCGCCGTTCCGAGTGGGACGGCTCCCGACACCACCCGGCGCGCCAGCGCGAGGAAGGAATGGCCCACCACCCGAGCATATTCAAGACTCATCACCCACATTCGTGACTCACGGGTGGAGAGCAGGGCCATCGAGGCGTCTCGCCCAGAAGCGCTCCGTGTCCAGTACCGCACAATGCCTTGTCGAAGAGCGGCCATTTCCGGACTGGCCTCGGAGAAGCAACGGTAGAGCGCAGAGGCAAGGCTGAGGCGCGTCCGCTGTGGGCCCCGGCGTTGCAGCGCATAGCGCGCAAGCGCAGCCGAAACGTCGCCCTGGCTGTCGCGCAGGGCGCCCTGGAGCGCAAGCGCATCCCGGGTACAGGAAGACATTCCACTGGCGCTCAGTGGATGGCAGCAGCCGGCTGAGTCCCCGACGAGGACGGCCGAGCCCCGCGACACCTGCTCGGGCAGCCGCGTGAAGCTGGCCGAGACGAGGGGCCGGTTTTGCGCCAGCGCTGCGCTGACGGCCGCTTGCAGCCCACCGGGAAGGGCTCGCAGGTAGCGGGGCTCGCGCAGTGGCGTCGTCGGCTCTGCGCCAGTCGGCAGGTCAACCATTACCCGCGCGTGCTGCGGTGAGATGGCGTACGCCAGCACTGGTGCTGGGCCGCCTACAAAAAGGTGACCGAAGCGGGGATGGGGGAGGTGCACCGCGTCCACCAGCGTCCCGGACATGGTGGAGAGACGTACGTTCTCCTCGGCAATGCCGAGCAGTCCTCGCACCCGAGAAGCGCGCCCGTCGGCAGCGACGAGGAGAGGGGCGGACACGCGGACCTCCGTGCCGTCGGGACGCAAGACATCCACTTCCACCCCAGCCTCGTCGTTGCGGACAAGGCGAACGACCCGGGAGGATTGCCAAACGGTGATGTGCGGCCGGCCGGCGAGCGACTCCTGGAGCGCTGCAACCAGAGCGCTGTGCTCCATCGCGACGCCTTGCCCCAACGCACCGTACGGCAGCAAGCATGTCGACGTATCCCCCGGTTCGGTGGCATCGACCACCGCAAACCCGTCGACCGCCACGGCGCCGGCAGCGCGCAAGGCACCGTCGAAGCCAAGGGCTCGCAGGTCGGCGGCGCCGGTGGGGTGCATTAGCTCACCGGCGAGTTGGCGGGTGCGGTCCATTCCAGCGTCGACCACCAGTACGTCGAGCTCTAGGCCAGCCAATGCCGCGGCGACGGCACACCCAGCCGTTCCGGCTCCGACCACCACTGCGGCGCCGTGCCATTCCACCGCTTCC
This sequence comes from Myxococcaceae bacterium, assembly GCA_052147975.1. GTDB lineage: Bacteria > Myxococcota > Myxococcia > Myxococcales > Myxococcaceae > JADGRA01. The sequence goes on from JBKQJL010000100.1 coordinate 7,788, forward strand.
TCGGCCCTCCTCGAGACCCCCCTGTGTATGGTACATAACCGCCACTTTCCATCCGGTCACGGCCTGCGGCCGGCGGCCCATCGGACCGGATGCGACCCACCCATGCGACTTCTGTCTCGCGTCGAATCCGCTGAGGGTTTCTGTAGGGCTGCGCTTCCCGAGGTCTCACGGACGTTCGCCCTGAATATTCCGCTGCTGCCCACGCCGCTCGACCTGGCAGTGACGGTTGCCTACCTCCTGTGTCGGATTGCGGACACGCTCGAGGACGAGTCGATGGCCTCCGCCGCCGAGCGCCGTCCGCTGATGGACGAGTTTGCGCGCTTGTGCACGCTGCCCCCTGATTGGCCGCTAGCGGCGGAGCGTTTTGCGCTCACCGCGGTCGCGGCCCTGCGGCCCGCGGCGCCCCCTGCGGAGGTGAGCCTGGTTCGGGGAACGCAGCGCGTCCTCGAGACGGTTGCCGAGCTACCTCCCTGGGTGAGGCCGGCCATCGCTCGGTGCGTGAGTGAGATGACGTCGGGGATGGCCCGGGTGCTGGAGGGGGTGGAGCGGCACGGTCCTGGGGCGGGGCTGAAGGACCTCAACGAGACACTGACTTACTGCTACTACGTTGCCGGCACGGTGGGGGAGATGCTCACCGACTTGTTCGCCGGTCATGCCCCGTCGGTGGCCCTTCGACGAGCGGAGCTCGAGCCACGAGCGGCCGCCTTTGGTCGAGCGTTGCAGCTCACCAACATCCTCAAGGACATCCGCGAAGACCATGAGCGCGGGAGCTGCTGGCTCCCCCAGACGTTGATGGTTCGTCATGGCCTGACCGCCGACAACCTCCTCTCCCACGACCATCGCGCCGCGGCGTTGGAATTGTTGGACGAGTTGCTCGCCGTCGCGCACCGTGAAGCCGAGACGTCGCTGGAGTACACGCTTTTGCTTCCCCGGGAGGAGAGAGGCATTCGGCTGTTCTGTCTGTGGCCGCTCTTCTTGGCGCTCCTCACCCTGCGTGCGCTGCGGGGCAATCCGGACGTCTTCGGAGGGCCACCAGTCAAAATCAGCCGGCCTGCGGTGAAGCGCGTCATGGTGTTTACGCGGGCGTTGGTGGATAAAGACTGGGCGCTGCGGATGGCTTTCCGCAGGTATGCCGCCGGTCTGCCGGCGCCCGCTGCTTGAACCATGGCTGCACTCGCCGAACGTTCAGCCATCGAGAAGGGGCTCGACGTCCTAGCGGCCACGCAGGAGCTCTCTGGAAGCTGGAAGGGGGATTACGGGGGGCCCCTGTTTCTGCCGCCCCTCTACGTGGGGACCCTCTATGCCCTAGGGAAAGTGCCGGACGCACCCACCCGCGCCGGTTTCCTTCGCTACCTCCGCGCTCACCAGAACGCTGACGGGGGTTGGGGTCTGGACGTCGAAGGAGCGAGCCAGGTCTTCACCTCGGTGCTGAATTACGTGGCCCTACGCCTGCTCGGCGTACCGCCCGAGGACTCCGGACTGGCGCGAGCGCGGGCCTGGTTCTTGCCTCACGGGGGCGCGCTGGCGTCTGCCTCGTGGGGGAAATTCATGCTCGCCGTGCTCCGCCTCTACGAGTACGACGGCCTCTACCCCGTTCCGCCGGAGTTGTGGCTGCTCCCCCGCTGGCTGCCAATCCATCCAGGCCGCCTGTGGTGCCATTGCCGGATGGTGTACTTGCCAATGAGCCATTTGTACGGTCGCCGCGCGCGGGTGGCCGATGCCCCGTTGTTGCAAGCGCTTCGCAGTGAGCTCTACGGCGAGCCGTATGCCACCATCGACTGGCAAGCAGCCCGGGACAGAGTAGCGCGGACGGATGTGTATACGCCGCGGACGGCACTGCTTCGAGGGGTCAACCGCGTGCTCGGTGCGTACGAGCGGAGGCATTCGCGTCCATTGCGTGAGCGAGCACTGGGGGAGGTGCGCGAGCAAATTCGTGCCGAGGACGAGGCAACCCACCACATCTGCATCGGGCCGGTAAACAAGTTGTACAACACGCTGGTCTGGCACTTCGAGCGTCCCGGGGGCCCTGAGGTGGAGGCGCATTTGCCCCATCTCGAGGACTACCTGTGGGAGGGCCGCGACGGGCTCAAGATGAATGGCTACAACTCTTCCGAGCTGTGGGATACGGCCTTCGCCGTCCAGGCCATCGCAGCGACCGGGGAGGCGAAGCGAATGCGCCAAACGCTGACCCGCGCCCACCGCTTCATTTCCGAACAACAAGTCCTGGAAAACACCCGGGCGCCGGAGCGCCACTACCGGCACCCAAGCAAAGGCGGCTGGCCGTTCAGCACACGCGCGCACGGCTGGCCCATCAGTGACTGCACCGCGGAGGGTCTCAAAGCCACCTTAGCGCTGGCACGCCTCGAGCCTCGGGACCTAGCGCCGCCCTCGGCCGAGCGGTTGGCGGACGCGGTGAGCCTTCTCCTGTCGCTGCAGAACGGGGATGGCGGCTGGGCCACCTATGAATTGCGGCGTGGACCAGTCTGGCTCGAGCTGCTCAATCCGTCGGATGTTTTCGGCGACATCATGGTGGACTACTCCTACGTCGAGTGCACCTCGGCCTGCGTCCAGGCGCTGGTGGCCTACCTCGAAACGACCACGGCGCTCAGCGCAGCGCGTGTGGAATCCCTGCGCAGTGCCGTTGGGAGAGGGCGCGACTTCATTCTTCGAAGCCAAGGCGAGGACGGCGGGTGGGAGGGCTCTTGGGGCGTGTGCTTTAGCTACGGCACGTGGTTCGGGACGTGGGGATTGCGCTCGGCGGGCCTCGACGTGGAGCACCCGGCGCTGCGGCGCGCCGCTGCCTTCCTGCGCAGCCACCAGCTTCCGGCCGGCGGCTGGGGGGAAACCATCGAGAGCTGTCGCCAACGCACCTGGGTCAACGCTGAAGGAGGACAGGCGGTGATGACCTCTTGGGCGTTGCTGGCCCTTCACGCGTGTGGCGAGGGGCGAAGTGCGGCAGCAGAGCGAGGCGCTGCATTCCTTCGAGCGCGACAGCAGTCCGACGGCCGATGGCCCGAAGAACACATTGCCGGCGTTTTCAACAAGACGTGCGCCATTCACTATGACGCCTACCTCCGCATCTTCCCGGTTTGGGCGCTGGCGGTGGTTGGCTGAGGGCACGGCACCGCCAAGACCTGCGTGCAGTTGCTCCGGGTGCCGGCCACCGGGTGGTGGACGTCCATGGCGACCGGGGAACTCGGCTGAAGCCCCTGCGAGAGCCTCGCCGACCGCGTTGCCACCTTTAGTCCCCATCGTCTCTGCGGTAGCTTGACGGAGTGGCGTTGAACGAGCGGCTTCCGGGCTGCGCCGAGGGGAGCCGAAGGAGAGCATGGGCCGTCAAGCTGCGGGATGGGAGGGCCGGGGCTGGAGGGTCGTTTTGGCCCTGACGGCGGTGCTTCTCCCAGCGCAGGCAACCGCGCAAGTCTCCCAGATTGTGTTTCCGCCCACGCTCCTGGTCCCGAATTACAACCGTGTCTTTCCCGGACTGACCGAGTCTCTGGAGTCCGGCGCCGACCTGGTGCGCGCGTGGACCGCGCCGGCCGTTTGGTACAACCCGGCCGGGTTGGTGCTCTCCACGCGGACCACCATCAACGCCAGCGTTCAGGGCTACCAGGCAACGCTGCTCAGCGGAACAGGCTTCAACGAGCAGGGCGCCCAAATCTCCAGCATTGGAGGCGTGCCAAACTTTGTGGGAATCGTCCTGGGTGAGGAAGCCATCCACCTCAAGGATTTGCGATTCGGCTTCGCGGTAAGCAACCCAATTGCGTGGGGCCAGAGCATCAACCTGTCCAGCACGACCGCGACGACGGCGCTGGCGCTCTACCAGGTTGGCTCGCAAATTCAGCAATTCCAAGTGCAATTGGCGATGGGCTGGGCGGTGAGCTCGAAATTCCGCCTCGGCTTCTCGCTGTCCGTCCCTTACACCAACGTCAATAACTCCGGGCAGCTCACTGGTTCAGAGCGAGATGCCACAACGTCGGTCGGTTCACTTAGAACGGTGGCCTTCAGCGGCTACAACTTCCACGTCATCCCGGCAGCAAGCTTTCAGTGGGAGGCGCTGGATTGGCTTGCCCTGGGGGGGATGGTTTCGCCCCCGGGGCTACGTCTGCTGCGGGGTGGAAGCCTGACCCTCCAAGCATTGAGCAACGAGACCTCAACCACCTCGGCCATCACTCAGCAACTCAGCTTCCGCGACACGGGCGCGACGTTTACCTACGAGATTCCTGCGGAGTTGTCTGCCGGGTTCGCGCTGCACTTTGGTCCCGTGGAGGTCGAGCTCGACGCCCACTGGTTCCTGGGCACCGGGCCCTACGACGTCATCTCTTCTTCGGTCCCGGTGTACACGGTGAATTCCACCCGTTATGGGCCCGCAACCACGGTCAGCGCCTTTCCGACCCAAGTGTGGGGGACGCGTGGAGTCCTCGACCTCAACATTGGGGGCCATCTCCGGTTGAACAGCTTGCTCATGCTGCACGCTGGCTTCTATACGGACAATACGCCGGGGAACGTGCCGTCCAATATCTACCGAGCCATTTCGCTTTACGGAGTTCGCGGGGGTTTCTCCCTCACCACGGCCACCATCTCCGGCTCGCTCGGTCTGGGCTACGAATTCGGTAGCTCGTCCACGGCACTGTTTGAGGTCACCCCGCCGGGGGTGCCCCCCCAGAACGGCCCGCAGCAAAAGCTCACCCTTCAAACGCTGAGCCTCCTCTTCGCTCTCGCTTACGTTTTCTAGAGAACCGGCGGCGCCTGCCCCTTCTGGGGCCTTCCCCAGCCGTGTCCGGTACGCTAGACACCCTTTCTCAGACGCTGGACGGAGGGTTCGCCTGCTATGAGTTTCTTTCTCTTCGCCATCCTCGGGGCCGTGCTCGGCATTTTCTGGCACGCCGCCGTCGGGCGTCGGACGGGCATCAATCTCATCGCCGACGTGATGATTGGCCTGGTCGGGGCCATTGGCGGTGGCGCCCTGACCGCCTATCCGGACTTGCTGGCGCGGCTGTGGGTGGTGAGCCCTCTGGGACTGGCCTTCGGAATTGGTGGCGCCGGGGGGGCCCTCTTCACAGCAGCCCTCATCGCATCCGTACCACCGTCGATGTCCGGGAACTTCTAGAACCGAAGACGCGGCTCCAGCCTCCGGTTGGGCTGGCGGCGGCGGCCCCGGGCACCGCACGAGACAGCCGACTCAGCCGGCCTCTGGCGAGCGCGCAGTGGGTAAGGCGCCGCTTTCGGCCTGCCGCGATGCAAGCCAGGCCCGCGCCGGGTTCGCGTCCACGCCGAAGGTCTCCAGGCCGGGAAACACGACGTCCAGCAGAGTGCGAGCAAAGACTTCCCGCTTACGCGAGTGGGGAAGCACGCCATGGCGAAGGAGCCCCGCGTCCTCCTGTGCCGGCTCAGCGCTCCGGAAGAGGCCGTCGTCCACGGTTCCGGAAAGCATCGCCGGAATCCAAGACGAGAGGAAAGCGACGTCCAGAAACGCTGTCTCCCTGGCAAGGTGGGCCCAGCCCATCCGGCCATGGACGACCTCATCTCGCGCAATCTCATGAAGAACGCTGCGAACGGCTGGCTCAGCCTGTTCCGAGAGCAACGTCGCCAGTGTCGCCACGCTCTCCGTCTCGGTGATGCAGCACGCCGCGACAACCTCGTAAAGCACGGCTTGACGTCGAGCCAGGGCGGCGGGTGCGACGTCGGCCGCAATGGCGGGCGCGTCGTGGACGACGACACCGTAGGCGGCCGAAAGCTCCGCGCAGAGGGCGGCATGGCGCCGCTCGTCCTCTGCTGCCCTTTGCATGAGGGAGATGGCCGGAGAGTCCGGGTCGAATTCGGAAATGGCCGCGGCCAGTCTCGTGAACCGGAGGGCCGCGTCCAACTCGACGCGCGCGCGAAAGGCCCAGGCTTCACCGGCCAGCTGCTGTAAGTCCATCGTCATAGCTTCGGGACTCCTCCCGCGGGGACGGCCTACGCCGTCCGGTGCAGATGGCCCGCCCGGGCGCGTCGGCCTTTTCCGAGCCTAGCCCGGAGCGCGGGGCTTCTGGCAGCAAGAGACAAACGCGGGCACGCCACCTCGGGCCAACTGCCCGGGCAAGAAAGCGGAGCCGCCTTCACCCCAGCCCACGGCCCAGAAGGAGCGTCATGGCGAGTCCAAAGAGAGCCGTTCCGAGCCCCATCGCGTACACCAACGTCGCTCGGGGCGCTCCGACCTCTCCCCGCTCGATGGATTGTCGAATGCGCCCGTACCGGATGGTGGCGAATAGGTTGGCCACCGTCCCGAGTGCAACCAGTAGGGCCCCCAACCAGGCGCTCCCGTTGCCGTGTGTCTCCAACGGCGCGGCCGAGGCATGCGGGGCGAGTTCCCGAAGGAAAAGCCCGAAGCGCGCAATGGCGAACCCAAACGCCATGAGGGCAATACCGGTTCGCAGCCAGGCGAGCAGGGTGCGCTCGTTGGCCTGGTGCAGGCGCAGCGTTTCCAATTGCACGGGTGGCGTCATGAAGTCCCAGGACGGCCAGCAGGGAACCATGCCCGGGACGCGGGCTCAATGGGTTTCAGCGGGCTTGTCGGTCTCCCGTCCACGCCGCGCGTGGGAAGCCTCGAGCGTGACCCCACGGGCTCGCGCGACGCTCGTTGAAGCTACAGTTGCTCGAGATAGGCGACCAGCGCGTCGGCCTCCGCCTTGGAGAGGGCGTGAGCGGTGGGCCCCATGATGGCTGAGGGCCGTTTCCCAATCGACAGCAACTCAATTTGGTTTGTCAGGTACTCGGCGTGCTGGCCTGCCAGCCGCGGGTACTTTCCTTTGCCTTCCGCCTGCGGCCCATGGCAGGTGACGCAGGCGGCGACGTTCTCATCGGGGAGTCCCTCGGCGTAGATTTTCGCTCCGCGCTCAACGAGCGCCTTGGACGCGGAAGCATTGCCTGGCGCAGGCTTCTGCTGCGCATACCACTCGGTCGCAGCTTTGGTGTCTTCGTCATTGGTGTAGTGCGCCGGTCCAATCATGTTGGTGCGCGCCAGTGGACCGGTGCGGGCACCGGCTTGTTCCTCATTCGAGAGAAATGGAATCCAATCCACCTGGGCGGTCCGGGCGAGCTTGTAGGCGCTCATCTGGGTCTGCAGGTACTCGAGGGACTGCCCTGCCAGCCGAGGCATGAGCGGGGACTCCGCGTTGCCGTCGATGCCGTGGCATCCCGAGCAGCTCACCGAAACGACGCGCGGTGCACGCCAATCCACTGCCCCGGCCGGGGTGGCGACGGTCGCCGCAGCCGCGGCGAGAACGGCGAAGGAGTTAAGGGTCCTCATGTTGTTAGCTCCCGGAGTCCGTCACAGAGCGAGAAAGATGTTGAACCAGAGCGTGTTGTTGTCCGTCGCATATCGCCCTTGGCCATCGATGTTGGTGGTGAGACCGTTGAAGTTGAAGTAGCCGACGTACTGCAACATGAATTTGATGTTTTGGGTGAGGAGGTAGTCCGCCTCCAGAAGGTAGCCACTGGTGTTGGGGGACGTCGACAGTGTGTTCCCCGCTGGCGCGGTGACGCTGTAGAGCGCGGCGTTGTTAGAGCCGTTCGAGAGGAAATAGCCGACGCTGAGGTTCCAGTGGTTGTCGTAGTTGTAGGCGACGTTCAAGTTGAGCGTGTTTAGGTTTCCGTTCTGAAGGGAAGACATGCCGAGCGGTGCGCTTCCGTTCCAGCTTTGCCATTCATGGATGTACGTTGCGCCCACCGTGACCTTGTGGTGCTCGGTAATCCACTGGTACTCGGCATCCAGGCCGACGTCGGTAAAGGCGTCGGCAGGGCCGGTATGGGGCGTCACCGCCGGAAAAATCTGTGAATACATCCCCACCGTCCCAATCATGAAGGTGCTGGGGCCCCACTCCCGGGTCCAATAAGCGCGCCAGTAAGGGGCCCAGCCATTCATGTACGGCGTCCCGGCCGTGTTGAAGTTGTTCGGACCCCAGGTGCCCCATCGAAAAAAGCCGGTCCCGACGGTGTACAGGGCAAACTCTAGATAGAGCTCGCGGTTGAGCATTGCGTACAGCCCCAGGCTGCCGACGAGACTGCTCAACGACGCAATTTGCGGTGCGGCGGGCGTCCCGACGCCGAGCGGCGACGTGTAATAGGGGAACCCCCAAAAGGGGAGCGTGCTCCAGACGTCGCTTTGCGTCGGGCTGTTGTTCATGTCGAACCCGACGAGCAACTCGGCGTTGCCCGGATGGAAGACGTAGGCCGCACGAAAGTCAGCGGGTCCGACGCCCCAGGTGTAGCCGGGGTACCCGTAGCTTCCTTCCACCTCGTAGAAGAAGCCGGCCCAGTCGGTAATCTTGTTTCCGAATTCGAAACTGACCTGTTCCAGCGCCATGGAACCGTTGGACGGGACAATCACATTCCCGGATGCATCCTTCGGCTGACCGGCCCAAGTCACGCCAGCCTGCGCCAGCACACCGCCCGGCACGTAGTTGAAGCCCTCGGCCGGAGTCCAAAAGAATTTCCCAGCGGAGTAGCCGGTTAACTTGAACCATCGACCCCAGGCGGTCAGCTGCGGGAAGTTGCCGCCCACGTGACAGGCGGCGCACTCCTGGCCGGTTTGCCGAGCGAAGGACGGAAGCGCGGTCGCGCGCGACGGCAGTGCCACCCCAACAACCAAAGCCAGAAGGTACCCAGTGCGAATCACTCGGTCACGGCCAGTCATCGGCACTCCCTTGTTGGAGAGGCCGCCAGTGCAAAGGCACAGCCAAGCCGGTGCAGCCCTCGCGAGGGACTCACTTGGCGAGAGAATTGCGTGCGGCCAGGCCCAGACGCAGGAGCTGCGCGGACTAACAAGCCACGCGCATTGCGAGCCTTCCCACACCTTCAGCGCTTTTGCGCGGCCGCTGGGCTTGTGTTCGGTAGCGCCAGGCAAGTCTTCCCACGTGGCTCGGCTCGGCTCGGGCTCGGCCTCGGCCACCAACGGGTGTTTCTTCATTTCTTGGACGGCGCGGCCTTCGAGTGAGCTGGTGCATGGCCTGCTTCAGCCCGGACTGCCAACCCGGAGGGCGCGGAGCCCCGTTGCCTTCGAGGGGCAAACGCCGGCCGACCGAGCGCCTCCTAGGGCCCCCTTGAGCCCCTTGACCGGCTGGCCCCCGCGGTGTCTCCTTTCAGGGCCTCCCTGAAACCGTGCGGATGAAGACGCAGTTGGCGTAGGGTGCCGGGGGCGTGCGCCCCCCACCGATGGCTCGCAGGCCGACTGAGCAGGCCGATGCGTGGGCCACCAAAGTCCCAGTCCTCTTGGGGCTTTGCGGGCTCCTCGGTTGCGTGCGCCCGTCGGCCCCCGAAGAGGCGTCGCCCGAGCCACTCGTCACCGCCACCGTGGTCGACCGAGGCCCAGTCGCGGATGTGCTTTTGCTGTCCGGGACGCTGGAGCCGCCGCCCGGCAAGAGTGCCCGGTTGGGGGTGATTGTTCCGGGACGGCTCGTCGAGTTGAGTGTCGCCGAAGGGGATGGCGTGCATCGCGGCCAGGCGCTGGCCCGGCTCGAGCCGACGCCCTTCCGCGATGCTCGCGCCCAAGCCGAGGCTTCGCTTCAACAAGCGGAGGCGGTTGCCCTCAATGCGCGCCAACACCTCTCTCGGGCTGCGGACCTGTGGGATGCCGGCGCCGGTCCCCTCCGGGACGTCGAGGATGCTGAGGCACAGCTCGCGGCGGCGCTCGCTGGGGTGAAGACGAGTGCTGCCGCGGTTTCCCTCGCAATGAACCAGGCGACGCGCGGGGAGGTCATCGCGCCGATGGACGGCGTCGTCTCCCACCTCTACGCCGCGGTCGGCGAAGCGATGGACGGAAGCGGAAAGCCCATCCTGGAGGTCGCGCGCGTCGACGTCCTGGAGCTTCAGGGCGGCGCGTCGCCGGCGAGGGCCGGGCAGGTTGTGCCAGGGCAAACGGCTGAAATAGCCGCGGCCGGCGCCGCGCAGACGCAAGCTGGTCGCGTTCGGGCAGTGTCTCCGGCCGTGGACCCGGCATCCGGGCTGGTCAGGGTTCGCATCGAAGTGCCAAATCCCGGCAACCACCTCAAGGTGGGCGTCGCGGCGGAAGCGCGCGTCGTGCTGCGCCTCGTTCCCGACGCGGTTCGCGTGCCGCTCGCGGCACTCGTCCCAGCCGGTCCGGGCTCACTGGAGGCCTCGGTGAACGTCCTGACGACCGACGGGCATGTGCGTCGACAGGCGCTGCAACTCGGTGTCCAAGACGCCCAGTATGCCGAGGTGCTCGCTGGGTTGACGGCCGGAGACCACGTGGTGCTCGGCGGCAGCTACGCGCTGCCGAATGGAACGGCGGTGCGAGTGGCGGACGGTGGCGTCCGAAGCGAGAGGCCGCAATGAGCGTCGGGCGCTTCGCGCTCCGGCACGGACGTGCGCTGGTCTTCTTCGCCGTCCTGGCCGCCGTCGGCGGCGCCTTCGAGGTCCGGAGCCTGCCCAAGGGCATTTACCCCGAAGTCAGCTTTCCGCGCGAGCAGGTGGTGGCCTTGCTGGCTGGCGCGCCAGCGGAGACGGTTCTCGTCGGCGTCACCCGTCGCCTCGAGGAGGTCCTCGCTTCCATCCCGGGCGTGGTGCGGGTGCGGAGCCGCACCGTCCGAGGTGCTGCGGAGCTTTCGCTCTACTTTGCTGCTGATGCGGACATGACTGTGCTCCATCCGCAGGTGCTGGCCCGAGTGGCCGAGCTGCGGGAGGTGCTGCCGTCCGGCACCGAAGTCACTGCGACGCGCGTTCTGCCCAGCGGGTTTCCCATCCTGTCGCTCAACGTCGAGGGCCCGTATCCGGCGAGCGAGTTGTATCTGCTTGCGCAGTACACATTGCGCCCGGCGCTCTCTGGGCTTCCCAGCGCCGGAGTGGTCTCCGTGCAATCCTCGGACATTCCGGAGCTTCAAGTCCTGCTCGCCGCCGCCCGGCTGCAGGCGGCCCATCTTTCGGTTCCACAAGTCGCCGAGCGCCTGCGGCAGCAGAACCAGGTGCAGGCCGTGGCGCGACTGACAGACCTTCATGAGCTCGCCTTGGGAGTTGTGACGGGAACGTTCCAAACGCCAGGGGAGGTCGCCAGAACCGTCGTGGGGGGAACCGACGTCGCGCCAATTCGAGTGGCGGACTTGGGGACGGTGGCCGAGGGGGTCGCTCCCCAGACGACGG
>JBKQJL010000101.1:0-3451 GCA_052147975.1 Myxococcaceae bacterium
CCCTCCTCGAGACAGCGGATGGCCTCATTCACCATCGGGTACACGCAGCGCTCGACGACTTCCTCGGGCGTCACCGGCCGGCGCTTGGTGCCGGGGGGCAGCACCGCATACACGCCCTCGTCCACCACCTTCTTCTTCCCGTCGTAGGTGTAGAAGCCCTTTTTCGCCTTGCGGCCCAACCGCCCGTCCTTCACCAGGTCCACCATCGCCTCTGGCGCGCGCATTCTCTCGCCGAAGGCGGCATGCAGGACGTGCGAGACTTTTTCGCCGACATCAATCCCCACCTCGTCCAACAGCTGGTAGGGGCCCACCGGAAACCCGAAGTCCACCAGCGCCCCGTCGACGGCGCGCACCTCGGCGCCGTCCAGCAGCAGGTGCGCTGCCTCGTTGAGGTAGGGCGCCAGCACGCGCGAGGTGTAGAAGCCCGGGCCGTCGCGCACCACAATGACGGTTTTCCCCTGCTGCTTGCCCAGCGCCACGCACGTCGCCGTCACCCAGGCAGCGGTGCCAGCGTGGGTAATGACTTCCAGCAGCGGCATCTTCTCCACCGGGCTGAAGTAGTGCATCCCAATAATGTGGGCGGGCCTTTTCGCCCCGTCCGCCAGTCGGGTAATGGGAATGGAGGAGGTGTTGGAGGCGAAAATGCACCTCTCTTGGGTGGCTGCCTCCACCTCGTCCCGCAGCTTCTGCTTGAGGGCGACATCCTCGTAGACGGCCTCCACCACCACGTCCGCGCGGGCAAAGCCCGCCCAGTCCGTCCCCGCCGTCACCCTGGCCATGCGGGCTTCAAGCTCGCGCGGGCTGAGGCGCCGTTTGTCCACCTGGGCCTGCAGTTGCGTGCGCACGTGGGCCAGGGCTCGGCCGGCTGCGGCGTCGTCGCGCTCCTTGACGCGCACCGGCAGCCCGGCGGTCACGGCGCTCACATAGGCGATGCCCCCGCCCATCAGTCCCCCGCCCAGCACCGCCACCTTGGCCACCGGGCCGGGCTTCACCGAGGCGTCCTGGACTCCCCGGTCCTTCTTGAGCTCCGTGGTGGCGAAGAAAATCTCCCGAAGTCGATGGCTGACGGCGGTGGTGAGGAGCTCCCCGAAGGCGGCTGCCTCGGCGCGGAGTCCAGCCTCGAGGCCCTTCTCCGTCCCGGCCCGCACTGCCTCCAACGCGCGTTCGGGCGCCGGGTAGTGGCCGCGCGTCTTTTTGAGAAGCCGCTTGCGCGCCTGCTCAAACAGGAAGGCCCGTCCCAACGGGTTGTCCTCGAGGGCAAGCTCCGTCCAAGCCTCCCTCCTCCCCAGGGCCCCCAACAGCGAGGCCAGCCCTCCGCTGGGGCCCCGCGGGCGCTCGACGTTGAGGCTGCCCTCGGCAAGCGCGGCGGCGCGCGCTTTGGCCACCTCCAATAGCAGCGGCCGCGGCACCACCTCGTCGACGAGGCCCAGCTTCTTCGCCTTGGCCGGACGGACGGACTTGCCGGTGAGAATGAGGTCCAGCGCCTGCGCAATGCCAATTAGCCGCGGCAGTCGCTGCGTTCCCCCAGCGCCCGGCAAGAGGCCGAGCTGTACCTCCGGCAGACCGAGCTGCGTCTTGGAGGAGTCACTGCACAGCCGGTAGGTGCAGGCCAACGCCCACTCGAGCCCGCCGCCCAGGCAGGCGCCGTGAATGGCCGCCACCACCGGCTTCGGCGACTGGGCCACGCGCTCCAAGCCGGCCTGGCCCTCTTTTGAGGCACGCTCGCCGTCCTCCCGCGTCTTCAGGCTTCCCAACCAGCGGACGTCCGCGCCGGCGACAAAGCCGTCTGGCTTCCCGGAGGTAAACACCACCGCACGCACGGCCACGTCCTCGAGCGCGCGCACCAGTGCCGCCTCGAAGAGGGCCGCGGTGGCCGGGGACAGCGTATTCACCGCCTCCCCCGGCAAGTCCAAGGTGAGGACGGCCACACCGCCCTGCACCTCATAGGCGAGGCCTGCCTCTGTCATGTCAGGCGCGCTCCACAATGAGGGCGGCTCCATTGCCGCCCTGGGCGCAAATGGTGCAGAGCGCGGTGTTGAGGTTGAGGCGCCGCAACGCGTGCAGAGCCTGGAGTACCACCCGCGCGCCGGTGGCGGCGAAGGGGTGCCCCAGCGCAATGGAGCCTCCATCCACATTGAGGCGGCTTCTGTCCACCTCGCCCAGGGGCGCGGGGCGGCCCAGCTTTTTGGCAAAGGCCGGCGAGGCAAAGGCCTGGAGGTTGCTCGCCAGCTGCGCCGCAAAAGCCTCATGCATCTCGAAGAGCTCAATGTCCGCAAGCTTCATCCCAGCGCGGTCCAGCGCCAGCGGCGCCGCGTAGGCCGGCCCTTGCAGAAGCTGGTCGGCCGGGTCGGTGGCGGCGTAGGCGAAAGCCCGCACAAACCCGAGGGGCTCGAGCCCGAGGGACTTGGCCTGGGCCTCGCTCATGACGAGGAGCGCTGCCGCCCCGTCGGTGAGGGGGGAGGAGTTGCCCGCTGTCACCGTGCCGTACTTCTTGTCGAAGACGGGCTTGAGGGCCGCCAGCGCCTCGGCGCTGGTGTCCGCCCGGACGAGGTCGTCCCTGTCCGCCACCTTCTCGTAGCGCGGCGGGACGAGGAGGTGAAACACCTGGGCGTCGAAGTGGCCCTCTTTCCAGCCTCGTGCGGCGTTGCGGTGTGAGGTGAGCGCGATGGCGTCCTGTTCCGCCCGGGAAATGTGGTTCTCCTGCGCCATTTTCTCGGCGCTCTGCCCCATGGTGAGGCCGGTCGAGTATTCGGCAATGGCCGGCGGGACGGGGACCAAGTCCCCGGGGTGGAGGCCTTCAAAGGCGCGCAGCTTGTCCGGGAGGCTTTTGCCCCGCGACGCCTTCACCAACGCCCGCGCCAAGGGTCGGCTGGCGAAGACGGGAGCATCGGACATGCACTCCGTCCCCCCAGCAATGGCCACCTCGCTGACGCCGAGGGCAATGGCGGAGGCGACGTCGGTGAGGGCCTGCAGACTGGTGGCGCAGGCGCGGGCCACGGTGTGCGTCTCGAGTGTCCGCGGCAGGCCCGAGGCGAGCACCACCTCCCGGGCAATGCTCGGCGCAAGCAGCGTCGGGACGACTTGGCCAAACACCAGTTGGTCGAGGCGCTGGGGGTCCACGCCCGAGCGCTCCACCAACTCCTGAACGACAGCCCGGCCCAAGTCCAGCGCGGTGAGGGAGGAGAAAGTGCCTCCCGCCTTCACGAAGGGGGTGCGAAGCCCGGTGACAATGGCTGCGCGCGTTTTTCCCGCGACTCCCAGGGAAGGCATAGCGGCCCGGGCTTTCAGCAGACGCTTCTCTGGAAGTCAACGCGCCGGCGAATGCCGCCCGAAGCGGTGCACGGCGTCCACCAGCGCCTTGGCCGCGTCCGGTGAGGTGGGCGGAAGAATGCCGTGGCCCAGGTTGAAAATGTGCCCCACCGGGCCCGCCCGCCGCAGCACGTCCTGGACA
>JBKQJL010000102.1:0-17980 GCA_052147975.1 Myxococcaceae bacterium
GGGTGTCGTGCATCCACCCCATGTTCCACTTGAGGCTGAAGCCGAGCCCGCCCTCTTTGGCCGGCCGAGTCACCTTGGGCCAAGCGGTGGATTCCTCGGCGATGACCAGGACGTCCGGGTGGAGCTCGTGCAGGGTCCCGTTCACTTCGCGAAAAAAAGCGATGGCTTCTTCGTTTTCGCGGCCACCCCAGCGGTTGGGAAGCCAATTGCCAGCCGTCCGTGAGTAGTCCAGGTAAAGCATCGAAGCGACCGCGTCTACCCGCAGCCCATCCACGTGGTACTGCTCCGCCCAGAAGAGGGCGTTGGAGACGAGGAAATTGCGAACCTCGTGTCTGGCGAGGTTGAAAACCAGTGTCCCCCAATCCGGCTGCTCCCCCCGGCGCGGGTCTGGGTACTCGTACAGCGGCGTGCCGTCGAATCGGGCCAGCGCCCAGATGTCGCGCGGAAAATGGGCTGGCACCCAGTCGACGAGGACACCAATGCCCGCCTGGTGGAGCGAGTCCACCAAGTAGCGAAAGTCCTCAGGACTGCCATAGCGCGCCGAGGGCGCGTAGTAGTTGCTGACCTGGTAGCCCCAGCTCCCTCCAAAGGGGTGCTCCGCCACGGGGAGGAATTCGACGTGGGTGAAGCCGAGACTCTGAACGTACTCTACCAACTGAGGAGCGAGCTCCCGGTAAGTGAGCGGTCGGTTGTCTTCCTCCACCACGCGGCGCCAGCTGCCGAGGTGGACCTCGTAGATGCTCAGCGGCGTCCGAGCGAAGTCGGTGCGGGCCCGCGTCTCGAGCCAAGCCTCGTCCCCCCAGGCGAAACGGTCGATGCGGTGCACCACCGAGGCATTGTGCGGTGGCACCTCGGTGCGAAAGGCGTAGGGGTCTGCCTTCAGCATGGGGGGGCCACCCGGCGCCGGGCGAACCGCAAATTTGTACTTCGCTCCTTCGCCGACGTCGGGGACGAAGAGCTCCCACACCCCGGAGCTGCCCATGCGGCGCATCGGATGAAGGCGGCCATCCCAGCCGTTGAAATCCCCCACCAAGGAGATGCTGGCGGCGTTGGGTGCCCACACCGCGAAGGAGGTCCCCTGCACGCCACCGTGCTGCAGGGGGTGAGCTCCGAGCCGCTCCCAGGGACGTTGGTGGCGCCCCTCGCCCAACAGGTAGAGGTCCACCTCGCCCAGCGTGGGCCAAAAGGCATACGGGTCCCTCAGGGTGAAGGAGCGTCCCGGGTAATGGACTTCAAAGCGGTAGGGGAAGGCAGGCGTCGCCTTGAGCTCGAGGGAAAAGAGGCCACGGCCAAGCGACACCATGGGGAACTGGCGTCCGTCGTCGGCGCGAACGCTGACTGCATCTGCCTCTGGTCGCCAGGCGCGCACCACCAGGTCTGGCCCGACGCTGTGCATGCCCAGCACCTGGTGCGGCTCGGGAAGGCGCAAGGCCACAAGCAGGTTGAGCGCGGCCTCGAGGGCGGCTCCCTCGAGCGGTGTCGAAGCGGGAGTCAACGGTGGGTTTGCCTTCCCCTCTGGCTTCGGCCTTCGAAGACGGGCGAAGCGTAGCGCAAGTTTCCCGAAGTCCAGCGGCGGACTGTTGTGTAACGTCTGCCCTCCGGCGCTCGTCTTACCTGCCGCACCCCTTGTCCTCTGCTGCCTCGACGGATTCAGAGCTGGAGCTCCTCGCCCGCGCCGGGCGGGGAGACGCGGATGCGCTGGAGACGCTGTACCGTCGGCACGGCCCACGGGCGATGGGGGTCGCGATGCGCGTGCTGCGGGTGCGGGCCGACGCCGAAGAGGTTCTCCAGGAGGCATTCCTCGAAGCGTGGCGACGTGCGCGCGAGTACACGCCCTCGCGCGGGACGGTGGAGGCGTGGCTACTCACCATCGCGCGAACGCGGGCCATCGACCGGTTGCGCTCGCGTACGGCGCGCAACCGCCTGGTGGAGGCAACAGGCGCTGAGCCGCCGACGTCTGGACCAACTCTCCCCGACGCACTTTCGGCCGCCGCTCAGGACGTGAGGCGTGTCCAGGCGGCGCTGGCCGCGCTGCCGGCGGCGCAGCGGGTGGCCTTGGAAATGGCGTACTGGGAGGGGCTGTCCCAAGCAGAGATTGCCGAGCGGACGGGTCAGCCGCTGGGGACCGTCAAAACCCGGGTCCGCCTGGCGCTGCTCAAGCTTGCCCGGCTGCTCGCCCCGTGAGGTTAGGAGCCCGCGGAGGCCGCTTCTGACGGCCGGGCGGCCTGGCGGTAAAAGAGCACCACGGTGTAGCAATGGAACTCGTTGTCGCTCGACTGGCACACCACGCGGTCGACAATTTCCAGGTCGGCGTTGCTTCTTAGCCAGCGCGTAATGGCCTCGCCGAGCTCCTCGCGCTCCTTCGCCTTGGTGGCGGAAAAAACCTTCACCCCGGTGAACATGGGCCCGCTCCCCCTTCCAGCCCCGTCGGCTCCGGTGTATGGCACGCGCCCCGAAAGACTGTCAAAGCCGCCCCCCCATGCTCATTGACCTTCACGTCCATTCACACCTCTCGATGGGATGTCCGCTCAGTCCCCGCACCGTGCTGGAGCGGGCGGCGAGCCATGGGTTGGACGGCGTGGCCTTCACCGAGACCAACAGTCAGGATGGGTGCGACGAGTTGCTCGCGCTTGATGGGCGAGGGGGCATGCGCGTCTTTGTGGGACTCGAGCTGGTGACCGACCGCGGGCAGTACTTGTGCTTCTTTCCGCGCCCGGAACACGCGCCTGAACCGGTGCAGCTGTGGGGGAGTAACCGGGAGCGCCCCTGGAGCGCTGCGGAGTGCCTGCCCCGACTGCAGAGCCTGGGGGCGGTGGTGGTGGCCGGGCGCCCATTTGACCGGGACGTGCCCAACCCGGCACTCGACTTCGTGCTCTCAGCGCCCGGGCTGGTCGCGGTGGAAGGCTACAACGCTCGCGTCCGTCAGACCGCGAACGACCTCGCGGTGGAGGCCGCCGAGAAGCTGAAGCTACCCTGCGTGGGAGGCAGCGACGCGCGGCTGAGTTTGGACGAAGTGGGTCGTGGCGCGACCTTCTTCAAGCGGCCCCTCGCTTCCCAGGCCGACCTCCTCAGCGAGTTAAAGGGACGTGACTACTGGCCGGTGATGGTGGGGGAGCTCCCGCGGCTCACCCGTCCCGGCGAGGCTCGTGAGCCGGAGCGCAAGGTCCGGCGCCGCTTTAAGGGACGGTCCCGCTAGCGTCAGGGGCTTTGGAATCCACCAGGTGCCCGTCCTGAAACTCGGCGCTTCTCATGCCACCGGGCCAGGTCCAACTCTCGCGGCGCCCATTGGCACTGAAAAGCACCACCCTCGTTCGCGGGTAGCCCCAGGCAGCGACCACCGCCTCCGCTGGCATTTCGCTCAAGGTGCGCTTCTCCTTCACCGCCGCGCGGACGGCCTCATTCCACCCTTCCTCGGCCGATGCGGGCGAGAGTGGCGTCAGCCACAGCTCGACCTCATCCCAGAAGGCCCCTTCGGAGCCCAGCGCCCCGTCCACCACGAGCACCGCCTGCCGGCCGTTGCCGAGCTGCACGGTAACGTAGGTGTCGCGGTGCTGGCTCTTCTGGCCAAACGGTCCCACCGGAAAGTCGATGCGGACGATGGACGCCGGGGTCCCGGCCGGGACGATGCCGTCCAAAACCTGGCCGGCCGGCGGAGGGTGGCCGCCAATTTCCCATTCCGGTGGAGGCAGCGGCGCGAGGGCCGGCGGCCAGTTTCCCTCGGCCAGCCGGTAGGGCCGAGCGGACACCTGAAGCCAGCGCACACCCTCGGTGCGCGCGTCTTGAAGCACAGCGCCCCGTTCGCTCGGAGTCAGCGCGGCGCGGGGCGCGCAACCGAGCGCGGCGAACATCGCCAGGCTCGCAAGGGAGGGGCGCATAGGGGAAGGCCGGGCCCGCTTCAGCCGCCGGAGTCGCTCTTGCCGCCCTTGTTGGCCGTCGAGCTCGGCGCTGAGGGTGTCGTCGAAGTGCCGGAGGAGCCCGCCGGGGCTGCCCTGGCCGGGCTGGCTGCCGGCCCAGGGGTGGCTGCCGCCGCCGGCGTTTCCGGCGGTTTTGTTCCGTCGGTGGCAGGAGCGGCCGGGCCGTCCGCCTTCTTCGAGGCGTAGAGGTCCGCACCCCAGCCGCCGCCCTTCAGCACGAAGGAGGTTCGGCTCACGACGCGACTGAGGGTGCCCTCGGCGCCGCAGGCCGGACAGCGCTCCGGGGCCTTTTCATTCAGCTTCTGAAGCACGTCGCTCAGTTTGTCGCATTTGCTGCAGGTGTACTCGTAAATGGGCATTGCAGTTCAAACCGGCTGGGGGAAGACGGACGAGGCAGTTTGGGGGGAAAGACCGAGCCGCAGAAGACTTCGTCGCAGCGCCTCCGGTGCGACGCCGAGCCGGGCGGCCAAGAGGGCAGTGCGCTCTTCGGCCGCGCCCGGGGTGGCTTCCAGAGCGCGTCGGAGGTCCTCTGTCACCGACCGCTCGAAATCCGCCGAGACCCCGAGGTCCTCGAGGTATTTGCGTTTGCCGAGCAAGTCGAGCCGGGCAGTCCAGTGCGCCGGCTGAAGAGCTTCACGTCGGAAGCGGTCGCGGATGCGGTCGACAGCGGCTGTCAGGCCGAGTCGTCCGGCCCAACTCGACAGCTCGCTCGGCCGCACCCCCAACGCCCACGCCGCCCGACCCAGCGAGCCTCGCTGTTCTTCGAGCGTGGAGAGAACGAGTTCGCGCTCCGTCTGGGCGGCGCCCTCCAAAAGGCCGGCTCGCTCCAGCGCGGTGTCGAGGGCTTGGCTGCTGACGCCTTGAGCCTGTCCACGTGCGAGGGCACGCAGCAGCGCCGGACGGTGGGCGTGCTGGACCAGCAGGTCGCTCAGCTGGGCGACGCTGAGACGCTCGAGCGAGGGCTGCTCGGCCGGCAGCTGGGCAAACCGGCCGCGGGGGAGGGTGCCGGAGGCCTCTTTCGAGCCCCCCGCTCGGCGTCTGGGAGCAATCCGCTCTGCCACGCTCAGCGCCCGGGCCCGCTGCTCGCTGGGGCGGCCGGGTGAAGGCAGCGTACCCGCCGTCGCGCGCTCGGCTGCGGTGTCGCCCGACGTCGGCCAGGCCGCGAGCTCCGTCTCGAGGCCTTGCGGCGGCGCTTCCAGAAAGCCCTTCAGCAGCCGGTAGTACCCGCATGCTTCGCGCTGGGCGGCAAGCGCCGGCGGCGTGCCCCGGAGGACGTCCACCACGGCATAGGGGCCGAGCGGCCGCACCGGCGGCTCACCGTCGGTGAGCGTCCGGACGCGGAAGTCGTCCTCCGCTGCGAGTGTCGACAGAGCCGCGCGCACCTCGGCCGGAGGGGCGGGGGCGCCAGCCCGGCGACAGAAGTCAGAGACAGCTACCGCCACCGGGGTCGGGACGTCGTCGTCGGTTCGCTTGCGTGCCCAGGGCTGGTGCATAAGAAAACGGCAGAGTGTCCGTGTACCATCTGTGCGTGTGAGGGTAGGCCGGATTGCAAACGCCGCGAAATGTAAGCAGCCCGGAGGCGACGCAAGGGGAGGCTCCCAGCGTGGCAGGCATCCGTCTAGGGCCAGGCCCGGGCCTGGTGCTGTATACCCTGCTGCTCGGCGCCGCCGGTCTGGCCTTCTTCGGGAAGGAATTCCCCGGCAGACTGCCAGGCGAAGTCCAACGGGTGACGCCCTTCGTCTTTGGCGCCTTCGTTGCGCTCTTCGCGGCGTACCGCTTCGTGCTCGTTCGGAGCCGTAAGTACCCAAGTTTCAAGGCTTTTTATCAGGTTGGGTTGGCCCTGGTGGTCTTCTTGCTGCTGTTGCCATCCGCCCGGGCCAGCTATGGACCTTTTTTGCGCCCGGGGCTGACTGCGGACCTGCAGGACAACAATGCCCGGGTGCGTGCCCTGGCCGCCGAAGTCGCTCGTCATCGCCCAGACGCTGCACGCTATGCTCCGGCCCTCGTGACCGCCCTGGAGGACGAAGACCCGGCGGTACGCCTCGAGGCCCACCGCTCCCTGGTTCAAATCGCCGGCGTGGACCTCGGTTCGCCCGAGGTGGCCGGAGCCATCCAGCGGTGGAGAGAGCGCTTCCCGTGACTGAATGGAGCAAGTCCGAGGTCTTGACGCGCTACATGGCCGAACACGGCCTGAAGAGCACCCGACAGCGCAACCTCATCATCGACACGTTCTTCGACATCGGCGGTCATCTGTCGGTGGAGGAGTTGTGGAACAAGGTACGCTCCCAGGATTCGAAAGTGTCGGTGGCCACCGTCTACCGGACGATGAAGCTGCTCCACGACTGTGGGCTGGTGCATGCGCGCAATTTTGGCGACGGCCAGACGCGCTACGAGGCGGCTGCAGGTCGTCACCACCACGACCACCTCATCTGCACACGGTGCGGGACCATCGTCGAGTTCGAGAACGACCGCATCGAGATGCTGCAGGACCGAGTGGCCCGCCAGAATGGGTTTCGCGTCACCTCGCACAAGATGGAGCTGTACGGACTGTGCGCGGACTGCCAGTCCGCTCCGGCTTCCACGGAGGGCGGGCCGCGCGCCTGACCCTCGCCCTCGTCCTCCTGTGCTCGGCCGGCTGCGCCAGCACGCCAGTGCGCCCGCGCGCCGGCTCCTACGTCGCGGTGCTGGCGGCGCTGCCGGATGTGAACGGGCGTTACCTCGAAGTCTCGGCTTGGCAGGGAAGGGTGCTGGTGGTGCAGTTCTTGGCCAGTTGGTGCTTCCCCTGCATCGCCACCGCGCCGCGGCTGCAGGAGCTGCTGCGCCGCTATGGCAAGGATGGCCTGAGCGTCGTCGCGGTCGGGATGGACCGGGAAGGGGCGCAGGTGCTGGCCCCCTTTCAAGAGCAGCTTGGTCTCAGCTACCCCGTGCTGGTGAGCGACTCGCCGCTCCGGGAGGGGAAGACGGCCTTCGGCCGCATCAGCACGCTTCCCACCACCGTCATTGTCGGCCGTGACGGCACTGTCCTCACCGCCTTCGAGGGTGTACCGGTGGAGGGCAGCCTGGAAACATTCGTCGAGAATGCATTGGCCATGAAGCCCTGAGGCCACCCGGTGAAGGCGGGTGTGGGTATGGAAACCGGCGCTCCTTTTCTTGCCGCCTTGCCCACCACTGCTACCGTTCTGTCGCGCGACACGGCGGGCGGCCAGCGGCCTCCCACCCGAGTTGCCCCGCTTCCATGGGACGACGTGGCCTGAAATTCGCGGTGCTGGGCGCAGTCGTACTGGCCGCCTTGTCCGCCCTCGACGCCCGTGGCTTTCGCCGGGCGGCGCGCCTGCGCGCCCAAGTGGAGACATTGCGCCAAGCCAACCGGCAGCTGAGCGAGGACAACGCCGCGCTGACGCGAGAAATTAATGCGCAGCGCGTCGACGCTCGGGCCAGCGAGCGGGCGGTGCGCGAGGAGCTCGGCTACGTCCGTCCCGGCGAGCTCGTCTTTCAGGTGGAATGAGTCCCGCGCCGGCCCTCCCCACACGGTTGCGCAGGGCGCTCCGGTGGGCGTCTGTGGGGTTGCCGGTCGCAGCCGTCCTGGCGGCGGTGGCGCTGCTTGCCGGCGGCGACTTCCCGGCCTTCCAGGAGCCCTCCTGGGCCGCCCCGGGTGCCCTGGTGCTGGTGCTGGCCGGCGTGGCAGCCGCCGCCGGGCGCCGCACCCCGGCGAACCAGGCCAAGGAGCGTCGGCTCGGCGATGACCTCGCGCTGGGGGCGCCCCTGGTGGCGGCCAGCGTCCTGGTGGCGGAGTTGGTGGGGGATGGCCTCTTCCCCCTCGTTTACCTGGTGATGGCGGGCCTGGTGGGCTTTCTCCGCTTCAGCGCCGCATCTCTGCTGGTGCTGCTGGCGGTGGGGATGGATGGGCTGCGCTTGGGCCGCTTCGGGACGCCTCGGACGGCCGAGGTGGCAGCCCATGCGCTGTTCTTGGTGCTCTTTGCGGCCACGTACCGTCTGGTCCTCAATGCGCGGCTGGCCCTTGCCCGTCGCGCTGAGCACGACGCGGTGCGTAACCGGCTGCGAGAGGTGGAGGAGGACGCGCGGACGTTCCGCCTGGTGGACGCTGGCAGCGCCGAGCGCGCAGGGGGGCAAGCGGCCCAGGAAAAGTGGCTACTCGCGTCGGTACAGCAGGTGGAGGGGGCCGTCGGGGCGGTGCTCGACGTCGGCGAGCTCGCCATCCGCAGCCACACCTGTGCCGCCTTCTTGCTGGATGCAGATGACCGAATGCTTCGGCTGCACGACTGTCGCAGCAGCTCGGAGTCAGTCCAGCGGGCGCCGGTGCCGGCTGGCGAGGGCATCCTTGGAGGGGTGGTCCGCCGAGGGGTGGCCGTGCGAATGTCCTCTGAGGCCGGCCTGCGCGGTGTCGGCTGGTACCAGAGCAGCGTTGCAGTGAAGAGTGTCCTGGCGGTGCCGCTGCAGGAGCGCTCCGGGCAGCTGCGTGGGGTGCTGCTGGCGGACCGACTGGATGCACAGCCCTTCACCGACGGCGACGAGCAGTTGCTCACGACACTGGCGCGGGAGGTGCTTCGGGCACTCGAGGTGGAGCGGGTGCTCGGCGAGGTGCGCCGCGGACGGGACGAGAAGGCTCGCTTCTTCAGTGCCATTGAGGAGCTCAACCGGGCGGTCGACCCGGCCGCCGTGTTTGCCGCCGTGGTGGAGAATGCTCGGACGCTCGCCGCGCTCGACTTCGTTGCCGTCACGCTGGTGCAAGAGGAGGAGGGCGCACGGGTGCACCGGGTGGCCAAAGTGGCCGGTAGCAGCGTGGCCCGCGCGCTGGAGGGCCGCTGCTTTCCGGACAACAACGGACTGGTGGCCAACGTCGTCCGCTATGGGGCGCCGCTGCCGGGCCGGGCGCTGCCGCACATGGAGCAGAAAGTCGTTTTCGACGACGGGACGGACGTGCGCGGCCTTGGGGCGTTGCGCATCCTTCCGCTGGTGGCGGCAGACCGCATCCTCGGGACGCTGGTGGCTGGCACGAAAGCACGTGGCGCGCTCGGAGAGGACGTGCTGCGGATGCTCGAGGTCCTTGCCATCCAGGCAGCGCAGGCGGTGCTTCGGGCGCAGCTGTTCGAGCAAACCGAACGGCTGGCCACCATCGACGGCCTCACCTCGCTGGCCAACCGTCGCACCTTTCAAACTCGAGCCGCGCAGGCACTGGCGCAGGCTCGCCGCTATGGGCGCGCATGCGCGGTGCTCATTACCGACATCGACCACTTCAAGGCGGTGAACGACACCTACGGCCACCCCGCTGGGGACGTGGTGCTTCGTGGGGTTGCGCAAATGCTCCGCGAGCAAGCGCGAGACACCGACGTGGTGGCTCGCTACGGGGGCGAGGAGTTTGCCGTGGTGATGCCGGAGACGGACCTGCGAGGCGCGCAAGTCATCGCCGAGCGGCTCCGCGAAGCGGTTGCAGCGCGCGCCTTCCCGACCGAGCTCGGTCCGGTGCGCGTCACGCTCAGCGTCGGGCTCGCGGCGTCTCCGCAAGACGGCACCGAAATGGACGCCCTGGTACAGCTGGCGGATGCCTGTCTGTACCGGGCAAAGCGTGAGGGTCGAAACCGGGTGGTCACCGCCCAAGCGCTGCGTCCGGCGCGGCTGCAGGCCAGCTGAGGCCGGACTCGACTTTCGGTGCGGGGCAGGGTGAGGCTCCTCCCCTAGCACCGGTGGACCGCCCTCTCATCGCAGTGACGAGCTGCGCCAACCCCAAGGCAGCCGACGTTGCCGAGGCGGAGGCCCTCGCCGGCCGCTGGGGCGTGCCGTACCTGGCCCGGCCCCTCCGGGGGGGCGTCTCGGCGCTGTTGGCGTCGGCGCAGACGTTGCTCATTGTCGAGCGCTCGGGCGTCTTGCTCCAGGACAGCGAGGGAAGCGCGCGCTGGTCCGTGGGCCTCGCCGCGCTGCGTCTACGTGCCCTGGACGCCGGGCAGCAGGGCGAGGCGCTGGCGCGAGTCGGTGGCCTCGCTGCCGGTGAGCACGTCCTGGACTGCACCCTGGGCCTTGCCCAGGACGCGCGTGTGGCGGCCAGACTGGTTGGACCGCGGGGAAGGCTGGTCGGCCTCGAAGTCAGCCTGCCGCTCGCCATGCTGGCCGCCGAGGGGCTTGCGCGCGAGCCGCAGCAGCCGAGGAGCGCCGAAATTCAAGTCCGCCACACCGACTGCCGGCCCTACCTGGCCAGTCTCCCTTCTGGAAGCTTCGACGTGGTGCTCTTTGACCCAATGTTTTCCCGAGAGCGCCGCGCCCAACCCAGCTTCGCACTGTTGCGCCGCTTGGCGAGCCCGGCCCGCCTGGACGCGGTGACGCTGGCTGCGGCCCGTCGGGTCGCCCGGCGCGTCGTGCTGGTGAAGGCGCCCCGCTATGGGCTGGAGCTCAAAGCCCTGGGCCTCGCCCCCGAGGCCTGCTCGCGCAGCGCGCCGGCAGTCTGGGCGAAAGCCGCGCCGGACAGCGACGGCTGAGGACCGCCCCAGCGTCAGAGGGGTGGGCGGCTTGAGCCCTTGGCCGGGCCCTCGCTGCCGATGGGGGCCAGCTTCCCGGACGGCGCGCCGCCCTGCTCGTGCGGCATCAGCTCTCGCTGGCTGCGGAGGTATTGGGTGGGCGAGACGTGGAGCAGATTGCTCACCCGGGAGGTGTACAGGCAGGCGTATTGCTCCACTTGTGCGCCGAAGCGGCTGTTTTCATGCCCCTCCTTGAAGAGGAGCCCCCAGTAGGGGTTGAAGCCCGCCTCCACGTCGCGCTCCAGCGTTTCGGCGATGCTGATGGCCCCTCGCAGAGCGCGCCGAAGACGCTCCAACTCCACCTTTCCCGTTCGCCTTTCCTGCTCGAGCTGGGCTCGTTCCGGCTCGCTCGGGCTGTCGCGCTCGAGCCGCCGCTCGAGCGAGCCGAGCAGCGCCTTCTGCTGGTTGACCGCGTCGTCAAGCCGAGCCCGCAGCAACTCCACCTCGGAGAGTCGCGAAATCTCCTCACGTCGTCCTTCGGTGTAGCGGATTTCGTCCTCCAGCTCTTGCACCACCATGCAGGTGCGCCACAGAGAGGCCTTTCGCGACTTGAGAATGTCGCCGTAGATGTGGTCTCCCACGTACAGCACCTTGTCTCCAGAGAAGCCTGTCATCCGCTCGAAGCTCGCGAGGTTCCCGCCGCGGTACACCCTCCAGCGGTCGAGCGAGGTGGCCTCAGCGAGGACGGCGCCTTCCTCAGAGGCGGGGTCCAGCTCGAGGAAGGGGCGACTGTCCGAGAAAAACGCCGGCTTGTCCGCCCCGGTAATGACGACGTCAAAGTAGTTGCGCCACGTGGGGTACTCCGGGGCCAGGCCATCCAGCAGGTGCGACATCACCGCCTGGGTGTAGTCCCACTGGGAGTTGGTGAGCAGGAAGAGCTTCTTTCCGCCAGAGCGCAGCCGGTGGAGGGCTGGACCGAGCTCCGGGTCGCGGTAGATGTAGCGAGCGATGTCGCGCCGAACCGCGCGCTTGAGGGAATTGTCGCGGTGCACCGAGTCGATGGCTTCGCGCACGTCGTCGTACAGCCGCCCGAAGTCCATCGGGTGCCCTCGAGATTCGAGCAGCTCGATGATGGCGGCGTAGGCCCAGGCCTCCGGAAGCGAGAAGAGAGTGTCAATCCACGCGTAGCGGTTGCCCCGCAGCCTGACCGGCTCGTTCCGGTAGAGCCTTTGCCAGGCCTCATGCCCGAGCGGGCGCAGCCCATGCCAAGCGCGGCCAACCTGTCCGAAGCGGTCCAGCTTGAGCAAGTTGCCGTGGGAGCGGTCCACCACCAGTCCGCGCATGACAAAGGTATGGTCGTACGGGAGAAGCCCAATCTCGTGTGGGTAGCCGTGGGCAGTGATGAGCCGGCCCAGCGTCAAGTCGAACGAGAGCTGCTCGATGCGGCGCTGGTGGTAGATGGCAAGCGTGTAGTCCATGTCGAAGCCGACCATCTCCACGCCCGCCAGCCGGAGGTTGCGATTGACGAAGACGCCCCGGGCACGGTCTGCCTCAGGGCGCTCGCGGGGCGAGGCCAACAGGCGGGCCAGCTCCTCATCATCGAGCAGCCCCAGCGCCTCATCCTCGGCAGCCCGCGCCTCGGCCGACTGGGGCCCTTCCGGGGCGCCCCCGTGGACGACGGAGAGGGGAAGGGCGGCTGGCGGCGCACCGGGGGTGGGTGAACGCATGGGGGGAATGCTGGCACAACCGCGGCCCGGCTCCAGCTGCTGGTCAGCCGTTTTCTTGCGGCTGTAGCGCTGGGCGTGGCACGGTGGGTCTCTGGCCATGGGACGCCGAGCTCGCTCCGATGCCGACCTCGCCGTTCGGCTGGCCGGGCGAATTGCCGAATTGGAGGACCGCATCCGGGCACTCGAGTTGCGGGTGGCCCGCGTCTCCAAAAGCGGGGAGCGGGTTGCGGCGGAGAAAGCCGCTCTGCGCCCGCCGACGCCCAGTGCTTCGCGCTGTCCGGGCTGCCTGCTCGAGCGACCGCGGGGACGCCGCGGACCCGCCTGCGTTTGGTGTGGCTTCGTCTTCTCGGCCGTCCGCCGTCGGGCGGCCCGTTAGCCTCGCCCTGGGGAGGGGTGGCCAACGCCCCGGCCGAGGGCTATGGAGGGCAACCCATGCCTCCGCTTCTTCGGGTGCACGAAGCCACCCTGCGCAACGGTTTGCGCGTCCGCGTCGTCCCCAGCACCGACACACCGGTGGTGAGCCTGTACACCTTCTTCCAGGTGGGCTCGCGCAATGAGCGTCCCGGGCTCACCGGCATCAGTCACCTTTTCGAGCATATGATGTTTAACGGGGCGAAGAAGTACGGCCCGCACCAGTTTGACGAGGTGCTGGAAGCCCACGGCGGCCGTTCCAACGCCTACACCAGCCATGACCTGACGGTGTACTACGAGGAGTTCGCCTCCGAGGCCCTGGAGCAGGTGCTCGACCTTGAGGCCGACCGTATGCGTTCGCTGGCCATCTCCGACCGAATGCTCGAACGGGAGCGCGAGGTGGTGAAAGAGGAGCGCCGCCTGCGGGTCGACAACGAGGTCATGGGCTTGATTGACGAGGAACTCCAAGCCCTGGTCTACCAGGCCCACCCCTACCGCTGGCCAGTCATCGGGTGGATGGGCGACATCGAGGCCATTCGCCGCCAGGATTGCGAGGCCTATTTCCGGACATACTACGCCCCGAGCAATGCGGTGCTTTGGATTGCCGGTGACGTGGAGCCCGAAGCCACCGTTGCCCGGGTGCGGAAGGCGTACGGCAACATCCCACGGGGGCCACCCGTCCCAGCGGTGGTGAATGCAGAACCCACCCAGCGTGGCGAACGACGCAGCGTGCTTTCCCATCCCGCTCAGGCGCCGGGCCTTCTCGTGGCCTACCGTGGTCCGCCTGTTTCCCACCCGGACGCCGTCACCCTGGACGTGCTCGAATTCATTCTGGCCGTGGGCGAGGGAAGCCGACTCAACAAGCGGCTGGTGTACGAGGAGAAAGTCGCCGTCGACGTGGGAATGGACTGGAGCTGGCGGCTCGACCCGGGCGTGCTGCTTTTTCACGCCGAGCTCGCTCCCGCGGGCGACCCAGCCAGCGTCGAGGCGGCGCTGTACCGCGAGCTGGCCCGGGTGGTCGAGCACGGCGTCACCCAGCGCGAGCTCGACAAAGCGAAAAACAACCTGCGGGCGCACCTCATGCGCGAACTCACCACCAGCTCCGGCCGGGCGCACGCGCTGGGCAGCTACGAGGCCTACCTCGGCTCGTGGCGAGCCGGGTTGCGCCTGGCGGAGCGCTATGCGTCCGCCGACGCTGCGTCCGTCCAGGCGGTCGCCGCCCGCTATCTCTTACCTTCGCAGCGCTCGGTGGTGACGCTGGTTCCAGGGGCCTCGGCGTGACGCACGCCGACCGCATTCTTCCACCGCGGACTCAATTCACCACCACCGACGGCCTCCAGGTGGAGGTGGCCCGGCGGGGACGCGTCCCCCTGGTGTCGGTCCGGCTGGTGGTGCAGTCCGGGGCGGCGGCCGACCCCCCGGACCGTCTCGGGCTGGCCGACTTCACCGTCCGGCTGATGCGTCGAGGCACGGCGCAGCTCGACGCCGATGCGCTCAACGAGGCCGTTGAATTCGTCGGGGGGACTCTCGCCGTCTTCGCTGCGGAGGACTTTGTCGCCCTGGCGGTGACGACACCGGCCGAGCACCTGGGCGTCATGCTGGACGTGCTGGCGCAGATGGTGCGAGAGCCGACCTTCCCGAAGCACGAATTCGATACCGAGCGCGACCGCACCCTGGCGCAATTCGCCAATGACCTCGATGACCCGGGGCTACTGGCGGACCGGGCCCTGCAGCGCGTGCTGTGGGGGAGCCACCCCTACGGACACGACGTCGCAGGAAACCGCGCTTCGGTGGAACGGCTGCGGCGGGAGGACGTCGTGGCTTTCCACCGGACGGGGTTCGGGCCACAGGTCGCCCGGTTGGTCCTGGTCGGTGCGGTGGATGCCGCCGCTGCCCGGCCCCAGGTGGAGCGCGCCTTTGCTGGTTGGACCGGTGGGCCCAAGGCGCCGCGGATTCCTCCGGCGGTCGCGGCGGGCGCCTCCGAGGGGACGGTCCTGGTGGTGGACCGGCCCGAGCAGACCCAAGCGCAGGTGCGCCTGGGGCAGCTCGCCTACCGGCGAGGAGACCCCGTCACCTTCTCAGCGCAGGTGATGAACGCCGCGCTCGGCGGAGGCTTCACCTCTCGCCTCGTCCGGGAGGTGCGCATCAAACGCGGCCTGTCCTACGGCGTCGGGAGCAGCTTCGACACGATGCGCTCCGGAGGCAATTTCTCGGTGTCCTCCTTCACGAAGGTGAAGACGACGCGGGCGCTGCTCGACGTCACCCTCAGCGAGCTGGCGCGAATGCGAACGCGTGGGCCAACCCTAGCCGAAGTGAAGAAGGCCCAGGAGTACCTTGCCGGGCTGTTCCCCCTGCGCGTCGAGACCAACGAGGCGGTGGCGAGCGCCATTGCCGACCTGTGGGTGTATTCACTCGGGGCCGACTGGGTGGACAGCTACCGTTCACGCATTCGGGCCGTGACGCGCGTCGAGGCAGCTCAGGCCGCCGAACGCTTCTGTTTTCCCCGCCCAGCGGCCCTGGTGCTGGTTGGACCCGGCGAGGCGCTGCGGCGGGCCGCCGACGGGCTGGGCCCGGTGACGGTGGTGCCGGCCAGCGAACTTTTGTGACACCCGTGCCGCTGCTGTGGCGCGGTGCCGGCCTGGTGGCGGTGGACAAACCGGCCGGGCTGCTCGTGGTGCCGGGGCGACGGGAAGCGACCTGCGTGCGGGCGCAGCTGGAGGCCAGCCTCGGCCAGCCGGTGTGGGTGGTCCATCGGCTCGACCGGGATACCACTGGCGTGCTGCTGTTTGCGCTCGACGCAGCCACGCACCGTGCGGCCAATCTGGCCTTCGAAAACGGCCGCGTGAAGAAGACCTACCTCGCGTTGGTGGCACCTGCGCTGGGGGCTGAAAGCATGGTGGACGTACCACTGGTGCCGGCGAGGCGGGGGCGCATGAGACTTGCTCGCCCCGGCGAGGTGGGAAAGGCGGCGCGAACCCGCCTTCTCCCCCTCGAGCGCTACGCCGAAGCTGGTCTGGTTCAGGCGGAGCCCCTCACCGGGCGGACACACCAAATTCGCTTGCACCTTCGAGCTGTCGGCTCCCCCTTGCTGGTGGACCCGCAGTACGGACGCCCACAGGCGCTCACGGCAGCGGCCTTGGGAGGCCACGGCGACGAGGTGGTGCTCGCCCGCACTCCGCTTCATGCGGCACGGCTCGTCCTGGAGGGGGACGGCTGCCTGCCGGCCGTGGACGTCGAGGCGCCCCTTCCGGGCGACATGCGACGCGCTGTGGCGCTGCTACGGCGTCAAGGGCCGACCGTGAAGGAGGGGGACTGACCGGTGTTTCCAGCAATGTCGCTCGCCAAGAGCGTGAATTCACCCGTGCCGGAAATGATCACCGTCTCGACGCGCACGCCTGCCGAGAAGGCGCCGGAGACTTCCGGACTCAGCGTCCCGCTGCCAATGAGGCTCAACAGGACGTTACCCTCAAAACTCGGCGCGGTGGGGCCAAGGGCGCGCAGGGTCACCGGAAAGGCCACGCCCGAGCGCTGGTCGCCGACCGAATCAATGGTGTAGCCGCTGGGCCAGGTGCCCGGCGTGACAGTGAAGGCGTCATGGCTGACCGCGGTCCGTCCATCCCCCATTTCCACGGTGGCGTCGTAGGTGCCGGGGGCCAACACGGTGGGCAGCGTCGCCTCCACCAGACCCCCAGGGGGGTAGCTGTCGGAGCCGAGGAGGACCGGGCCGATGAGCACCTGCATTTGGGTGTCTAGAGCAAGGGTGCTCTGGCCGAAGTTGACCTGAACGGCCAGCTGGGCGTCCACCTGCACGCTGACCACCGTCGGCTGCGACGCCACCATTCCCCCAGGCATGACGGAGACAATGGACACCGGGGCCAGCGTCTGGCTCCCGCAGCCGAAGAGGGACAGGGCCCATAGCAATGGCCAGTGCCTCACCGGAGGCCCCCACGCCAGTGGAAGCCCAACAGGATGAGCAACCCGCCCGGGTTTGCTGTCACACCGCTGCCGGTGACGACCGCATAGGCGCCGCGGAGCTCGGCGTACGGCAAGAAGGCGCCGGCTCGGTAGCTGAGCTGGGCCCCGCCGAAGGCTTCCCAGCCGGCCACCGGAGCCGACGAGCCCTGCCCAAAGTCCGAGGAAACCCAATTGGTTCCCAGGAGCAGCCCTCCGCCGGCGTGGAGCTCGACGGCCCACGGCCCGCTGGCCCAGACGGGGCCTCGTGCTCCAACGTCAATGGGGAAAACGACGAGAGTCGAAAACGCCGTCCCTAAGCCTGGCACCGCGTTTGAAAACCAGGCGCCTCGGATGCCGAGTTCGAGCTCGAGGTAGAGCGGGAAATGCCACGGCGCGATGGCCAGCGACGCCGAGAAAGCGGGCCCCACGTTTTGCCCGCCGGCCCAAAAGACCCCCAGCGCCGCCCCCACTTCGAGTTGCCGGCCGCCGGGCTCGGTCGGCGGAGCCGCCAGGGTCACCGCTGGGGGGGGTGGCAGCACCTCCACCGCGGCGCTGGCGCGCGACGTCTCCTCGCCGGCGGGGGCAGCGTCGAGGGTCACCCGGCTTTTGCCCGGCTGCGGCGTGACTCGGTAGAGCACGCGGTTGGCCTCGGCGGCCTCGCGTTCCAGCTGCCCGCCGGTGGTCCTCAACACCAGGTGAGAGTCGATTTCCTCGGGCGCAACCAGCATGGCCTGTCCGTCGGTGCCGGCTCCGAGCGCCGTCGGCTCGACGGCCCACAGCCAAGGGCTGGGGGCGGTGGGGAGGGGAATCACCCGAACCTTCCCCTCCTCGCCCACCTCCGCGGTAATGCGCGCCTCGTGTGCCATCGGCGCCACTTCCACGGGCATCCGTAACTTTCCGCGACCGTCCGCCCGGCGTGGACCAAAATGGGCGCCGGCGATTTCCACGGTGACGCGTGCCCCGGGTTCGGTCTCGATGGCAAGCTCGGTGCGGGCGCTGCAGGGGAGGGTGAGGGTGGTGACG
This sequence comes from Myxococcaceae bacterium, assembly GCA_052147975.1. Taxonomy (GTDB): domain Bacteria; phylum Myxococcota; class Myxococcia; order Myxococcales; family Myxococcaceae; genus JADGRA01. Next base: position 17,497 of record JBKQJL010000102.1, read on the forward strand.
CTGCCGAGGGTGAGCGGCCCTCCCTCCCAAAAGGCCATCACCGCGATGAAGGGCGCCCGGGGCTCCGGAGGGGTCCACAGGAAGTGCGCTGTCCCGGCGTCGTTCTCAAGCGGCACAAGCGTCCCAGCGCTGGCCACCCCGTGCAGCGAGCCACCGGTGGTGCCCCGGACGGTGATGCGAACCTGCATTCCAGCGCCCAGCACCACGCGGGACGGTTCGGCCTCCACCAGCGGGGCGGCCTCGGCGCCCGTCCGGCACACAAGCACTGCCAGGCCAACGCAAAGGCCGCAGTGGGCTCGAAGCACTCGATGCAGCGCGGCGCTCAAGTCTCGGTCGTTCGGCTCTCTGTCCCGGTGGCTGCGGGGCGTCCGTGGATGAGGGTGCGTTCGGCCGCTTTGAAGGCGACATCGACTTTGTCCCGCCGCACGGCGCGCACAATGCCAAGGCCGAAGGTGGGGTGCGAAATGAGCTCGTCCACCTGGAA
>JBKQJL010000103.1:0-4661 GCA_052147975.1 Myxococcaceae bacterium
ATCACGCCGAGCGGCAGCGTCACCGAGTTCCCCGTGCCCACCGCAGCCAGCGGGCTCACCCTCATTACCGCCGGCCCCGACGGCAACCTCTGGTTCATCGAGTACTTGGCAAACAAAATTGGCCGCATCACGCCGAGCGGCACCATCACAGAAATTCCCGTGTCCACCGCGAATGGCGGAGCCCAAGGCATTCTTCTCATTGGCATCGCTGCCGGGCCCGACGGCAACGTTTGGTTCACCGAGTTTTACGCAGGCGCGGTCGGCCGCATGACGCCGAGTGGCGTCGTCACCCTCTTCAACCTCCCGAGTGTTGGCAGCGGCCCCGACGAAATGGCCGCCGGCCCGGACGGCAACGTGTGGGTCACCGAGCAAACGGGAAACAACGTTGCCCGCGTCACGCCGAGTGGCACCATTACCGAGTTCGCCATCCCCACTCTGAGTGCCGCGCCAGGCGGCATCACCGCTGGCCCCGACGGGAACGTCTGGTTCGTCGAAAATGGGTCCGGCAAGGTTGCCAGCATCACCGTCTTTTAAAGCGGATGGAGTCCAGGGCTCCCATCCAGCTGGGGCTCCTCGGCCTGTGGCTGGCCGCGCTCTTGGGTTGCTCCGGTGGGGACAAAGGCCTCCCTCACCTGGGCATGGCCACGGCCCAGCTCGAGCTCGCGCCGACGGGCGTGGCCTGCGTCGTGCTCCAGGCGGTGGGCAGTAGCACTGTTACCCAGGCCTTCGACGTCGTGCCCCAGGGCAACAGCGTCTTTGCCCTGGACGGGCTGTCGCTGGGAAACAACACATTCAGTGCGGCGTCCTATTCGGTGCCTTGCGCCAGCAGTGGCGGTGCCGCGGCCACCTACACGAGCAACTCGGTGGTGGCGATGGTGACCGAGGATGTGCCCGTCCACGTCACGCTGCAGATGCAGGGCGGCGCCGGGGAGGGGACGGTGCGCGTTGTGTTTTCCGCCGTCGTACTCGCGCCCAGTAGCGTCGCCTGCGTCGTCGTGAAGGCAGCCGGCGCAAGCACGGTGAGCTATCCCTTCGACGTCGCCCCCCAAAGCGACACTGTCTTCGCGCTTCTCGGGCTTCCCCTGGGGAGCGACACGTTCAGCGCCCAGGCCTTTTCGGAGCCCTGTGCACTCACCGGCGGCGCCAGCGCCAGCTGGACGAGCGGCGGGGTTACCGTCGCCGTCAACGGAGGCGCGCCCGCCAGCGTCACCCTCAACATGACTGAAATGCCGTCCACCCTCAGCCTCAGTCCTCCTGAGGCAAGCGTCATGGCGGGCGGAAGTGCCCTTGGCTTCACCGCGACGTTGACGGGCTCCTCCAGCAATGTCGCTTGGACGCTGTCCGGCCCCGGGAGCCTCAGTACCGCCACCGGCGCGACGACGTCCTATACGCCGCCGGCCACCGTGCAGGCAGCGACGACGGCAACGCTGACGGCGACGGCTGGCAGCCTCACCGCCAATGCGGCCATTTTCATTTCGCCCCCCATTACCGTCTCGGTGAGCCCGGCGTCGCAGACGCTGCAACCCAACGGCACGCAGCAGTTTGCCGCCAACGTCACCGGGACGGCCAACACCGCCGTCACTTGGTCCATCGACGAGGGAAGTCCGGCCGGTGGAAGCGTCTCCACCAGTGGCCTGTACACGGCCCCCGGGCAGGCCGGCACCTACCACGTCCGGGCGACCAGCGTCGCCGAGGCGAGTGCGTCGGGTGTCGCGACCGTCACCGTGCAAGCGCCGGCTCCCACCTGGGCGGCCGTCTCCGCCGGTAGCGTCAACAGCGTGGCCGTGAAGACGGACGGCACCTTGTGGACGTGGGGACAAAATGCAGCTGGGGAATTGGGCAACGGCACCACGTCGCTGCAGCCCAACCCGACGCCACTGCAAATTGGAGCCGGCTACGCCTCAGTGGCTGGTGGAAACACCTTTGACTTGGCCCGCACCACCTCTGGCCAGCTGTGGGCGTGGGGCGACAACGCCTATGGCCAGCTGGGCAACGGCACCACCACCAATTCGGACGTCCCGGTGCTGGTGGGGACGGGCTTTGCGTCGGCGTCGGCCGGCTATTCCCACACCGTGGCCATAAAGACGGACGGCACCTTGTGGGCCTGGGGCGACAACTCGGACGGGCAGCTGGGCGACGGCACCTTCACCGAGCGCAAAGCCCCGGTCCAAATTGGGACGGACAACACGTGGGTGTCGGCGTCGGCGGGTGGCTTCTGGACAGCGGCCGTCAAGCAGGACGGCAGCCTGTGGACGTGGGGCCTCCTCGCCGATGGCGACCTCGGCAATGGGACGGCGAGCGGCCCCTCGCAGACGTCCCCCGGGCAGATTGGGACCGGCTATTCCAGCGTGTCCGCCGGGTGGCTTTTCGGCCTGGCCGTCAAGCAGGACGGGACGTTGTGGGCCTGGGGCTACAACGCCTACGGCCAACTCGGGGACGGGACGACGGTTGAGAAAAACTCGCCCGAGCAAATTGGTAGCGGCTTTTCGTCCGCTGCCGCGAGCAGCGCGGAGTTTTTCGGCCTGGCGGTGACAACCACCGGGGACTTGTGGGCTTGGGGAAACAACGCCTTCGGGACGCTGGGGAATGGCACCACCACGAGCTCCCTCGTCCCGGTGCTGGTGGGGACGGGCTACGCCTCGGTGTCGGCCGGCGGCACCTTCGTCCTGGCCACCAAGCAAGACGGAAGCCTGTGGGCGTGGGGTGAAAACAGCGTGGGAGAGCTCGGGATTGGGACGACTGCCAACGAGGACGTGCCGTTCGAGGTGGGCCCGTAGAAGCGCGCTTGTCCAGCTGAGCGAGAGGCCCTTCCACGGGGGGCCGTTTGGGAAGCCCGTGCGCCTAGACGACGAAGGGGATGAGCGCCTTCACCCGGGCTCGGTAGCTGTCAAAAGCGCTTCCAAACTCGGAGGCCAAGAAGCGCTCCTCCAGGCGAATTTTGCTCACAAAGACGAGCGTGAGAATTCCCACGCCCAAGAAGGCCGCCAGGGTGCCGCGGACAAGGGCCGTCCCGAGCAGCGCCGCGAGGAGCCCTGTGTAAATGGGGTGCCGCACGAGCGCATAGGGGCCGCTCTCCATGAGCTGGTGGCCCTCTTTCAGGCTGACGGTGCCGCTCCAGTTTCTCCCCAGGACGGCTCTCGCATAAATGGCGAAGCCAAGGCCTGTGTCCGTCAGGAGGGCCCCCACCAGCACCGAGGCCGTACTGGGCGGCAGGAGGCTTGGGTTGAGGACGGGGCGCGCCGAGGCGAGAAGTAACCCCGCGCCCGCCGCCAGCAGCCCGAGCTGCCATAGCCGCGACAGGGCCGTCTGCCGCCGCTTGTCTGGACGGCGAAAAAGCGCCGCCACCCCCCACACGGCGGCAAACGTCAGCCAGCCGGCGACGAGACAGACGTGGGCGAGGCCGAGGGCACCCGGCATGGCGTTAGGGCCGCACGCGCTCGGCGCGGGGCAAGCGCAGCGAGCGGGCGAGAATGGCCAGGAAGGCGACGTCGTCCACCAGGTAGCGCTTCGCCAGGCGCCGCGGCTCCTGGGCGAGGCGGTACAGCCACTCGAGTCCCGTCCGCCGCATCCAGCGGGGGGCGCGCCGCACCCGGCCGTCTTTGAAGTCCAAGGTGGCCCCGAGGCTGACGCCCACCGCCGGCCGCACCTCGTCCCGAATTCTGTCCAAAAACACCTCGGCCTTGGGCGCTCCGAGGAAGACGAGCAACAAGTCCGGCCGCGCGGCGCGCACCCTGGCGACGACGGCCGCTTCGTCCGGCCCCGGGACGAGGCTGACGTGGGGGGCGTCGGTGCCCACCACTTCCAGCCCCAGCTCGTCCTTCAGCTTGGCCGCGGCCTCCACCGCCACGCCGGGGGCCGCCCCCAGCAGGTAGACGCGGTACTTTCGCTTTTGGGCGAGGGCGAAGAGAGGCCGAAGGACGTCCGAGCCGGACACCCTCTCGGGCAGCTTCAGCCCGAGCAGGCCCGACGTCCAGACGAGGGGCTGGCCGTCGGCCAGGGCCAGCTCGCAGCGGGCGTAGGCAGTGCGCAGCCGCGGCTCGCGCTCGGCCACCACCACGTGGTCCACGTTGGGGGTGAAGACGACGCCGCCCTGGCGGGCGTCCACCAGCCCCTCAATGCGGGCCAGCGCCTCCTCAAAGCGCACCGCGTCCACCAGCAATGTCCCAAACCGCACTCTCACGCTTCCGGTGTCCTCCCCCCAAAGCGTCGGGAAGGCCGCACCGTAGCCGCGCTGGGGAGGGCAAAAACAGCAGGGGCGGTGGTGACCCTGGGCCCCTTTGGCGGCGGCAATAGTACGGTGGCGGCATGGTGCAGGCGGCAAGGCCAGAGCGCGCCCGGCCAAGGCCGACGCTGCGCGGGCACATTCCGGTGCTGGACGGCGTGCGGGGGCTGGCCATTCTCATGGTGCTCGTCCTGCACTTTATTGGCGACTGCGTCCCCACCAACCGCCTGGAGAGGGCGGCCTTCGCGGTGGCTGGCTGGGGGCAGTACGGAGTGGACCTCTTCTTCGTCCTGTCGGGCTTCCTCATTACCGGCATTCTCGTCGACGCGCGCGAGAAGCCGGACTACTTCCGCAACTTCTACGTCCGGCGCTTCCTGCGCATTTTTCCCCTCTACTACGGCGTCCTGGCCGTCCTCTTCTTCGTCGTCCCGCTGCTTCC
>JBKQJL010000104.1:0-17921 GCA_052147975.1 Myxococcaceae bacterium
ACACCCGAACGCCGACACCGGCCCGAAGTGCAGACGGTGGTTTCTCAGCTTGGACGGCCCGATGACGGCACCGACCCAGTTGGCTTCTACAACATCGAGCTCTTCGTCCCGTTGGCGCCGCCGTCCAAGTGGCGCAGGGGGATGACCAAGGAAAAGCTGACCGACGAGATGTCCAGCGCCCTGCAGAAGGAGTTCCCCGGGGTCGTTTTCAACTTCAGTCAAGTCATCGCCGACAACGTCGAAGAGGCGATGAGCGGCGTGAAAGGGGAGAACACCATCAAAGTGGTGGGCCCCGACATCAAAGTCGACGAACAGAAGGCGCAGGAGATTTACCAGGTGATGCGGGGCGTTCGGGGGGTCGAGGACTTGGGAATCTTCCGATCGCTGGGCCAACCCAACGTCCGCATCACCCCGGACCGCGTGGCCTGCGGGCGCTACGGCATCAATGCCGGGGACGTCGGCGCAGTGGTCCAGGCGGCAATCGGTGGCCAAGCGGTCACCCAGGTCTACGAAGGAGAGCGCCACTTCGACCTCACCGTTCGCTGGCGACCAGAGGACCGCCGAAACCTCGCCGTCATTCGCGACATCCCGGTGCCGACGCCCGATGGGACCACGGTCCCGTTGGGCACGGTGGCGCAGGTGACGGAGGAAGAGGGTCCGAGCCTCATCTACCGTGAGGACCAGCAACGCTACGTCCCGGTCAAGTTCTCTGTGCGGGGGCGGGACCTCGCCTCGACCATCGAGGAGGCCCAGGCCGGCATCGCCGAGAAAGTGCGGCTTCCCTATGACACCCACCTGGAGTGGGCCGGCGAGATTAACGAGCTGAAGGAGACCAACCAGCGGCTCATCGTCATCGTCCCGCTCACCGTGCTGCTCATCGCATTCTTGGTCTACACCTCAGTGAAGGACTGGAGGGACACGTTGATTGTCCTCGGCGGACTTCCGGTGGCCATCAGCGGTGGCGTGTTGGCGCTCATCGTCACCGGGACCAACTTTTCCATCTCGGCGGCGATGGGCTTCATCTCCATCTTTGGCATTGCTGTGCAGGACGCGCTCATCGTGGTCACCTACGCCCAACGGCTCTGGGCGGAGGGGCACAGCGTCGAGCAAGGCGCTCTGCTGGCTGCTCAACGCCGGCTGCGCCCGGTGCTGATGACCACCTCGGTGGCCATGTTTGGCCTGACTCCGGCGGCTCTGTCCCGCGGCATCGGCTCCGAGACCCAGCGGCCCCTGGCCATCGTCGTCATCGGCGGAGCGCTCATCCTCGCCATGGTGCCCCGACTTCTCCAGCCGGCGCTGCTGGTCTACGCCCACCGGCGAGAGGAGCGCGCCCCCAGTGCTGGCGCAGCGACGCCTCCGCTTCAGCCATCGGCTGCACCCTGACCGGCCCCCGCCGCCCAGCGCCCGCCGTCAGCGAAAGTCGTCCTTGAGGAGCTCCATCATCACGCCGTCGTGCCACTGGCCGTCTGGGCCGCGCTCGTACTGACGCATGACTCCCACCTGGCGGAAACCAGCTCGCTCGTAGGCGCGAATGGCGCGAAGGTTTGCTGCCGCTGGGTCAATCACCAAACGGTGGTGGCCGCAGGCTTGAAACAAATGGCGGGCCAGGCCCTTCACTGCTTCACTGCCCAGGCCCTGCCCTTGCCGGGCCGAAGCGAGAAAGAGGTCCACGCCGGCGTGGTGGTAGCTGGGGTCGCTTTGCTCGTAGAATTGGATGGCGCCGATGGGCGCACCCTGGTGCTCGATGGCGAGCACGGTGATGTCCTCCCGCCCGAGCAGGGCACGCCGGGCCTCCGCTTCATCAAAGCCCGGCCACCAGCGGGCCACCTCCGGTTCACGGAGGATGGCGACGAGGCTGGGAAGGTCGGCCTCTTGCAGCTCGCGCAGCAGCAGGCGCTCGGTGCGAATTGACTCAGCCATCCTGACGCGATGGTACCCCAAGGGGAAAGCCCGTGAGAGTGACTGCCCGCACCGGGTTCCCCCCGAAGTTGGGGTTCCTCGCCCTGCCTTGGGCTACAGTGGAGTGCCTCGTCTTCAGAGGAGGCCGGGGATGTCCAACGGGTTCAAGCTGTCCACCATGGTTGCGGCGACGCCTTCCGCCGTGTACCGCGCCTGGCTGGACCCCCGGAGGCACGCTGCGTTCACCGGTGGTGGGGTGGCCACCTCCGAGCCGCGCGTGGGGGGCGCCTTCACCGCCTGGGAGGGTTACATCCGCGGGACCTACCTGGTGCTCGAGCCCGGCGCGCGCATCGTCCATGCCTGGCGCACCACCGACTTTCCCGACGGGGCGCCGGACTCGAGAGTCGAAGTGCTGCTGGAGGCGGCCCGCGGAGGGACGCGTCTGACGCTGGTGCACGCACACATTCCCTCAGCACAGGAAGCGGACTACCGGGCAGGGTGGTCCGCCTTTTACTTTCGGCCGATGAAGAAATATTTCCAGACGGCCGCCCGGCCGAGGCCGGCGAAAGCCAGCCGTGCGGGCAAAGCCAAGAAGAAGACTGCGGCGTCGAGGCGGGCTCCCAAGCGCTCGGTCAACAAGAAGTCCAGGCGCCTTCGGTAAAGTCGCACTCTCCCGGCGACTGCTACGGCTCGGTCGCATCGGCCGTGGTTGCCCAAGCCGGCAGCATTGCCAGGACGCCGCCCGTGACCAGCGCCAGCAGCTTCGCCACCTCGAGCACCCCATAGGCCCCATGGGGGTTCGGCCCGCTCGGCACCCCGCCGGAGATGATGGTCTGCGCCCGGGCGTCGAGAAGTGGAAAGAGCCACCCCATCTGCACCAGCAAGGTGCCCACGCCCAGCCCGAGGCATACCCACGCCCACCGTGGCACCCGGCCCAGCACCGCAAGGCCCACGGCCAAGAGGGCGAGGCTGGCCTGAACCCATTGGGAAGCGGCGAAGACGGTGCGCCCGACGTCAAACGCGACGATGCGCGTCAGCGTCGGGGCGCGGAACTTCACCGGGGCCTCAATGAAAGAGATGCCGATGACGATGCCCGCCCAGAGAAGGCAGACGACAGCAAACGGCAACCGCCGGGTGCTCATGTCGGCAGGTGCGCGCGGCGGGCGCGCATCTCGTCTCGAATGGCCGTCCGCGCCTCAGGCGAGAGCGCGCGTCGCGCCGCCGGGAAGACGTCACGCTCCTCGGTGTCGAGGTGCCCTTGCCAGCTCTGCTGCAGCGCCTGAGCGGCCTCGGCCAGTGCACCCATCAAGTGCGCCGTGCGTTCCGGCCAGCTCTGCACTTGCTGGCACAGAGCCACCAGCACTTCCACCTGTTCCATCTGCGCTTGGTGGTCGACGCGCAGGGCGGAGAGGGTGGCGGCGAGCTCCGGCGCCTGCTCCGACAGCCGCGGAAACAAGGAGCGCTCCTCGTCTTCCTCATGGAGCGGCAAGGCCACGGTGAAGTACCGGAGCACCTTGGCGGCCACCGCGGCGACGGCGTCGGCCGGGGCCTCCGGGCGGGATGCGAGCCCGGCCGCGAGCGCCGTCACCTGCCGCAGGCGTTGGTGGCAGTCGACCAACACCTCGAGGATGTCCTCTGTGCTCTCGGAGGCCAGCGTCGACATGCGGGCCGCTTTAGCGTCCCGCGGTGCCCGGACGCAACCAGCCCGGGGCCGCGGGCTTAGTGGTGCCCTTTGGGGTGCGGCTTGGCGGCGGCCGCTTGGGCCGCGGCAGCATCGGCCGCCGCCTGCGCGGCGGCCGCGTCGGCGGCCGCCTTCTTCGCCATTTCCTCCGCCTGGCGCTTGGCCTCCGCCTCGGAGACAGCCTTCAGCGAGGCCAACCCCCGGTCGAAGTCGCCGCCAATGTCGGCGCCCATGTCGTGGAAGAGCGACACGGCCTTCATCATGAAGTTGTTCTCGCCGGCCATCGTCCAGGTCAGCTTGGTGCCGCCGCCGCTGACTGGCTCGAGCACAAACCCTGTGGTGCAACTGGCTTCGAAGGGACGAATGAAGTCGAGCTTGATGTTGACGTCCTTGTTGGGGGTGGCGCTGGTGATGAGCATCTTCCCCTCACCCATTTTGTCGTTGCCCGCCCAGGCGTAGCTTGCGCCCGGGCCCGAGGCGGCCCCCCCAAAGGTCAGCTTGGCGGCGGGGTCGAGCTTGGCCCAGGGCGACCAGGCTTCCCAGCGGTGGAAGTCCGCAACCTGCGCATACACCACCCCGGCAGGCGCAGCGATGGTGGTGCTGCGAGAGACGCTGTAGGTGCCGGGCCGTGTGGCGATGAGGATGAGCAGCAGCACCAGCAGCGCGGCCAGTGCGATGAGAATGTTTCGGAGCATGGGTCAGTCTCCTCTCGGTCGAGCCTGCGGCCGTAGGGGGTTAGCACGGTGCATGCCCCGAAGTGAAACGGCAAGCGAGCCGCTCGCAGTGGCGTCATGGCAGAATGACGTTGGGGCACGCTGCCACTTCGAGGCCGGGAAATTCCCGTCGCTTAGGCCGGCGCGGACTGGAAGCCGACGCGCGCGTGCGAGCCATCGCAGAAGGGTTTGTTGGCTGAGGCCCCACAGCGGCAGAAGGCCGCTTTCCGCGTCCTCAGGACGGTACGCCCGGTGCCTGAGACGACCTCCACGTTGCCCGTGACGAGCAGGGGCCCGTCGGGGAGGGGGGTGACGCTGAGCGGCCCGGCGCGCTCCTGCAAGGCCGGCCCGTCCTGCGTCGCCGGCTCGCCGGTGGCCACGAAGCCTGCTTTCGAATGCGCACCGTCGCAGAAGGGTTTGCTTCCCGAGGCGCCGCAGCGGCAGAGCGTCGCGCGAAACCTCATTTCCACGCCTTCGAGGCGGATGTCGGCGTGAACGGCGAGCGGCCCATTCTCCCGGACGCGCACCACGTTGACGAGCGGCGGCTGCTCCTGCGCGCCGCCATCCAGCCGCTGGTAGGTGAGGGCGCCGGAGGGGCAACTGAGTGCCAGCCCAGTCACTGTCTCCACACTGGCTGCGTCGGGGTGCATCCACTGCCCGGGCGCATTGGGGACGAAGACGTCGGGCCGGCCCAACACACAATTGCGTGAGTGAATGCAGCGCTGGGCTTCAAACCGCAGCACCAGCGCCTTCCCCCGCACCTCGTCAATGCGCTGCGCCATGGCCGGCCCTCCAGGAAAACCGGACAGAGGGTAGTCCATTCGGTCCTGTTGACAAAAAGGACGAACGTTCGTAAATAGGTCAAGGCATGTCCAAGGGTGACGACACGCGGGAGCGGATTCTCGACCGGGCCTTCCGCATGGCCAGCCGGGACGGGCTGGAGGGCTTGAGCATCGGCGGGCTGGCCGAGTCGTTGGCCATGTCCAAGAGCGGGCTGTTCGCCCACTTTGGCTCCAAGGAGGAGCTCCAACTGGAGGTGCTGCGCGCGGCGGCTCGGCGCTTCCAGGACAGCGTGGTGCGCCCCGCCTTCCGGGCCGCCCGCGGGACGCCCCGCATCCGCGCCCTCCTGGAAAACTGGACGCGCTGGGCCAACTCGCCCGATGCAGCCGGCGGCTGTCTCTTCGTCACCGCTGCGGTGGAGCTGGATGACCGTGCCGGGCGCCCCCGGGACTACCTCGTCGAGACGCAAAAGCAGCTGCAGGATGCCCTGGCGCGCTCGGCCCGGATGGCCATTGACGCTGGCCACTTCCGCAAGGACCTCGACTGCCGCCAGTTTGCTTTCGAGCTCTACGGCCTCCTCCTCGGCTACCACCACGCCAAGCGGCTGTTTCGTGACCCGCGCGCCGAGGCTGCTCTGCGCACCGGCTTTGACCGGCTGCTGACCGACGCCGCTGCCCCGTCCTGAAGGAGGAAGCCCCATGCCGCCGTCCCGAGTCGTTCCCTTGTCCGCAAAAAGCACGAACGGTCGGTTGTGGCCTGCGCTCCTCCGCGCGGAGTTCCGCGGCCTGGCCCGCTTCGCCCCCGGCCTCTCCGACCGGAGGGCTGCGGCGCTCTTCCACACGCCGCGGCGGAAGCGGCGGCCACCGCCCGGGACGCCGGGACTGCCCGCGCAGCGTCTCAGCGTGCTGAGCGGCAGCCTCCGGCTCGCGCTGTGGTCCTGGGGCCAGGGCCCCACCGTGGTGCTGGCCCATGGGTGGAACGGCCATCCCGCCCAACTCAGCAGTTTCATCCGCCCCTTGGCCGACGCCGGTTTCCGGGTGGTGGCCTTCGACCAGCCGGCCCACGGTCGGTCCAGCGGCCGGGCCACCACGGTGCTGGAAATGGCCGAGGCCCTCCAGGCCATCGCCCGGACTGTTGGTCCGCTGCACGCGGTGGTGGCGCACTCACTCGGCGCCACCGCCACCACACTCGCCCTCTTTGACCACCTGCCGGCGACGCGGGCTGTCCTCATCGCCCCGCCGGCCGCCCCAGAGCATTTCGTCCGGAGGCTGGCGGCCCTGTTGGGGCTGTCTGCCGAGCGCACCGAAGGGATGCTGGCCGAGGTCCAACGTCGCGTTGGCGCTCACCTCGAGTCCCTCGACTTGCGACGTCTCGCCAGCTGGGTACGGCAGCCAGCCCTCATCCTCCACGACGTCACCGACCGAGAGGTACCCTTTGCCCACGGCCAGGCCATTGCCGAGGCGTGGCCCGCGGCCCGCTTCGTCCCGCTGGCCGGCCTCGGCCACACCCGCGTCCTGGCAGACCCGAGCGTCGTCCACGCCGCGGTTGCCTTCCTCCGGGAGGGGCTTGCCGCGGCGCCCACGCAAAGAGACGTTGCCACCTCCGGTTGAGATACCCGCCACGGCGCTATGGTGGCCCTTCCCATGCGCCTGCGCTCCGCTTTCGGCGCGGCCGTGCTGTTGTCTGCCGCGGCCGTGGACGGCTCCACCACCAAGGAGGCTTGCAAACCCTTCGACGCGGCCGAGGCGAGGAAACTCCTGCGCCTTCCGGTTGCCTCGCCGAAGGGAACGGTCGGGGCGGAAATGACGAGCTGCACCGCGCAAGCGGGCGGCTCGCAAGTGACGCTGAGCTACACCCTCGAGCCGAACCGGGCCCTAGGCTCCGAGGGCGAGTTTCAGCAGTCCTTGGAAAGGGCTCGGGCCACGGGCCACGTCGAAGAGCGCAAATTCAAGGAGACGCGCTGCGCTTCCATTCTCCCCTCGGGGGGCAACAAATTTGGCGCCTTCAAGGCCTGGTGCGTCCTGCACTCGAAGGCCGGACGCGCCGTCACACTGGAAGTCATTGCCCCCAATGCCAAGCAGCTTCCCTCCCTGGAGGCGGTGTGCGCGGTGGCCGAGGCCGCCGGTGCGCGCATTCCGTAGTGCTGCGGCGCCCGGGTGGCGCCACTCAGGGCCCCTCTTTGCCGTGGAAGCCGAGAATTGCCTTCACAATCCATTGCTCCGCTCCGGTGAAGCCGTAGCCAATGCCGAAATTCAAATCGAAATAGGTACTGACGAAGTCGAGGGCCACGAAGAGTCGGTTGGTCGACTCGGAAATGGGGAGCGTTCTCGTGATGGGCCCGTACGCGCCGTAGTACTCCAGGCCCAACGCGAGCGAGTCGATGACGTTGAATGCCGCCTTTGCGGCTGGCTCGAACTGGGGAAGTCCGGCGTCAATGCCATTCAGGTCGATGTCCACAATCGGGTTGACCGCGGCATAAAAGAGGCCCCAGCGCCCATCGATGATGGGCCGGATTTCAGTTCCCCAGACGTTGGGCTCGAAGCGGCGCGGGACACTGGAAATTTCGAAGTTGATGGCGAGGCCGATGGCCCCGGCGAGCTTCTCGTCCAAGCGAAACTTGCAGCGCAACTTGGCGCCGGCGTACTCAAAACCCGAGCTCGGGACTTCCGCGAATTGAAGGTACATCCCGAGCTCGACCCAGCTGCCAATCCCCAGGTGGGGCTCGAACGTCAGATGGAATTGGTGCTCGGTGGGAGCCTGACCTTCCGGAGACGTCACGTTCGTCCCGGTGGCGAGATAGATGAGGTGCGTCTCCAGGCCGACGTGCCACGGCCCGGCGGTCTCACTGTCATAGACCTCAATCTCGAAATTGTCCTGAGCCAGAGCGCGCGCCGGCGCCAAGGCCAGCACCACCAACAACAGGAATGGGCAGCGGGACATGCGGCAGGCGCGCGGTTGGCTGGAGGAATAGCTCGTCCCCACCAGGGACGCTTGGGCTTTCGCCATTGGACACCCTGCGCGATTCTCCGGCTGGCTTTCCTCGGCGGAGGGGCAAAAAAAACGCCCCCGGGGGACTTCCCCCGAGAGCGGGTGCCGACAAGCGGCCCTTGGGAGGCAACCGGCCCCCCCGAGCAGGCTTACTTGGTGGGGCTCATGACGGCGTCTTTGGTCTCGCCGGCCTTGGTGCTCGTCGTCTTGGCCGAGCTCTTGGTGGTGCTGGCCTTGTGCGAGGTCGTCTTGGCAGAAGAAGTTGCCGCGCTGGACTTCGTCGTGGCGCCCTGGACGTCGCCCTTCGAGGCGGCCTTACCGGCTTCTGTGGCCTTGCCGGCAGTGTCGCTGGCGGCGGCCCTGGTGTCGTTGGCCTTGGCTGCCGTGTCGCTCGCGGCGTTCTTCGTCTGCCCAGCTTTCTGCACGGCCGAGTCCATGCTGGATGGAGCCTGGGCGAAGGCAACAGCCGAGGCGGCGAAGGCAATGGCAGCAATGAGGTTCTTCATGTGAAGTCTCTCCCGATGGTGAAAACCAGCGGCACTCCATGTGCCGCTTGCTGAGGGAGAAGCAGGCACTCGCTGTGCCAGGCGCAAATTCAGGGCCTTAGGCGCCCGGTACTGCGGAATTGTTCCCCACTCCAGTCTTTGCATGGGGAGGTTGTCCTCAGGACGGACACGGGGGCTTCTCCCCGGGGCCACCCCGGCCTCCGGCGTCACCAAAAACCGGAGAGCTGGAGTTCCCCTCCTCCGGGACGAAAGAGGACGGCAAAGTGCGGAAGCTGCGAGCCCGGGCGCTGATGAAGCCAAGGCACGAGGAGGCCACTTCCAACGCCGACCGCGGCGCCCGCCAGCACGTCCGTCGGGAAGTGCTGGCCGGCGAGGACCCGCTCGACAGCGACGCTGGTGCCCACCACGGCGACGACCAGCCAAGGCCAGGGGCTGGGCCCGTGACGAAGTGTCTCGGTCATGGCGAGGGTGGTCAGCGCTCCGAAGGTGACGGTGGCGTGACCCGAGAAAAAAGAGGTGTAGCTTGCTGGCGAGGTGAGGACCGCCTTCGAGGCCGTGCTGTAGACGTAAGGCCGTGGCCGTTGCACGGCGTATTTCGCAGCGGCGGTGAGTGTCCCGCTGATGGAAAGGACCTCGCCGTAGACAACCATGTCCTCGAGAAAGGCCTGGCCCAACCCCACGTCGAGGAAGTCCACGCCGACCGGCGCCAGCAGCGAGGACTTCGGTGACGTTGCTCGCCACCTCGGCTGCTTGGCTGTGCCAGTGCAGGGCCACCCGGTCAATGGCCGGCACTTGAGAGGCTGAGCACGGGTAATGCGGGCTCACCCAGGCGGGCCCCTCCAACTCGAGGAAAGCCCAGCTGAGCGTGGTGGCGCCAAGGAGTAACCCGTCCGTCCAGGGCTGCAGCCGGTACACGGAGCCTGAAGGGGCGTCCAGCGGCTCGCCGGAAACACCCGGGCTGGCTTCACCCGTGGCGGGTGGCTCCGCGGCCAGCCAAAGCAGCACGCCGGACGTCAATGCCAAGCCAAGCATTTCCGGGCCGAGCTGTCGTCCGCCGGCCGGCGGTCAATACGGTGCCGTCCACTCGCCCGTCGACGGCCGCAGGACGAGTTCGTGCGTCCAGGCGTCCTTGGCCTGCCCGTGAAGGTAGGCGCAGGCCCGAGCGATGGAGGCGGGCGTCAGGAGGCCGGCCGCCCGCCCACGGGCCCGGGCTGCGTCGCTGGCAATCGGGCCATCAATGGGGACATAGGCAACGTGAACGCCGCGCGTGCGCCACTCGCGGGCCGCCACCTGCACCAGTGCGCGCAGGGCGTGCTGGACTGCGCCAAGGGCGGCGAACCCCTCCTTGGTGCGAATGCCGGAGGAGGTGCCCATCTGCAGGAAGGTGCCCTGGCCACGGGACAGGAACCCGGGGCCGAACGCCTTCAGGAGATTCCAGGTGCCCTGCAGGTAGCTGGAGAAGCCCTGTGCCAGCTCGACGTCTGGGATGTCGAGCAGTGGAAGGGGCCCAAACCGCAGGCCCGACGTCTGCGCCGCGACCACCAGGTCCACCGGCTCGGCCGCCAAAGGCGACAGAGACTTGGCGTCGGTAATGTCACAGACGAACGGCGTGCCCGTCCCGCCGGCGGCGTTCACGTCCTGGGCGAGCTGCTCGACGGAGGCGGAGGTGCGCGCTGCGCACAGCACGCGCCAGCCCTCGCGCGCGAAGTGCAAGGCAATCTCCCGACCGAGGCCTCGAACACCGATGATGGCAAGCGTGCTGGACATGGCCGTGGCGCTCGGTGGGCTTTCAGCGGACCGCTGACGCCCGCCGGTCGGGCGGGCGTTGCACCTGGACATTGCGATTGTAGGCCCACGTCAAGGCGATGCCCAAGAGCGTGGCCCCCACCCCGAGCACCCCGTTGACGAAGGGCGGCGCCGTCAGGGCCAGTCGGATGAGCACGGTGGCCACAGCGAAGCCGGAGTTTCGCAGCACCAAGTCATAGGCAAAGCTGTGGCGGAGCGCGAGCAGCACCACCAGGATGTCGGCAAACACGAGCACTGTGTAGAACTGCTCGAAGAAGTACTCGGCTCGCAGCGAGGCTGGTGAGGGCGCCGTGCCCGGCATCGCACCGACCGTTTCGAGAGCGAGGCCGGCGAAAATGGCCAACAGCACCAGCGCCACCACCTCCTTGGAAGCGGTGAAGTTTGCTCGCTCCTCCTCGGAGAGCTGGGACTCGGTGCCCTGCTGCAGGTGGTAGAAAATGCCCACCAGGAAGAAGATGACCACCGCCGCCGTCGCGTCCGCCGCCATCCGGGGGATGGCATCGCGCACGGCGTCCCAGTAGATGGGCTCTGGGAAATGCACCAACTCCTTCAGTGACTGCCGGAGCAGGATGAGCGAGAGGATTTCGAATTGTCGGCCCATGGTGTTCCCGGTGCTGCCCGAGAGCCCGAAGACCAGCCCGATGACTTCGATGCCGAGCAGCGTCGTGAATGCCAACTGGACCGAGTAGAAGTGGTTGGTCGGTACCAGCGGAGCGAGCGAGTCGGGCAGCCAGCCCCGCCGGCGCGCCTCGATGAGCAGCAAGGCGCCAATGAAGAGCGCGACCAACGCAGTGGCCAGTGCGCGCTGCACGCGGCGGCTCTCCCAGCGGTCGTGGAGCCAGGCGAAGGCGCGATGGGACAGCCTGAGGAGAGGCGAAAGCCTGGGCAAGGGCTCCACCGGCCCATCATCACCGCAGAGGACTGGAACCGAAAGGCCAGAAACCCGTAGCTTTCCGGTTTATGAGCGTTTCCGCTTCAATGGACTCGAGGAGGCCAGCGTGAAACTCGTCGTCAATGAGAAGGAAGTCGAAGTCTCCCCGCCGGACGACATGCCATTGCTTTGGGTGCTTCGCGACCTCCTCGGCTTCACCGGCACCAAGTACGGCTGCGGCATCTCTCAGTGCGGTGCTTGCACCGTGCATCTGGATGGTAAGGCGGTACGCTCCTGTGTCACGCCGGCCGCCGCCGTGGGCTCGCGGAAGGTGACCACCATCGAAGGGCTCTCGCCCGACGCCTCGCACCCTGTCCAGCGGGCGTGGGCCGAGGTCGACGTGGTGCAGTGTGGATATTGCCAGTCGGGCCAAATCATGGCTGCGGCTGCCCTGCTGGCCAGTAACCCCACCCCCAGTGACGCGGACATCGACGAGGCGATGGCGGGCAACCTCTGCCGCTGTGGCGCCTACCAGCGCATCCGCGAAGCGGTACACCGGGCCGCCGCCCAGAGGGCTTCGCGATGAACGCCTTGTCCCGCCGCAGCTTCCTCAAGTCGTCGGCCCTGTCCGGCGCGTCGCTGGTCATCGCCTTCTACGTACCGCGCCGGGCCGAGGCGATGCTGCTCGCCGGGGGCCCCAAACGGCCGCTCCCCGCGCCCAATGCCTTCTTGCGGATTGCGAAGGACGGCTCAGTCACGGTTCAGCTCGCCCATTCCGAGATGGGACAGAGCATCTGGACGACACTTCCCATGCTCGTCGCCGAGGAGCTGGAGTGCGACTGGTCCAGCGTTCGCGTCGAGACGGCCCCAGCGGCCCCGGCCTACTTCCACACCGGGTTTGGGATGCAGATGACCGGCGGGTCGAGCACCACCTGGTCCGAGTTCGACCGTTACCGGACGGTGGGGGCCATGGCGCGCGAGATGCTGGTCCGCGCGGCGGCGGAGCGCTGGAAGGTGGACGCGAAGACGCTCCACGTCGAGAACGGCTTTGTCATCAACGGCCAGCAGCGGCTCGCTTTCGCCGACTTGGCCGAGGCAGCGCAAGCGCTGACGCCTCCCACCACGGTTGCGCTCAAGCCAGCGTCCGAATGGAAGCTCATCGGCAAGCCAATGCACCGGCTCGACACCCCGCAGAAAATCTCGGGCAAGGCGCAGTTCGGCATCGACGTCCAGTTTCCCGGCCTCCGCACCGCCCTGGTCGCTCGGCCGCCGGTGTTTGGTGGGAAGGTGAAGTCCTTTGACGCCACCAAAGCCAAGGCGGTTCCTGGGGTGGAAGCAGTGGTCCAGGTCCCGTCGGGAGTGGCAGTGGTGGCGAGCAACTTCTGGGCGGCCAGGACGGGGCGCGACGCGCTGGAGGTGCAGTGGGACCTCGGGCCGGGCGCAGAGGTTGACACCCACCAGCTCCTCCAGAGCTTCAAGACGCTAGCGACGAAGCCAGGGGCGGTGGTGCTCCAGAAGGGCGCCGCTGACGCGGCACTGGCCAAAGCGTCAAGACGCCTCCTCGCCGAGTACGACGTGCCCTACCTCGCCCACGCGGCGATGGAGCCCCTCAATTGCACGGTGCGTCTGGAAAAAGACCGGTGTGACATCTGGGTCGGCACCCAGTTCCAAACCAACGACCAGGCGGTTGCGGCGAAGCTGACGGGCCTTTCCCCAGACAAAGTCAGCATCCACACCACCTTCCTGGGAGGGGGCTTCGGTCGACGCGCCAACCCCAGCTCGGACTTCGTGGCCGAGGCAGTCAACGTGGCCAAGGCCAGCGGGCTTCCTGTCAAGGTGCAGTGGACGCGCGAGGACGACACCCAAGGGGGCTTTTACCGGCCTTTGTTCCTGCACCGCGTCGAGGTGGGGGTCAACGCGAAAGGCTTCCCGCTCGTCTGGAAGCACACCGTCGTTGGACAGTCACTGCTCGCCGGGACGCCGTTCGAGGCCATGGTGAAGAATGGCATCGACGAGTCCTCGGTGGAGGGAGTCGCCGACTCGCCCTATCTCCACGGCGTTGCGACGAAGCTGGTGACGCTCCACTCCCCGAGAACTCCAGTCCCCGTGCTGTGGTGGCGTTCGGTGGGCAACACCCACACCGCCTTCGCCATGGAGAGCATGGTGGATGAGCTGGCCCATGCGGCGCACATGGACCCGCTCAGTTACCGAATCCAAATGCTGCAGGGCCAACCGCGGCAGCTGGCTGTCCTTCAGCTGGCGGCGAAGAAAGCCGGCTGGGGGAAGCCCCTCCCGGCTGGGACGGCCCAGGGCCTGGCGGTGCACGCCTCCTTCGGCAGCATCGTCGCCCAGGTGGCCGAAGTGTCGGTCGACAAGGACAAAGGCATCCACGTGACGCGGGTGGTGTGTGCCGTGGACTGCGGTTTGGCGGTGAATCCACTGTCGCTCGAAGCGCAAGTGCAAGGCAGCGTCGCCTTCGGATTGGGGCCGACGTTGCACAGCGCGCTCACCCTCAAAGAGGGGCGGGTCCAGGAGAGCAACTTTAGCGACTACGTCGTTCTGCGCTTGAACGAGATGCCCAAAGTCGAGGTCTACATCCTTCCGAGCAAGGGGAAGATGGGCGGCATCGGCGAGCCGGCGACCGCGCCCATCAACGCCGCGGTGGCCAATGCCGTCTTCGCTTTGACAGGACAACGGCTGCGCTCCCTCCCTCTCAAGCTCGCCTAGCTCGCGCTTGGCAGCCGCGGTCAGGCGTTGACAAGTTGGAATTGAGTCGGAAACAAATTTCGGGCTGCCGACAACACTGCGGCCTGGGAAGGACGCCCCATGCGAGACACCCCTCCTGGCTGGCCGCGCATCTCCGCAGCCGTCTATTACCAGGCCCCTGCCTCAGCCATCGACTGGCTCTGCCGGACGTTTGGTTTCGAAGTTCGCATCAAAGTGGAAGGTGAGGGCGGCGCCATCGAGCACTCAGAGCTTGTCTACGGCGGGGGGGTGGTGATGGTGGGCGGGCTGCGGGCGAAATTTCCCTACCGCCGCAGTCCCCGCGCCATGGGCGGCGGCAACACCCAAAGCCTCATGCTGTACGTGGACGACGTGGAAGCCCACTGCGCCCGCGCCCGGGGCGGGGGTGCCAGGATTGTGTCCGAGCCCACCACCGTCGACTACGGCGAAGAATATTGGGAGGACCGGGGCTACGAGGCGGAGGACTTGGAAGGGCACCACTGGTATTTCGTGCAACGCCTGCGCAACCCGAAGAAATAACTGCGCCTCGGGGCCCACCGCGCTCGGCCCTGTGTGTGTCCCCGGAGCTCGACTGCACCCTCGTCCGCTGGGCCGGGTGAGGCGGCCGAAGCACCTGGCCCAACCGCCGCCTGGGGGGCGTCGCCCGGGCTGGGGGCTCCCGCGGCCGAGCCTCCCTGTGGCACATTGCCAGCCGTGTCCCTGCTGCTGCGAGAGCTGCCGGACTTGGCCCGCGTGGAGAAGCTGCTTGGCAGCCGCGCCGATGCCGCTGCTGTCCTGACGTTGCTCGAGCTCCTCCGGCTGGCCCGCGACGCCTACGCTGCGCTGGAGTCCAATTTCGAGCGGTTGGGGCTCACCGACGCCCGATGGGCGCTGTTGATGCAGCTGTACAGCGAGCCTGCAGGGCGTCTCATGCCCTCCTCCCTCGCTTCACGGCTGCTGGTCACTCGAGGCGCCATCTCCGGCCTCGTCCGCGGGACGGAGCGGGCCGGTTTCGTCCGGCGTGTTCCACACCCGACAGACCACAGGAAATATTTCGTCGCCCTCCTGCCCCGGGGCCGGCGACTCATCGCCCAGGCGCTGCCGGGCTACATGGAGCGAATTGTGGCCTACATGGCCGTCCTCTCCCCGGAAGAGCGCCAGGCCCTCGGGGAGGCGCTGCGGCGGCTCTACGACGCGCTCCCCCTCCTCGCCGTCCCTGGGATGCCCACCAAGCCGCGACGTGCGCCCGCCACCGGCTAAAGCCCTTTTTCACACACAATTGGTTGACACCTAAACGACGCCGATTAAAGCACCGGGCGTTCAACGAGGGAGATGGGCATGGCCGAAGCCGCGCTGGCCCAGCCGAAGCAGGCTGGTGAAGTGAAGTCCGGGGCCAAGTGGAGGCCAAAGCCGCCGGTCCTCATCGGAATGGTGGCGGCGACCGTGCTTCTCGGAGCGCTGCTGGTGGTTCTCCTCGGCCTCGGGAAGGAGTCGACCGACGACGCCCAGGTGGATGCGGATGTTGTGCCGCTGGGGCTCCGGGTCGGCGGCCAGGTGCTGAAGGTGGCCGTGTCCGAGAACCAGCAAGTGAAGCAAGGAGACCTCATCCTCCAACTCGACGACTCGGACTACCTGGCCAAGGTGCAGCAGGCCCAGGCCGAGTTGGACAGCACGCGCGCCCAGGCCGACGCTGCCGACGCACAGGCGGCGGTTGCCGTTGCCGGCGCCCGGGGGGGGCTGTCTCAGGCGGAGGCGAGCCTCACTGGAACCAACCGGGCGGTGTCCAACGCGCGAGCCCAGGTCGAGCAGGCGCGGGCCACGCTGATTTCCCGTCAGGCCGACCTCAAGCTGGCGGACACCAACATCCAGCGGGCGCGGCTTCTGCTCAAGGACAACGCCATTCCACAGCAGCAGGCCGACCAGTATTTCGCCACCTATGACTCGGCCAAGGCTGGCGTCGACGCAGCCCAGGCCAACGTGACCGCCGCCGAGGAGCAATTGCTCCGGACGCAGTCGCAGGTCACCGAAGCCGAAGGCCGTGTGGTGGTCACGCGCCCGGTGGACTCGTTGATTGCAGCCGCCCAGGCGAACGCCGCTTACCAGCACGCGCGCGTCAAGAGCGCCGAGGCAGCACTCGCCCTGGCCGACCTCAACCTGACCTGGACGCGGTTGCTTTCGCCGGGAGACGGGGTGGTGAGCCGACTGACCGCCTATCCAGGAGCGATTGTGGCGGCCGGACAGACCGTCGCCAGTTTCATCCCGAACAAGAAGTACGTCGTCGCCAACTTTAAGGAGACGCAAGTCGCCAAGATGCACCCCGGCCAGCGTGCGGACGTCTCCGTCGATGGCACCGGCAAGACCCTCTCCGGCAAGGTGGAGAGTCTGGCGGGCGGGACGGGGGCTCGCTTCTCTCTGTTGCCGCCGGACAACGCCACCGGCAACTTCGTCAAGATTACTCAGCGAATCCCGGTCCGCATTACCCTGGACTCTCTGCCGGCCGGTTTGGACCTTCGCGCTGGTCAGTCGGTGGAAGCCACCGTTCACGTCAACGAGTGACCGCCATGCGAAATTCGCCGCTGCTGCTCCTCGCAATAGCCGTCCTTGGGCCTGGCGGACTGGCTCATGCTCAAGCCGTCACCCGACTCACCGTCGAGCAGGCGGTCCAAGAGGCTTTCCGCGTCAACGACCAGCTTCGCGCAGCGCAGCTTCGCGCCGACGCCGCCGACGACAACTCCCGGAGCGCGCGTGGAAACCTGTTGCCTGCGTTGAGCGGAACCGAACAGTGGCAGCACTTTGACAGCCCGTTCACCATCAACGTCAGCGGGCAGCCGGGCCAGAACATTTTGGTTCGCGGTGTCAACGCCAACACGCTGTCGGTGTCCGCAAATCAGCCCTTGCTCGGATTGGTGCACCTCGGGTTCAGCGTTGCCTCGGCCAACCATTCCGCCGACGCCAGCCGCTCCGACGCGCAGTCGGTTGCGGCGTCGCTGGCCGAGCAGGTGCGCACCACATACCTTCGACTCTTCGAGGCATTGGCCCAACAAAGCATTGCCCAGGCCAGCGTTGAGCAGCTGCAACAGCAGGTCAAGGACGCCGAGGCCCGGTACAGCGCTGGAACCATCACCAATGCCGACTTGCTGCGTTTCAAGACTGCCGCCGCCAACGCCCAACAACAATTCATCCAGGCCAAGACCGACGCGCTGGTGGACCGTCAGGGGCTTCTCACCTACCTGGCTCGCAACCCTGAAGACATGAGCATCGACTTCGTCGAGCCAGAAGACCTAGAGCGGCTCGCGGCCGATTCGGTGCCACAGCCAGTGGATGCGTTGATTAACCAATCCCTCGCCCAACGCCCCGAGGTCGCCAAGGCGCAAGCCCAGGCCCTCGCCGCCCGGGACAACGACAAGGCGCAGTACTCGGCGCTCCTTCCAGAGGTCAACCTTCAGGCCGCCTACCAGTGGACGAAGGGGCAGCTTTTCTTCCCCGAGAACCAGGCCTTCATTGGCTTTCTGGTCAACTGGCCCTTCTGGACTTGGGGAGCGC
The DNA here is from genome assembly GCA_052147975.1 of Myxococcaceae bacterium. GTDB lineage: Bacteria > Myxococcota > Myxococcia > Myxococcales > Myxococcaceae > JADGRA01. The sequence continues at coordinate 17,512 of JBKQJL010000104.1, forward strand.
AATTCTACGCCGCCAAAAGCGCCGAGCGGCAGGCAGACGCTGCCGAGGCCCTCTCTCAGGACGCGCGGCGACAGGCGGCGTACGACGTCTCCAGCAAGTACGCACAGCTCCAGGCGCAATTCGTCGCGGTACAGGTGGCCGAGACGGCCATTGCCAGTGCGGAAGAGGCCTACCGGGTGACCGACGCGCAGGTCCGGGCTGGCATCGGCACGACGACCGACCTGTTGGATGCCCAGTCCGCGTTGACCACGGCCCGCCTCAATCTGGCCCGTGCCCGGTACGAACGGGCCGTCGCCCGTGTGGCCCTGGACCGGGCCACGGGCGCCACGCCGAGCCCCACACTGAATTAGCGCGAGAAGGGACGAAGCCCACCCATGGCAGAGGCCGCAACGGCAGCGCCCACCGTATGG
>JBKQJL010000105.1:0-4789 GCA_052147975.1 Myxococcaceae bacterium
GCTGCTGGCGGCCAGCGTCGAGCGCGAGCAGGACAGGCCCGCCGCCGCTCGCGAGCGCCTGGAGGCGGCCACCACGGTGGCCGCGCAGGACGAGGTGCAGGCGCTGCTGGCCGCCTTGCTTTTGGACATGCACGACGCGGCCGGGGCGAAAAAAATCGTGGAGCAACTCTCGGCCGAGCCCCTGGGCCGGGCGCATGCCACCCGCTTGCGCGCCCGCAGCCTCCGGGAAGCCGGCCAGGCGCCGGCGGCGCTGGCCGCCGCCACCCAAGCCGTGGAGGCGGCCCAGGCCACCCGGCAGGTGCCGCTTGTACAGTCCGCTCAGCTGGAGTTGGCCCGTGCGCAGCTGGCCTCCGGTGCGACGGCCATGGCCTCCGCCCTGCTTGCCCAGTTGCATGCCCAAGCGCAGGAGCACGGCGCCGGGCGCCTCCTCCTCGAGGTGAAGCTGGTGGAGGTGCAGGCCCTGCCGCGGGCTTCTTCGCAGAGGGCGCAGCGCGCCGCCGCGCTGGCGGCCGAGGCCAAGGCCGCAGGCTTTGTGCGCCTGGCCCGGCTGGCCCAAGCCGCGGGCCATTGAGACACTCCGCCTTTCGCTAGCCAGCCGCCGCCGGCCAGCGCGCGTGAAACCATTTGGCGGTGCGCCGGGCAAAGGCCTGCACTTCGGCGTCGGTGGGAGTGGCGGCGAAGCGCACCGAGAGCTCGCGGCCCAGCCAGTTGCCCGTCTCCTCCGGCCCAGCGCCCGTGTCCAGCCGGTGGATGAGGGGAAACAGCAGCGGAAAGTACTCGTCCGGCGGGCCACCGGCGGCCACCAGGCCGGCCGGGTCCCAGTCCACCAGCCGCTCCTGCAGCTCGTCGTGGGCCTGCCTCCAGTCGGCTTTGCTGTGCAGCGCCGGCATGGGGCGCCTCCCTTGGCTGTCTTCTGCGCTTTAGTCCCGGTTGAGCCAGGCCTCAAAGGCGGCGAAGCCGTAGGGCCGCCCGAGGAAGTCCTGCACGAGGTCCGCCGCGTCCCGGCTACCGCCCGGCACCAGCACGCACTCGCGGTACCGTTTGGCGGTGTCCGCGTCGAGGAGGCCGGTGCGCTGGAATTCCGAGAGGAGGTCCTTCGCAATGACGAGCGACCAAAGGTAGGTGTAGTACATGGCCGAGTAGCCGTGCAGGTGCCCGAAGCTGGCGAAGAAGTGCGTCCCCGGGACGTAGGGGAAGGGGCTCCAGCGCGCCTGCAGCTCCACCAGCGTGGCGGTGAGGTCCACGCTGGCCGGCTCCGCGCAGTGGTAGGCCAAGGCCAGCTCGGCGTAAAACACCTGGTGGCGGGTGTGGGTGCCCTTGCCAAACTCGTTGGCGGCCCGCATGCGCCGCACCAACTCCGCCGGAATGGGCGTGTCGTCCTCCACGTGCCGGGCAAACAGCCCAAGCGTGCCCGCGTCCCAGGCCCACTCCTCCAGCATTTGGCTGGGGGCCTCGACAAAGTCCCACTCGGTGGCCACCCCGGAGAAGCCCACCCACTGCTGCGCCCCGCCCAGCAGGTGGTGCAGCAGGTGGCCGAATTCATGAAACAGCGTCACCACGTCGTCGTGGTCCAGCAGGGCCGGTGAGGCCACGCGCGGGTCAGCGAAGTTGCACACCAGCACTCCCTCCGGCGCTTGCAGCCCGCGGACGCCGCTGACGAGGGGGAATTGCGCGGCGTGCTTGTACTTGTCCGGGCGAGGGTGCAAGTCCAGGTAAATGCGGCCCAGCGCCTCGGCGCCCCGCTGGACGTCATACACCTCCACCGAGGGGTGCCAGACGTCGGCCTGCGGTACTCGGTGGAAGGTGACGTCAAAGAGGCGGCTACAAATGGTGAGCAGCCCGTCGCGGGTGCGGCCAAACTCGAAGTAGGGCCGCACCGACTGGCTGTCGAAGGCGAAGGACTCCTGCTTCACGCGCTCCTCGTAGTAGGCCTTCTCCCAGTCCTCCAGGCGCTCGGCGGACGGGCTGTCCTTGCGCTTTCGCAAAAGCAGCCGGGCCAAGTCGGCCTGGGCGCGGCCCCGGGACACCTCCCCCACCTGCTCGAGGAAGGTGCGCACCGTGTCCGCCGAGCGCGCCATTTTGTCCTCGGTGACGTAGTCCGCCCAGCTGCCGTAGCCGAGCAGCGCCGCTTGCTCGGCCCGCACCGACAGCAGCCTGCGCAACGTCTCCTCGTTGGCCGGCCAGGCCCGGGAGGCATTCTCCATGTACAGGGCCCGCCGCGCCTCGCCGTCGTGCGCGTATTGACGGAAGGGCAACAAGTCCGGGTAGTCGGTGGTGACGGTAACGCGGCCGTCGGGCCCGGGCGGGTGCGCGGCCCGGTAGTCCTCCGGCAGCCCGTCCAGCTGCTCCGGGCGCAGCTGGACGCTGCGCACGTCCTCGCGAATGGCCCGGTCGAAGCGTTGCCCCAGCACCACCGCCTCCTCGGCCAGCGTCTTGAGACGCGCCCGCGTCGCCTCGTCCTTGTCCACGCCGGCGCGGCGGAAGTCGCGCAGCGCGTGCTCCAGGTACCGGCGGGCGGAGGGCGGGAGGCGGCTTTTGTCCACCGCGCCGAGGGCCCGGTAGACGCGCTGGTCGAGCGAGAGCTCGGTGGCAAAGGCGCTGAGGGCCTGCGTCGCCTGCTCCGCCGCCTCCCGCACCGGGCGCTCCGGGTGCACCTCGGCGAAGAGGCCGGCGCGGTGGGCGGGCGAAGAGAGGGCCAGCTGCAGCTGGTGCAAAACGGCAAGCGTGTTGGAGAGGGTGTGCGGGGCGGTGGCGGCGTGCAGCTCGGCCAACAGCCGCCCTGCGGTGGCCAGCGCGTCGTCCGTCTCGCGTTGGAGTGTTTCTGCGGTAGAGGTGGGCATCAGGCGCCAACGGGGAAGGCTAGCAGGCGCCTTGCGGCCCCCAGCAGGGGAAGTGCGCGTTATAAATGTTGAAGGGGCCGGTTGCTGGCCCGTTGCCCATGTTTACCGGCCTCATTCAAGACGTCGGCGTCGTCGAGCGTGTGCAACCCGGGGCCACCACCGAGGTGTGGGTGCGCACCGCGCTGGGCGCCGGCAGCTTCGCCCTGGGCGAGTCCATCGCCGTCGACGGCGCCTGCTTGACGGTGGTGGAGCGCTGGGCGGAAACCTTCCGGGTGCAGGCCGGGCCGGAGACGCTGCGCCGCACCACCTTGGGCGCGCTTCGGCCAGGCAGCCGGGTGCACCTGGAGCGCGCGCTGCGGCTGTCGGACAGGCTGGGGGGGCACCTCGTCCTCGGCCATGTGGACGCCGTGTGCACCGTCGTCTCCTCGCGGCCGGAGGGTGGGGCGGTGGTGCTGGACGTCAGCCTGCCGGCGGCCCTAGGGCCCTTCTTCATTGAGAAGGGCTCGGTGGCCCTGGACGGGGTGAGTCTCACCGTCAACCGGCTTGGCCCTGCGGACTTCAGCGTGGCCCTCATTCCGGAGACACAGGCCCGTACCACCCTGGCGCAGAAGTCCCGGGGGACGAGGCTCAACGTTGAGGCCGACGTCATCGGCAAGTACGTGGCCCGTCTGGCGCGGCTCGGGCCAGAGGGCGGCCTGGACATGGACGTGTTAAGGGCAAAGGGTTTTGGCGCGGCCGAGTAGGCCGAAGACGAGGCACATGGCGAGGCGTCTGGAAGAGGTGGGCAGCATCGCGCTGGTGGAGCGCGCCCTGAGCGACATTCGCAAGGGCAAAATGGTGGTGCTCACCGACGACGAGGAGCGGGAAAACGAGGGGGACTTGGTGATGGCGGCGGCCAAGGTGACGCCGGCCGCCATCAACTTCATGGCCACCCACGGCCGGGGCCTCATTTGCCTCTCCCTCACCGACGACAGGCTGCGCCAGCTCGAGCTGCCCCTCATGGTGCATGACAACACCTCCCCCTACGGCACCGCCTTCACCGTCTCCATTGAGGCCGCGCAGGGCGTCACCACCGGCATTTCCGCCGCGGACCGAGCGCGCACCATTCAAGTGGCAGTGGCCCCAAACGCCCAGCCGGGCGACCTCGTCCGTCCGGGCCACGTCTTCCCCTTGCGCGCCCGGCAGGGCGGGGTGCTGGTGCGCACCGGGCAAACCGAGGGCTCGGTGGACTTGGCGCGGCTGGCCGGCCTGCCGCCGGCCGGCGTCATTTGTGAGGTGATGAATGCCGACGGCAGCATGGCGCGGCGTCCGGAGCTGTTGCGCTTCACCCGCCGCCACCGCCTCACCCTGCTTTCGGTGGCGGACCTCATTCGCTACCGGCTGCAGCGCGACCGGCTGGTGCGACGGGTGGGCTCCCGCCTCCTGGAGAGGGCCGGGCAAGGCAGCTGGCAGGCCCATGCCTATGCCAGTGACGTCGACGCCGCGGTGCACGTGGCCCTGGTGAAGGGAGACGTCACCGGGACGAAGCCGGTGCTGACGCGGGTGCACCGGGCCTGTCCGTTGGGGGACGTCTTCGGCAGCCTGGCCTGCGACTGCGGGGCGCAGCTGGAGTCCGCCCTGGCCTCCATCGCCGCCGCCGGCCGGGGCGTGCTGGTGTACCTGCGGCGCGACGAGGGGCCCGCCCAGGCCCTTTTGTGCACCCACAAGGCCGAGGCCGAGGCGCGCTCCGCCGCCGAGGACAATGGCCGGCTGCGGGAATTTGGCATCGGCGCCCAAATCTTGAAGGACTTGGGGCTGCGGCGCCTGCGGCTCCTCACCAACAACCCGAAAAAAATTGTGGGCCTGCAGAGCTACTCCCTGGAAGTTGTCGAGCAGCTTCCTCTGGGCCGAAAGGGCCCTCCTCCGCGCCGCCCCGTGGCACGTCTGTCGGCCTCGCTTGGGCCCAAGCC
>JBKQJL010000106.1:0-2681 GCA_052147975.1 Myxococcaceae bacterium
AGGGCCGGCTGGCGGAACAGCGGTCCACCCGGGAATACGCTGCGCTGGCGCGCGAAATCGACATCGCCAAGAAGGCCAACCTGACCATGGCCGAGGAGTTGGTGGAGCTCGGCAAAGGAATGGCCACGCTGCGCGAGGTGGTGAAGCAGAAGGAGCAGGAGCACTTGGCCCGCGTCGACCAGGTGGCCGGCCGCCTCGCCGAGCTGCGCCGTCAGTCGGAAAGCTTCAGCGTCCAGGTGAAGGGGCTCGACGCGCAGCGCTCGGCGGCGGCGGCGCAAGTCCACCCCCCGCTGCTCCAGCGCTACGAAACCGTGCGCCGTAGAAGGATGCCGGCGCTGGTGACGGTGGTGGCCGGCACCTGCCAGGGCTGCAACATGAACGTGCCGCCGCAGCTCTACAACACGCTCAAGACGACGCTGGGGACGGACGTTTGTCCGTCCTGTCACCGCATCATCTGCGCCCCCGAGGCCATCGAGCCTCCTGCGGCCCGGGCCCCCGCCGCCAAGGGATGAGCGCTGTGCCCACCCGGGCGGAGCTGCTGCGGGCCATTGCCCGGCTCGAGAGCCTCGACGGCACACTCGGCGCCCACCCCGGACTGAGTCTCTCGAGCGCGCGCGGCTTACTCCTGGCGGCCGCGGACACTCTCGAGGCGGCCGACGTCCGGAAAGCGGCCAGCCGGCGCCTCCGTCCGGACCCGGCGTCTGCGCCAGAGCGTCCGGGGCATCGCCCTCCGCGCGAGCTGCGCGTCTTCTCAGACGGCGCCAGCCGGGGCAACCCCGGGCCGGCCGGCGCCGGGGCGGTGCTCGCCTTGCCCTCCGGCGAAGTGGTGGAGCGGCTGGGCCTGTTTCTGGGCACCCAAACCAACAACCACGCCGAGTACATGGGCGCTGTGCTTGGGCTACGCCGGGCGCGGGCCCTGGGGGCGGAGGAGGTGGAGTTGGTGGCGGACAGCCAGCTCCTCATCCGTCAGCTGGCCGGCCGCTACCAAGTGAAGAGCCCCACCTTGCGTCCCCTCTATGAGGAGGCGCGCGCCCTGCTTGCCTCCTTTCGCCGACACCGCCTCACCCACCTGCCCCGCGAGGAGAACCGGGAGGCGGATGCCATGAGCAACCGGGCCATTGACGAGCGCCTGGACGGCCAGCCGGTGTAGAGGCCGTTGTGCGCCCCTGCGAAGGGACGAGGCGCGGGGTGGGCGGGGGGCCGACGGCTTTGCGCATGGCGGCCCACCCTGCTAGAGGCTGCGGTTGCCGGAGTGGCCCGGGTGAACGCTGGCCCCAGGGCTTGTACAGCCTGGAGCGGGAGGAAAGTCCGAGCTCCACAGGGCAGGGTGCTGGTTAACCACCAGTCGGCGCGAGTCGCAGGACAGTGCCACAGAAAAGAAACCGCCCCGGTTCGCCGGGGTAAGGGTGAAACGGTGCGGTAAGAGCGCACCGCGTCCAAGGTGACTTGGACGGCACGGCAAACCCCACCTGGAGCAAGAGCCAATAGGGAGGTGCCCGTCCCCGCGAGGGACGGACCGGGGTGCCCACCCCGATGCCTCCGGGTCGCTCGCTGACGAGGCCTCCGGGCAACCGGAGCCCTAGAGGAATGTTCGCCGCGCGGCAGGAAACTCTGCCGCGAACAGAACTCGGCTTACAGGGCCACTCCGGCGCTGTTTTTTAAGGCTGCACCAAAAGGCGGGCCAGCAGCACACGGTTGTTGTCCGTGCGAACGCCCTCGGGGGCCCGCACCGGCAGACGCCCGTCGGTGCGGGGCAACCAGAAGCCAACCCACAAGTCCATGCCTCGCTGGGTGCTGCCCGCGGGCAGCCCGATGGCGAAGGTGTCCTCGATGGTTTCCCCGGGACGCCAGGTGCTGGTGGGGCGCCGGCCGCCCACTGGGGCATGGTCAAAGTTGGTCCGCGCGACTTTGCCCTCCGGGTCCTCGGCGTGGACAAAAATCTGCCAGTCCTCGGGCAGGGGCTGAAGCACCCGGAAGTACAGCTTCACCTCGCTCACATCGCCTGGCGTCAGCACCGGCGGGTTGAAGGAGGCGGCCAGCAGCTCCACCTTCCCGTCAAAGACGGCGCCGTTGCGGACCCCCGCCGGCCGACTGCCCGGGCGAGCCGCCGGCGTCCCGGGGGACTGTTTGTCGCCACTGGGCGCTTCGACGATGCAGCCGACAACCAGGAGGGCGAGGAGGAGAGGGAGGTGTCGCATTGGCTAGTGTCGCTCCCATAGGCGCTCGACGCTGCAACCGCCAGCGTCTTGTTGTATTCGAAGCGCCCCCATGCTGGCCGCCGCTTTTCACCCGCTCGCCCTGGCTGTCCCCTTCACCCTCGACGGTGCGGCCCTCGCCGCCGTGGGGGTGCTGCTCGGCCTGGCCGTGCTTGCCTGGCGCCTGTGGCGCCGGCGGGCCAGCCTGCCTCGAGGCGAGGAGGCCCGTCCGTCTGGAACCCCGGCCGCCGTAGCGCTGAGCCCCGAGGCGCTGCAGCTGCGCGCCGAGGCGACCGCGGCGCGGGAGCAGGCGGCCAGCCTGGCGCAGCAGCGGAGCGAGCGCGCCGCCGCGGCCGAGCGCAGCTTGGACGCGGCCACCCGGGCCGAGCTAGAGGCGGAGGCGCGCCGACTCAAGACTTCCGAGGAAGAGGCCAAGCGCACTGCCTACCGCGCGGAAAAGGCCGTCGAGCAGCAAGCCCGCGCCCT
>JBKQJL010000107.1:0-4255 GCA_052147975.1 Myxococcaceae bacterium
GAAATTCACGTCCGCGAAAATGTACGTCACCTTGTCGTCGTCGTCGTAGGTGTACTCGGCGGCCTTGGCAGCGCCGCTCTGGTCCAAGTCAATGGACTCAATCCACGTCGGGTCCGTGTCAGTGGACGAGTTGGCCGTATTCACCGAGAGGTTGCCGTGCCCAGCGGTGGTGGTGGTGGTGGCCGTGGGCGGCGGCGGCTGAGAGGCGCGCGCGACGGCCGCTGGAGCCAGCTTCACGTCTGGGCCAGCGCTGGTCGCACTCCCGCTGCTGGCGGTGCCGGTGGCGCTCTTCGTCTCGGCGCAGGCGGCGAGCATTCCCGCCACTGCGAAAGCCACTGTCAACGTTGTCTTCTTCATGGACGCACTCTCCGGTTGTGCTCGAAGTCTTTGGGTGTCGGCCGGGCTTCCTACCCCCTTGCGGGGCGAAAGGCCCAGCAACGTTTTGGCCCTGCTTGGGGGGGAGCTAGGGGGACGGGCCCTTCCCGTCAAGCGCTTTCGACGGCCAGCACCCAGCCGTCCTGAAACCAAGCAGAAAGCGTCGCAAACGCCTCTTTGGCCGCGTCCTCGCCCTCGCTGAAGGCCTCGCACACCACCGCCAGCGTGGCGCCGCCTTGCGCGCGCTGGACGGCCTCCGCCTCGGCGGGCGCGAGCGCCCGGTGCAGCACCTGGAAGCCCTTGCGCCAGACGGCGACGGACACCGGGCGGCTGTCCGGCGCCGGCCACGCCTCGGACTCGGCTTCGAGCTGCTCCCACAACGCAAGGACGTCGTGCGACAGCACAAGGACGTTGAGCGCCGGGACGAAGCGCAGGCGCGCTTCTATGGCCGCCTCGCCCAGCTGCCCCAACGCCTCTTGCCCTGTGGGCGCTGCGTCCTTGGCCGTGAAGGCCTGGGCCAGCGCCCACTCGAGTTGCGCGAGTGCTGCCTCGTCCCCTCGAGGCCCTGGGTGCGTTTGCAGGAAGTCCGAAAGGCCCTGGCCGAATTGCCCAATGTCCGAGTGGGTACTCCCATGGACGTCGGCGTAGGCGGCGCTGAGCTCGAAGAAGCCCTCGTCGCCCAGCAGCCTTGCCAGGTTGGGGAAGTCCGAGCGCAGCGCGTCCTGCAGCCGGGCGCGGTACATGTCCGCGTAAATGCCCGCCCGGGCGACGGCGTCCAGCGGCGGGTGAGGCACAATGCTGCTTCCCAGTGCCTCCGGCTGGACGGTGCCTGGCGCGGCAATGGCCCGGGCCAACAGCGTCTGTAGCGCGCTGAGGCTCACGCTGCCTCGGCCCGTGCGGCCAGGGCCACCTGGCGCGCGTGCTGGGACTCCTCCAACAGGCGCTGTAGCGGCGGAATGCGCTCGTCCCACTCAATGAGGGTGGTGACGGGGCCGAAGCGGCGGACGGCCTCTCGGTAGAGGGCCCACACCGGGTCCGTCACCGGGCTGTCATGGGTGTCCAAAAGGTGGGTGCCCTTGTCGGCATAGCCGGCCAGGTGAAATTGGCCCACCCTGTCCACCGGAATGGCCTGGAGGTAGGCCTCTGCGTCGAAGCCGTGGTTTTGGGCGCTGACGTAAATGTTGTTGACGTCCAAGAGAATGCCGCAGTCGGCCCGTCGGGCCACTTCGGCGAGGAAGTCCCACTCGGTGAGGGTGGAGGCGGAAAAGGTGAGGTAGCTGGAGACGTTTTCCAGGAGAATTTGACGTCCCAGCGTCTCCTGCACCTGGCCCACCCGGGCCACCACGTGCGCCAGGGCCTCCTCGGTGAAGGGGAGAGGCAAGAGGTCATGCAGGTAGCGGCCCTGGTGGGTGCCCCAGCACAAATGGTCCGACACCCAGGCCGGCTCCACCCAACGGGCAAGCTGCCGCAGCTTGTGCAGGTGCGTCTTGTCCAGCGCGTCGGCGCCACCAATGGAAAGGGAGACGCCGTGCAGCACCACCGGCATTTGCTGGCGGACGGCCTCCAGCACGGCCCGCGGGCGCCCGCCCTCGACGAAGAAGTTTTCGCTGATGGCCTCCACCCAGTCCACGGGCACCTTCCCCTTCAGAAACTCGGAGAAGTGCTCGCTTCGAAGGCCGACGCCGTGGCCCAAGTTGGGCAGCGAGAGGGACATGGAGAAGGAAGCGTCCTCAACCGAAAAAGAAAGGGGAGACGCCGGGTGTCTCCCCCCACCGTTTGGTGTGGGGAGAAAAGCCCCGGCGCGCCCCCCTTTTGGGGTTTTCCTAACTCGACGACTGCTTTTTTCCGACTTAGCTCTTCTTCGCTTCCGGCGGGACGACTTTGCCGCCCTTGGCGGTGCAGTCCTTCTCCGTCGGCGTGTAGCTCCAGCCCTTGCCCTTGCAGCTGTTCTTCCCGGCGCAGCTGTTGGTGGCACCGGCGCAGGCGCCCGCACCCTTGCAGCTGTTGACGCCAGAGCACTTCACACCCTTGCTGGCGGCCGGCGCCGGGGCGTCTCCGGCGAAAGCGCCGGCGGCAAACAGTGAGGCAACGGCGGAGGCGATGACGGCTCCCTTGAGAGTCTTCTTCATGGTGTGTGTCTTCTCCTTGGACGGTGGACAGCGTGGCAGCTAGGCGCCTGGACTTCGCATTGGCCCCAGGCGGGGGAGGGGCCTTTTACAACCTCGGGACGCCAGTGCGCATCCCGAAACCCGTGGCCCATGTACGGACGGCCCCAGAGAATGGTTTCGGCCCGTCCAGGGGGGCCTGGCGGAGGGTAGGCTCGGCCGGGCCTCCCCATGCCCCCCGCCCGCTGGCTGTTTCCCGACGCCGTCCTGTGGAATGGCGCGCTGTTGCGCGGCGCGGCGGTGGAGGTGTCCCCGGAGGGCGTCTGCCTTTCCGCCGGGGCGCCGCCAGAGGGCGCACTGGTGGAGCGCCTACCTGGGCGGCTGTTGCTACCGGGGCTGGTCGACGTGCACAGCCATGCCTTCCAGCGCACCCTGCGCGGGCGCACCCAGGCGCGCTCGCCGGACGTGGAGGTGGATGACTTCTGGACGTGGCGCGAGGCCATGTACCGGGCCGCCATGACGCTGGACCCGGAGGGCGTCTACGTCGCCTCCAGGCAGTGCTTTCTGGAAATGGCCCTGGCTGGAATTACCACCGTTGGGGAATTCCACTACCTCCACCACCAGCCGGACGGCACCCCCTACGCCGAGCCGCTGGAGCTGGCCCTGCAAGTCATCCGCGCCGCGCGAGAGGTGGGCCTGCGCATGGTGCTGCTGCGCGCCGGCTACAGCCGCGCTGGCTACATGGCCCCCCCCAACCCTCGCCAGGCGCGCTTTTACGACGCCTCGCCGGAGGCCTGGCTGCGCGCCGCGAAGGACATTCGCGCCCGCACCGCCCGGGATGGCCTGGTGACGGTGGGCATCGCCCCGCACAGCGTCCGCGCGGTGCCGCGAGAGTGGCTACAGGCGGCGGCCGCTTCCGGGGAGGCCATTGGCCACATGCACGTGGCCGAGCAACCGGAAGAGGTGGTGGTGTGCCAGGCCGAGTACGGGCGCCGCCCGGTGGAGCTCCTCTCGGACGTTGGGCTTCTCAAAGAGGGCTTCACCGCCGTCCACGGCGTGTACACCATGCCGCACGAGCGGGAGCTCCTCCAGGGCGCCTCGGTGTGCGCTTGCCCCAGCACCGAGAGGGACTTGGGAGACGGCGTCCTGGCCGCGGACGGCATGGCCCGCGCCGGCGTGCGCCTTTGCATTGGCTCGGACAGCCAGGCCACCTTGGACGTCTTCGACGAGTTGCGCATGCTGGAGGGCAGCCTGCGGCTGACGCGCGGCCGCCGCGCCGTGCTGGACGCGCCGGAGGGCCCGGACGGCCTGGGGCAGCTGCTTTTCAGCTTTGCCACCGAGAATGGCGCCCGCGCCCTCGGGCTGCCCACCGGCGTCCTTCGGCCCGGGGCCCCGGCGGACGTCTGTACGGTGGACCTCTCCCACCCGGCCCTCGTCGGCGCGCCGGCCAATGCCCTTCTGGCCTCCGTCGTCTTCTCCGCGCCTTCAGCGGCGGTACGGGACGTGGCGGTGCAAGGCCAGTGGGTGGTACGGGACGGGCGCCACCCGCTACAGGAGAGGAGCGCCCGGGCCTATGCCGAGTTGTGCCGGAAGGTGTTTCCAGCGTGAGTGAGGTACAGGCCCAACTCGAGGCGACGCTGCGGACACTGGTGTCCTTTGACACCACGAGTCGGCTTTCCAACAAGCCTCTCATTGACTGGCTCGAGCCGCGGCTGTTGGCCCTTGGCTTCGCTTGCCAGCGCCACAGCTACACGGACGAAGCCGGCATTGAGAAG
>JBKQJL010000108.1:0-7971 GCA_052147975.1 Myxococcaceae bacterium
GCTCCTGCTCGAGCTCCTCCACCGGGCGCGGGGGCTCCACCTGCGCTGACGCCGGTTGCGTCACCAGGAGGGCCAGCAGTGCGGCAAACGCGCCAGTGCCGCGGAGGCCAGGAAGATGCATGCCGAGACCCCCATCCTAGGCGAGCGCGGCCTCACCGCAATGCTTCCCTCCTGCCTGCAGCCCGGGCTGCCTCGGGCACGAGGCAAGGGGCGCCGGCAGCCGTGGTGGGTAAGCTTGGCCCCGGCTCCCCGCCCGCAGGGAGGCTGCACCCATGCGACGCCTCGTTGCTGCGCTTCCCGTCCTCCGCTGGCTGCCCGGCTACCAGCGGCAGTGGCTCACCTCGGACGTCCTGGCCGGCACGACGCTGGCCGCCTACGCCGTCCCCAACGCGGTGGCCTATGCGCTGCTTGCTGGGCTGCCGCCGGTGGCTGGGCTGGCCGGCTACCTCTTCGGCGGCCTCGCCTACGCCGCGCTGGGGACGTCGCGGCGCCTCTCCTTGGGGCCGACGTCGGCCATTTCGCTGTTGGTGGCCACCAGCGTGGCGCCGCTGGCCGCCCACGACGTCCAGCGCTACGCGGCGCTGGCCGGGGCCAGCGCCCTCATTGTCGGCGGCCTGGCCCTCGCCGCCGCCGCACTGCACTGGGGTGGTATTGCCCACTTCCTCAGCGAGCCCGTCCTCACCGGGTACAAATTCGGCGCGGCCCTCGTCATTGCCACCACCCAGCTGCCGGCGCTGTTGGGCGTCCCGGAGGTGGCGGGCCACACGCTGGCGCGGCTGTCCCACCTGGCCCGCCACCTCCTGCAGGCGCAGCCTTGGGTGCTGGGGGTGGGGCTTCTGTGCTTGGGGCTTCTGGAGGTGGGACAGCGACTGTGGCCCCGGCTGCCGGCGGGGCTGTTGGTGGTGGTGGGGGCCATGGCGGCAGCGAAGGTTTGGGGGCTGGCCGCCCACGGCGTCAGCCTGGTGGGCCCGGTGCCGGAAGGGCTTCCGCGCCTGTTGTTGCCGGCGGTGGACTTCCAGGACGTCCGGCAGCTCATCCCCTTGGCCGTCGCCTGCTTCGTCCTGGCCTACCTCGAGGGCATGGCCAGTGCCCGCGCCTTTGCCGGCAGCACCGAGGAGAAGGTGGACCCCAACAGGGAGCTGTTGGCGCTGGGCGTGGCCAACCTGGTGCTGGGCGTCGGCCAGGGCTACCCGGCCGGCGGCGGCTTCTCTCAGTCCGCGGTGAATACCCGGGCCGGCGCTCGGACGCCGCTGTCGCTGGTGGTGACGTCGGGGTGGATGGCCCTCGTCCTCCTCTTCGCGGTGGGGGCCTTCTCCGCGCTGCCGCGGGCCACCCTGGCGGCGCTGGTGGTGGCCTCCGTCACCGGCCTTCTGGACGTGAAGGAGTTGGTGCGGCTGGCCCGCGTCAGCCCCAGCGCCTTGGCCATCGCGGCGGTGAGCGGCGTGGGGGTGGTGTACTTGGGCATTCTCCAGGGAGTGCTGGTGGCGGCGCTTCTCTCCTTGGCCCTCATTCTCCGGGCGGAGGCCTCGTTGGGCATCTCGGAGCTGGGCGCCATCCAGGGTGCGCAGCAGTACGCGGACAAGGCGCGGCACCCCAACGCCCGGTGCCCCACCGGGACGCTGGTGCTGCGCATTGACGGGCCGCTGTTGTACTTCAACACCGAGTCGGTGGAGTCCCGCATTCTCGAGGCGGTGGCCAACGCCGAGCCGGGCCTGGGCCGGCTGTTGTTGGACATGAGTTTCACCACCGACTTGGACATTTCCGTGGGGGACATGTTGCGCCGGCTTCAGGCCGAGCTGCAGGCGCGGGGGGTGGCCCTCTTTCTGGCCGACGTCCACCACCGGGCGCGCGCCGACTTGTTGCGCCAGGGGCTGGGCGCGCTGCTGGTGGACACCCGCTCGCGGCTGACGGTGGCCGAGACGCTGGCGCAGCTGGACAGCCCCTGAAAGCGTCGCGCCTTCGTGTTAGCCCCCCAAACGGCATGGCACGTACCGGCGACGCGGTGGAGCGACTGTTGGACATTATGGCGCGGCTGCGCGCCGAAGGGGGCTGTCCCTGGGACCGGCAGCAGGACTTGCGCAGCCTGCGCCCCTACCTGGTGGAGGAGACGTACGAGGTGCTGGACGAGATGGACCGCGTCTCGGAGGGCGGCTCCTGGCGCGCGCTGTGCGAGGAGCTGGGAGACCTCCTCTTTCAAATTGTCTTCCACGCCCAGCTGGCCAGTGAAATTGGCGAATTCGCGCTGGCCGACGTGGCCGAAGCCATCGCCGAGAAAATTGTCCGCCGCCACCCGCACGTCTTCGGCGAGGTGCGCCTGGCCGGGGCCGAGCAGGTGCTGGCCAACTGGGCGCGGCTGAAGGCCGAGGAGCGCCGCCAGAAGACGGGCAGCGAGGGCTCGGTGCTGGAAGGCGTCCCCTCGGCGGCGCCGGCGCTGCTGCGCGCCGAGCGCCTGGGCGAGAAGGCCTCGCGCATTGGCTTTGACTGGCCGGAGGTACGCGGCGTGCGGGCGAAGCTGGACGAGGAGCTCGAGGAGCTCGACGCCGCGCTGGACTCGAAAAACCCCCGTCGCATTGAGCACGAGTTGGGCGACGTCCTCTTCACCCTGGCCAACCTGGCGCGCCATGTGGGCACGCCGGCCGAGGACGCGCTTCGCGCCGCCAACCGCCGCTTCACCGAGCGCTTCCAGGCGGTGGAGCGCGGGCTGCACGCCCAAGGCGTCCCCTTCGGGGAGGCCACGCTGGCCCAGTTGGAGGCGCTGTGGGAGGAGGCCAAGGCCCACGAGGCGGCCTTGCCGCGCCCCGTCCCGCTGCCGTGGGCCGAGGTGCCGGCGTTGACGCTGACGCTGAGCGCGCCGGCGGTGGAGTTTTGGCGGGCGTTGGGGCCGCGTCTCGGGCTGACGGCCAGGGACGAGGCACACACCTTGCGCCTGCAGGCACGCGGCATGGCGCTCTGCTTCAGTGTCGGCCCCAGCGCCGCGCCGGTGGAGTTGACGCTGCAGCTACCGCTGGACGCGGCAGCGCTGGCGACGGCGGTACGCGCGGCCGGCGGGACAGTGCAGCACCTCGCACCGGGCGACTGCGTCTTCTCTGACCCGGGCCGCTCGGTGGTGGTGAGGTGTCGTACCTCTACTGCGGACGAGGCCGCGCTTCCCACAGGAGCTGTCTGAAACCTGGGGGCAAGCTTGTGGGAGGTGACAGGCGTGAGGCGACGGCAGCGGCGCTGAGCGGCCGTGCCGCTTCCTGCAGCACGTGCACTCGGCCTTTTTTCTCCTGGGGTTAGGGGGCGGCGGCGGGGGTTTCTCCACAGGAGGAGGCACCTTCACGGCCAAGGAGGAGTGCCCCCAGGGCCTACGCTTGACGCCCCCTCGAGGCTCCGGTACTGAGGGCCCCCTTTCCCACCTTTTGGGGCAGCTACCTGCCGGAGCGGACGTGGCCAACACGAAGTCAGCGGAGAAGCGCAGCCGACAGAATGGCGTGCGGCGTGCGCGCAACCAGTCCGTGCGGACGCAGGTGAAGTCCGCGGTGAAGCAGGCGCGCGAGACGTTTGCCAACAAGGACGTTGCCGCGTCGCAGCAGGCGCTGCGCGAGGCGATGAAGACGCTGAGTACCGCCGCCAGCAAGGGCGTGCTTCACCCGCGCAATGCCGCGCGACGCATTTCTCGGCTGGCCCGCGCCTTCGCCAGCCGTCAGCCGGCCGCCAGCCGCACGTAGGCGTCCTGGGCCAGCACCGCCGCCAGGCGCTTGAGCGCCGCCACGCGGTTGGCCTCCACACTGAGAATGTCCGGGCGCTGTCCCTGCAGGTAGTCCTCCTGGCCCGAGACGTCCGTCTGCGTCAGCAATTCCGAGCCACGGTATAGCTTCACCCGCAGCGTCACGCTGACGCGGTAACTCAATGCCTGCTCCGGGCGGACGGCGCTGGAGGAGGAGAGGACGGCGGGCAAGGCACTCACCGCCAGAATTTCTCCGTCGATGTGGGCCGGGCTGTTGGTGCCGCCCAAAAGCCCCCGCTGCTCCAGTTGCTCGCGCAGCGCCTCGGTGAAGACGACTTCCAGCCCCGCCTCGGACGTCTTATTCACCACCACCGGGACGAAAATGGGACGCGCTCCGCCGGCGATGGCCGGCCCGCCGGCGCTGAAGTGGTAGCCGCAGCCGGCGAGGAGAAGCGCCAGGGCCGCGCTGCGCCACTGCACGGCCCTCACCCCACCACGAAGTTGATGAGGCGCCGGGGCACAAACACCACCTTGCGCACCGAGCGCCCCGACAGGTGCGCCTGCACGCGCGCTTCCGCCTCCGCCGCGGCGCGCACCTCGGCCTCGCCGGCCGAGGCGGGCAGCTGCACCTCGGCCCGCAGCTTGCCGTTGACTTGCACCGCGTAGGGCAGCACCTCGTCCACCACCAGGGCCGCGTCGTACTCGGGCCAGGGCTGCGTGACGGTGCACTGCACGCCGCCATAGGCCTCGAAGACTTCCTCCGCCAGGTGGGGCGCAAAGGGCGTCACCAGAAGACACAAAAGCCGCACCGCCTCGCCCATGGCCGCCCGCTCGGCCTCGCTGTGCAGCGACTCGAATGCGGCCAGGCCGTTGAGGCACTCCATGATGCCAGCGATGGCGGTGTTGAAGGAGAGCCGCTCGATGGACTCGCCGACGCGGCGCACGCACTTGTGGGCGAGCCGGCGAATCTCCAGCGCCCGCCCCTCCCATGGCCCAGCGTGCCGGGCGGTGGCGGCGGCCTTGTGGTGCAGGGCGGCCAGCGCCCACAAGCGCTTCAGGAAGCGGTGGGCCCCCTCCACCTGGTCATCACTCCAGTCGAAGTCCCGCTCGGGCGGCCCGGCGAAGAGGACGTAGGTGCGCACGGTGTCCGCGCCGTAGCGGCCGACAATGGCGCTCGGCGCCACCACGTTGCCCCAGCGCTTGGACATTTTGCGTCCGTCCGGCCCATTGACAATGCCTTGGGTAATGAGGCGCGTCACCGGCTCGTCCGTTGGACTGAGGCCGAGAATTTTCATCCACCGGCTCCAGAAGCGGAAATACAACAGGTGCATGACGGCGTGCTCGGGGCCGCCGACGTACACGTCCACCGGGAGCCAGGCGTGCGCCAGGGCCGCGTCGAAGGGCTGGGTGTCCAGCGTCGGCGAGAGGTAGCGGGCGTAGTACCAGCTCGAGTCGACGAAGGTGTCCATGGTTTCCACCTCCCGGCGCGCCGGGCCGGCGCAGCGGGGGCAGGTGGTGTGGACGAAGGAGGGCACCTTGGCCAGCGGCGGCTCGCCCTTGCCGGTCAGCACTTGCTCCACGTCAATGTCCGGCAGAAGGACGGGCAGCTGGCTGTCGGGAAGCGGAATGCCGCGGCGCTCCGGGTCGCAGCGCTCGCAATACACAATGGGAATGGGCGTGCCCCAGTAACGCTGCCGGGAGAAGCCCCAGTCCTTCTGCCGGTACGTCACCCTGGGCGCCCCCAGGCCGCGCCGCTCGAGCTCCGCGGTGAGGCGCCGCCGGGCCTCCGCCGAGGGAAGGCCGGAGTACAGGCCGCTGTCCGCCAGTACCCCGTCGTCGGTGAAGGCCTCGGTCCACGCCTCCACCGGCCCGAGGGGCTCGCCGCCTTTGGGCTGCACCACCTGGCGCACCGGGAGGCGGTACGCGCGGGCGAAGGCGAAGTCCCGGCCGTCGTGCGCCGGGACGGCCATCACCGCGCCGGTGCCGTAGTCGGCCAGGACAAAGTTGGCAATCCACACCGGCACCGCGTCCCCGGTGAAGGGGTGACGGGCGTAGGCCCCGGTGAAGACGCCCTCCTTTGGGGCCGCCTCGGCGGTGCGTTCCCCGCGCGGGGTGTTGGCCATTTTCAGGACGAAGGCGCGCACCCGCGGCTCGGCCTCGGGGGTGGCCAGGCCGGCCACCAACGGGTGCTCCGGGGCCAGCACCAGGTAGGTGCAGCCGAAGACGGTGTCGATGCGGGTGGTGAAGACGCGGACCGCCGCCCGGCCGTCCTCCAGGACGAAGTCGCACTCCACGCCGTCGCTGCGCCCAATCCAATTGCGCTGCATGGCCAGAATGCGCTCCGGCCAGCCGGGCAGCTGCTCGAGCCCGTCCAGGAGGTCCTGGGAGTTGCGGGTAATGCGAAAGGCCCACTCCGGCATTTCCCGCTCCACCACCACCGACTCACAGCGCTCGCAGCGGCCGTCCTTCACCTGCTCGTTGGCGATGACGGTGAGGCAGCTGGGGCACCAATTCACCTTGGCAAACCGGCGGTACACCATGTTGCGTTCCCACAGCCGCAGGAAGAACCACTGGTTCCAGCGGTAGTAGGCCGGGTCGCTGGTGGTAATTTCGCGCGTCCAGTCGTAGCTGTAGCCGAGGCTGGCAAACTCCTGGCGGAAGTTTTCAATGTTTTCCCGGGTGCGGATGGCCGGGTGCACGCCGTCTTTGATGGCCGCGTTCTCCGCCGGCAGCCCGAAGGCGTCCCAGCCCATGGGGTGCAGCACGTCAAAGCCCCGCATCCGGTAGTAGCGGGCGAAGACGTCCACCACCAGGTAGTTGCGCACGTGCCCCATGTGCATGCTGCCGCTCGGGTAGGGCAGCATCTCGAGCACGTACTTCTTGGGCGCCCCGGCCCGGGCGTCGGCCCGGAAGACGCCGTCGGCCGCCCAGCGGGCCTGCCACTTCGGCTCGATGGCTTTTGGCTCGTAGCGCTCGTTCATGTCGGCTGTCCCTCATACGGCCCACCCCGCCGTGGCGCAATTGTTCCCCACACCGCCGGGGAGGCGCGTCCCAGGGGCGCTGCCGGCCACGGCAGTGGCCTTGCGGCCCCGGCTTCTGTTACGAGCAGCGCCGCCATGGCCCCCAGCGTGGTCCGCATCGCGGACATTGCCCGTTATGAAAACCAGGAGGTGGAATTGCGCGGCTGGCTGTACAGCCGACGCTCCTCCGGAAAGCTGCACTTCCTCCAGCTGCGCGACGGCAGCGGCACCATCCAGGCCGTCGTCTTCAAAGGCGACGTCAGCCCGGAGCTCTTCCTGGCGGCCGACCACCTGGGCCAGGAGACGTCGCTGGTGCTGCGGGGCACGGTGCGCAAGGACGCCCGCAGTCCCTTGGGCTTCGAGCTCGGGGTGAAGGACTTGCAGGTGGTGCATGCCACCGAGGGCTACCCCATTACCCCCAAGGAGCACGGGGTGGCCTACCTCTTGGAGAACCGCCACCTGTGGCTGCGCAGCCACCGGCAAAACGTCATCCTCCGGGTGCGGGCCACGGTGGTGAAGGCCATCCGCGACTTCCTCGACAGCGACGGCTTCACGCTGGTGGACGCGCCTATTTTTACCCCGGCCGCCTGCGAGGGCACCTCCACCCTCTTCGAGGTGCCCTACTTTGACTTGGGCCAGGCCTACCTCACCCAGTCCGGGCAGCTGTACATGGAGGCGGCGGCCATGGCGCTGGGGAAGGCCTACTGCTTCGGCCCCACCTTCCGCGCCGAGAAGAGCAAAACCCGCCGCCACCTCACCGAGTTTTGGATGGTGGAGCCGGAGGTGGCCTACATGACGCTGGAGGAGGACATGGTGCTGGCCGAGCGGCTCATTTCCTCGGTGGTGGCCCGGGTGCTGGAGCAGCACGGCTCGGAATTGAAGAGCGTCCTGGAGCGCGACACCCAAAAGCTCGAGGCGGTGAAGCCTCCCTTCCCGCGGATGACGTACACCGAGGCCATCGAGCGGCTGCAGAAGGCCGGGCACCCCGCCAAGTGGGGAGACGACTTTGGCGGCGATGAGGAGACGCTGTTGGCGAGCCAGTTCGACCGGCCGGTCATTGTCCACCGCTACCCGTCGGACTTGAAGGCCTTCTACTTCAAGCGCGACCCGAGCGACGACAAGGTGGCCCTCGGGATGGACGTGCTGGCGCCCGAGGGCTCCGGCGAAATTGTCGGCGGCGGCCAGCGCGAGGATGACCTCCGGACACTGGAGGCACGCATTGAAGAGCACCACCTGCCGAAG
>JBKQJL010000109.1:0-29003 GCA_052147975.1 Myxococcaceae bacterium
ACGGCAAAGAAGACTCCCGCCACCAGACAGGCCGGCCAAACCTCCAGCATTCCGGCAAACCCGGCCATCGCCCACACCAACCAGAAGGGGACGATGACGGAGAAGAAGGGCAGTTGCCTCCCCACCATCGCGGCGAGCAGGTTGACCGGTAGCCCGGTGACTTTGGCCAGGGTGATGACCGGGATGCCCAGAGCGCCGAAAGCCACCGGCGCGGTGTTTCCAATCAGCGCCAGCCCGGCGGCGGCGAGCGGCCTGAAGCCGAGCCCGATGAGCATTGCGGCACAGATGGCAACGGGCGTCCCGAAGCCGGCCGCACCTTCAATGAAGGCGCCGAAGGAAAAGCCGATGAGCAGAATCTGGATGCGCCGGTCGCTGGCCAGTCCGGCGATGGTCTCTTTGACGACTTCAAATTTCCCGGTGGTGACGCAGATGTCGTAGACGAAGATGGCGTTGAGGACAATCCAACCGATGGGAAACGCTCCGAAGAGCCCGCCATTCAAGGCCGCCGCGAAGGCCATCGACGTGGGCATTTGGTAGACGAAGAGCGCCACCAGAAGGGCCGCCGCAAGGCCCAACAGCGCCGCCACGTGCGCCTTCACGTGGAAGAATGCCAGAGCGCCCAGCAAGACCACGACTGGGATGGCGGCCACGATGGCGGAGACAAAGAGGTTGCCGAGGGGGTTGTAGACCTGAGTCCAAGTCACGTTCGCTCTCCCTGAGGTTTCCTCGGGCGCGTTCGCCAGAGGCTTCCCCGCAAGACCGCAGACGACAGCAGGACCGCACCCCCGCAGCGCTACCCCGGTGTCCGGTAAGCGGGAGCTTCGACCGAGGCGGACTTGTAGTCCCGCGCTGGAACGCCTCGCAAGCGTGACGCGCGGTTACCGCAGTGCGTCGTGCCGCTGAAGACGGTGCGAACGCCGGGGCACGGGGCCTTTGGCTAGCGGGCGAGCGCTCCGGCGACGCCGGGAAGCAGCAAGGAGGGGCATCCGGCGAGGCCATTCCGCAACAATGCCAGCAGGCGCGCAGGCGGGTGCGGAAGCCGCTGCGCCGCTTGGGCCACTTCGCAGCGTCCGGGCTCATCGCCCGCGGCCAGCGCTGCGGACAAGGCCAAGTCATACGCCGCCGGCGTCTGGCGCGCGGCCAAGTTGAGCCGGGCCAGCGCCAGCGCGCGGTGCGCATCCCGAGTCAAGAAGAAGCGTGCCGCGTGGTCGGCGAATGCCTCGGGGTGACGCGCCAGAAGGGCGCGGTAGCGCGCGTCCACACGCTGGCGGAGTTGCTCCGCTTCGACGCCTTGCCCTTGCCTTTGGAGGACGTCCGCCCGCAGCGCAACCACTTCGGGCTCGTCGATGGAGCCGAGGGGCGCAAGCACCGAGGCGGCAGTCGCTAGCTGCCCGCGCGCCAACTCGAGGGCCGACAGGTGCACCGCCGCCTGGACGTGCCGGGGGAGGCGCCGAAGCACCGCCCGGTAGCGAGCGGCGGCGCGGTCGAGATTGCCTTCTTCCTCGGCCAGGAGTCCGCGCTGAAAGTCGACGAAGACCAAGGGAAATGGTGCCACGTCATGGTAGGCGCGCACAGCAGCGTCGAGGTGCGCGTCGGCCTGGGCGAGGTCGCCGGCTGCCATCTCCGCCACCGCCAGGGCGGTCAGGGTGGAAGTGTTTGCCCAGCGCTGCACGGCATGGCGGCGGAGCCCCAGCGCCTCGTCCGTCCGTCCCTCGGCCAGCAAGGCAGAGGCGCGCAGCGCCTCGACCGAGTCCTTGTCGGCCCCGCGACCGGCTGCCTGGTCGAGGTCTCGTAGTCCGTCGCGGAAGCGATGAAAGGTGAGGGAGTTGCTGGCGCGGGCGAGCCAGGACTCGGGCAGCTGCGGAGCGACCGCGACTGCCCGCTGGGCGACTTCCTCGGCGCGGTCATAGTCCTCCAGCCGACCGAGCAGCTGCCCGCGCGTCTGAAGCAGGTCGACCAGAACGGCCCGCTGCGACGCTCCGCCGGGCTCCCGCTGGAGAAAGGCTTCGCGTCCGTCAATGAGCGCGTCCAGGTTGGCCAGTGCCAGGACGCCGTCGGTGGTGTGGAGGCTGTCCCCCACTTCCCCCGGCTCGGGGGAGGCGGAATGGCAGCCGGCCAGCGCGAGCAAACACAGCATCCAACCGACGAGGCTGCGTGCGTTCACGCTTCAGTTCGGCGGGGGCTGAAGGAAGGGGAAGGCGGTCAGACTGGCGGTGGCGGTGGCACTCGAGGTGATGCCACTGGTGACACCACTCGGGGCGCCGACGGCCAGCAGCGAGTACGTCTCGTCGATGGTGTTCTCCAGAGGGGTCCGGCCGCCACAGTCGCTGTTGGGGATGGCACCGACATAATTCGCCTCGACGCCGAGGTACGTCGAGCATGTGCCGCTGGCGGTGTTGAGGTACAGCTGGTCATCCACCAGAACACCGGCCAGCGTCGCGTAGGCGGACGTCCCCATGAAGCCAAAGATGAATTGATTGCCGCAGACGCCATCCAAGCCGTCCAAAATCGCCAGGTTCCCCTCAATCCAGCTCTTGAAATTCGTGCTCCACTGCGACGGCGTGCTGATGGAGTTGTAGAGGTCCTTCGCAGCGTTCTCGGTGAGGGGAGGGCTGGCCGTCCCCAGCGTGTCGAACGGGTCGGTGAGAGCAGTGTTCACCCCGGCCCGCCCCATCCGGTCGACGATGGTGGTTCCCAGCGTCGGTGCGGGCGGAGGGGTGGGGGGGGTGGTGGTGCTGCTGCACGCGGCAAGCAGGAGGAAGACGAAGACGGTCAGGCGGCGAATCATGGTGGCGTTCCTCACGGAGTCACGTGGGTGGCAGCCCAAACGCTCACCACCGGACCGCCGGCGGTGAGGATGGTCTTGTCGAGTTGGACGACGATGGCGAGAAGGCTGGCGTCCACGAAGTGGTCCACGGGTGGACCGCCATCCGGCGCTGACATGAGCTGCTTGACCAAGACGGACGCAGTCGACGTTGGGTCGGTCAGCGACCCGAGCGCCGGGCAGCCATTGGGGTCGAAGCTCAGGCTGCCCTTGGCAGCAGTGACGTCGGCGGCGACCGCCTTGAAGCCGTCGAGGTTAAAGAAGAACGGGTCCGCGCGAAGCCCAGCGAAGACCGTCATCTTCCCGTCAGCGCTGCTCAGGCCGCTGGCCGCGTTGGCGTTCCCAGTCACGTACTCGCTGCCCGCCCAGCAGCTGATGGTTTGCGCGGTGTCGAAGGTGCAAATGACGTCCACCGTGCTCCCCACCGTTCCTCCGTAGGCGGGCTGGCTCGACGTGTGGAAGACGTACTGCACGGAGTTGGAGAACTGCGCCGTGCTGGAGGCGAAGGGAAAGACGTCCATCACCAGGTTGACCTTGGTCGCATCCGCGCTCATCCAGGCGAAGACGTCGGTGATGTCGGCGGACGGGTCAGCGGTCGCTGCGGGCCCGTCCTGATGGTCGGCGGCCAACGCCCAAGGCGCTGCAAAGAGGGCGGCGGCCAGCGCCGACCACCCCAGTGGCTTCAGTTTCATTGCACTGCCCTCCAACGCTGCGGGGAGCCGTCCCCGCTGCCCTCCCTTACGGACCTCGGGCGACGGTGGATTCATGCCTCTTGCAGCGCAGCCGAGCCGGACTTGGGGGCAAGGCTCGCGCGCCCAATCAGCCGCCCGCGAGGCGAACGGCCAGCAGCCCGAGGCCGAACGCGGCGATGGCGGCTGAAAGCGCCCGAGGTCCCCAGGGCTGGAAGTGGGGAAGGGTCCGCAGCCAGGCGAGGACGGGAAAGGCCAGGGCGACGATGGTGACCTGCCCCACTTCCACCCCGAGGTTGAATGACACCAGCCCTGCCACCAGCGCCGAGCGGGGCAGCTTCAGCTCCTGCAGCGCCGTGGCGAAGCCAAACCCGTGCACCAGCCCGAAGGCAAAGGTGATGCGCCACCGGTGGCGCAGCGCGCTGGCCACCCGGGCGCTGCCGCCTTGCGCCCGCCGGAGCACCCAGAGGTTCTCTCCAGCGACGGCCACGATGCTGGCGGCGATGAGGGCTTCAATCCACCTCGAGGGCGGGTTGAGGATGCCGAGGGCGGCCAGCGCCAGCGTCACCGAATGCGCGATGGTGAAGCTGGTGACAATCTTCACCAGGTCCACGAAGCGCCCTCCGAGCAACAGCAACGCCAGCAGGAAGGCAATGTGGTCATAGCCGGTGAAGATGTGCTCCACGCCGAGGCGCAAAAAGCGCCAGGCTGCCGCCCAGACGGATGGGTTGACGGCAACCTCGATGGTGGGCGAGGTGCTGCGGGCGACGCGTTCCACCACTTCGCCCCCCACCGTCACCCGGGCCAGGTGCGTTTGCCCGGGAGGGAGCAGCTCCAGCACGCCCAGCGTCATCGACCAGTGCTCTGCGGCGCCCGGACAGTTCCAGCTCGCGTCAACGGTCCAGCCGTCCCCACTCTCGGCAATGGTGCGGCGAGCGAGGGTACAGGCCGTGCCGCCGGTGCGAACCCGGGTGTTGTCCGTGACCAGCGACAGGATGCGAGCGGCCAGCTCGGCCTCCGACAGCCCTTCCGGAACGAGGCCGAGGAAGTCTCCCCGAAAGAATTGGAATTCCGCCGAAGCGGCGCCGCTCTTGAGCGTCCAGTCGCTGGTGGAAACGCGCGTGAGGTGCCCAAGGGCCGCTGGTGCAAGGAGGAAGGCGGCAAGGGCCACCCAGTTCCCCAAGCGTCGACGGCGCGCAATTCGAGCTGGGGCAGTTTCCATTTCCGGAAGCACTGTACGCGGAGAGCCGCTGCGCCGGACGCATGCCCCTGCGCTGCAAAGCGAAGTTTCAGTTGCATCCGCCGGGCGACGGTCTGCGTAATGCTGGAACGAAGAGCGACCGAGGCGACGTGACCTCTCCCCCTTTCTCGACTGAGCGACGGCGTCGGCTTCAAACCGCGCCTCTGGGGCTGTTGCTCCTCGGGTGGGGCTTGGCCGTGGGGCCCTTGGCACACGCCGTCCTTGCTCACGGCGAGCCGCTTTTGCACGACAGTGCCGAGTGGGGTTGGGTTGGGCACACCGCCCCGGAGGCCTCACACCAGCCGGTGCAGCGCGACACGGCAGCGCCGCACCGCCACGCGCCGGGCGGCCTGGAGCACCTGCAACTCGCCCTCGTCACCGCCTTCGTCTGTCTGCCGCTCAGCGCGGTGGTGCGTGTCCTGACACCCACGCTGCCAGCATGGCGGGCGCCCCTTCTCGCCCGGTGGTGGCTTCCCGAGGTCCCTGGCGCACCGTAGCGGCGGTCGACGTCTTCCCACGCGTCGTTCGCCCCTCCTCGCTGCCCCCCTGTGGGGACCCGCATGTCTGGCTTTGTGCTGTCTTCGTCCACGCGGGCGCGCCTCGCGCGTGGCGTGTCGTCCAGGCGCTCTCGTTTGAAAACTGGGCTGGCGCTCGGTCTGTTGCTGGTGAGCGTTCGAGCGGTGGCGCAGGGGGCTGCTCCGCAGCCTCCGGCCGAGCCGCTGCCGCCCCAGCAGCCGGCCTCGGTTTCCCCGGGCCCGGCGACTTCTCCCTCGGCACTTCCGGAGGCGCCGATGGCCCCTGAGCCGGAGCTCATTCCGCCGAGCCAACCGCCTCCGGCGGCCCCACCGCCCGGTGCCCCGGCTCCCGCGCCGCCGCCCAGCGTGCCCGCTGCGGCGACGCAGCCGTCCATGTTCGAGACGCTGGTGGAGGCGCAGGCACCCACCTCGACGGCGTCGGCGGACACCATCCGCGACCGAGACCTGGAGCTTCGCTTTTACCCAACCCCGGAGGACATTCTGCGCGTCGTGCCCGGGCTCGTCATCGCCCAGCACCAGGGGGGTGGCAAGGCGGACCAGTACTTCCTGCGCGGCTTTGATGCCGACCACGGGACGGACATCGCCTTCTACATCGACGGCGTCCCCATCAACCTGCCGAGCAACGGGCACGGGCAGGGCTTCTCGGACTTGCACTTTCTCATTCCGGAAGCCATCGACCGGGTGGAAGCCACCAAGGGGCCTTACTTCGTCGAGACCGGTGATTTCGACACGGCAGGCGCCATCAATTTTCGCACCCGGAGGAGCTTCGGCGAAAATTCGGTCACCGGAGAGGTCGGCTCTTTCGACACCTGGCGCGTCCTCGGCGTGGCCAGTCCGGGGGGGAAGGATTCGCCGACCTGGTTTGCCGCCGAGATGTACGGCACCAATGGGCCCTTCATCAGCCCGGAAGGCCTGTTGCGCTACAACCTCTTTCTCAAGACGACGCTCACCCTGAACCCGAGCACCCGCATCACCATTCTCGGGACCGCCTACGGCTCGCAGTGGAGCGCCAGCGGGCAGATTCCGCTCCAATTCGTCCAGTCCGGCCAGCTTCCCGAATTCGGGGCCATCGACCCGACCGAGGGCGGGCAGACCCAGCGGCAGATGCTGGTCATGACATTGGAAAGCCGGCCCTCGTATTCGGACCAAATCCTCATCAGCGCCTACTACGTCCGCTACTCGCTCCGGCTCTTCAACGACTTCACCTTCCAATACGTTGACCCGGCCAATTTCGACGAAATCGAGCAGGACGACCAGCGCTACTACATCGGCTTCAACGCCCTGTACCGCAAGCGCATTGACGTCGGGGAAGTGCGCACGGTGACCGAGCTGGGCGCCCAGGCGCGGCTGGACTCGATGAACGTGGCCCTCTGGCACGTCAAGCAGCGGGTCCGACTGCCAGACTGTCCCTACTTGGACGCCTCGGGCGATGTGGTGGAGGCGCCCAACCCCTGTGACGATGCGGACATTGTCCAGTCGGACCTCTCGGTCTTCGCTCAGGAAGATGTGCGCTTCAACCCTTGGGCCCGGGTGCTACTCGGCGTGCGTTCGGACCTCTTCGAATGGAATGTCACCAACCAGCTGCCCGTCGACTCCCCCCAGCCCTCCAACGCCAGCCCCAACCATGGGACGGGCGTCGTCCAGAAGGCCATCGTCAACCCGAAGCTGCAGGCGGTTTTCACCCCGCTCCCCGTCTGGGACATTTACGTGGACGCCGGCGGCGGCTTTCACAGCAATGACGCCCGAGTCGTCGTAGCCAGCAACGGCGTCGGTGCCCTCCCCCGCGCGTGGGGGGCCGAGCTGGGAACGCGCCTGTCGCTGGTGGATGGGAAGCTCGATGTGGCGGCCGCGCTCTGGTCCCTGCATCTGCAGTCGGAATTCGTCTTCGACGCCGACGTCGGCACGACCGAACCCGCCGGCCCGACCAACCGCTACGGCGTGGACTTCGAGGCGCGCTACCAAATTTTGAGCTGGCTGTGGGCGGACTTCGACACCTCACTGGCCCACGCCGTCTACACCGAGAATTTCGGCAACGGGAACGCGGTCGCGCTGGCGCCCACCTTCACGGGCCAGGCGGGCCTGAGTCTCTTCCACCCGGCCTGGGCGCCCGGGCTCCGGGCTCGTCTGGGGGCGCGCTGGGTGGGCGACCGTCCGGCCAACTCCCAGGACACCCTGACTGCCACCGGCTACTTCTTGGTCGACCTCTACGCTGCCTACCGGTGGCGGTTTCTCGAGCTGGGGCTGGCCATCAACAACCTCTTCAATACGACGTGGCGCGAAGCCCAATTCGCCACCACCTACCAAGTGCGGGAGCCTCCCTACAACCAGACGGTTCCGGTGACGGGCATTACCTTCACGCCAGGAGCCCCCATCGCCGTGTACGCCACCCTGACGGCCTACTTTTGAGGCCGTCAGGCCACCGGTGGGAGCTGCTCTAAGGAGAGGATGGGCTCGCTCGGCACTTCGGCATGCACCGTCCCCAGCCGTTCGGCCGCCCCTTCAGCGAAGAGGGTGCGGTCCGCCTTGAAGAGCAGCGCTTCCAGTCCCTGGCGGGCGAGCGCGCTCACCGCCACCCCGCCTCGCCGCCGGAGCAGGAGCGCCACCTCCTCGGCGCTCACCCGGTCCGCCTTGTTCCACACCAACAGGCGAGGCGTGGCTTGAAGCCCCAGGGACTCCAGAATGCGCTCGACCGCCGCCACCTGCGCGTCGTGGGCTGGGTCGGCGGCGTCCACCACGTGCAACAGCAAGTCCGCTTGGTCCAACTCCTCCAGGGTGGCCCGAAAGGCGGCGAGCAAGTCCTTGGGCAAGTCTCGAATGAAACCCACCGTGTCCGTCATGATGACTTCGCGCTCCTCGGGGAAGCGCAGGCGCCGGCTGGTGGGGTCGAGGGTGGCGAACAGCTTGTCCTCCACCAGCACCGTGGAATGGGTGAGGGCGTTGAGAAGGGTGGACTTGCCGGCGTTGGTGTAGCCGACGATGGAGATGACGGGAAGCTCCCGACGCTGCCGGCGGCCGCGACGGACTTGCCGCTCGCTGGAGAGGTGATTGATGCGGCGGTCCAGGTGGGCGATGCGGTCGCGCACCCGGCGCCGGTCAATCTCAAGCTTGGTCTCGCCCGGTCCGCGGCCGCCGATGCCGCCGGCGAGGCGGGACAGTGAGTCGTCCTTCTGGCTGAGGCGCGGCAACAGGTACTTCAGCTGGGCCAGCTCCACCTGCAGCTTTCCATCGGCGCTCTGGGCTCGCTGGGCGAAAATATCCAAAATCAGCTGTGTGCGGTCGAGCACCTTGAGGCTCGTCTCCTCGGCGATGTGCCGGCTCTGAGAAGGGCTCAAATCCCGGTCGAGGACGATGACGTCCGCCAGCAGCTGCATCGAGCGAAGCACGAGCTCCTGAAGCTTCCCCTTCCCCAAGAGGTACCGCGGGTCCGGCTGGCGGCGCACTTGGAGAATGGAGTCCAGCACGTCCACTCCCGCGGTGCGGGCGAGCTCGCCCAGCTCGCGCAAGGAGGCCTCCGCCGCCGAGCGGTCGCCGTCGACGCACACCGCGACGAGAATGGCCCGTTCCCGGCCGGCCACCGAGCGCACGGGTGCGCCGCGCGCCAGCTCGTCCTCCAGTGCGGCGAGGGTGGAGGCGAGGTCCGGCTGCGGGCCATGGACGTCGGGCAGCATGTCGGTGCGCCAGAAGGAGCCGTCGTCGTTGGGGGGAACGAGGTGCGCCCAATGCAGAACGCCGGGCAAGCCGTCGTCCAGGACACCCACCGCGGCCACCAAGTCCAAACGCAGGAGGGCCAAGTCGGTGAGGTCGTCCCGCGTCAGCGGCTCGGACTTGAGGTGGGTGTGCACCAGCCGCAACCCGCGCAGGCGGACTTGTCCGGCGCGGGTACGACCGACGTCCGGCAGCTCGAGCTTCTGCGCGTCCCCCACCACCACCTGCTCCACCTCGCCCTTGCGGTTGAGCAGCACGCCCACCTGGCGGTGGGTGTCGAAGGAGAGCTCGCTCAGGTGGCGGGCCAGCTCTGGGCTGACAATTTCGTGGGCCGAGACGCGGCGGCGATAGGTATTGCGTAGCCGCTGGAGCTCACTTGGCTTCAGGCCGAGGGTGTTGCCAGCAATGTCCTTCAGAGGGGTAGGTCTCCTTCCTCTTGGGGGCCGGGGGCCGCGCGCCGCAAGAGTCTTTTAATGTAGCGCGCCCTAGGCCAGCGTGCTCGTCCCAGGAGTGCCACCTCCCAACAGGGGCCGGCGCTCACCGCTTGGGCGGGTGGCCGAGGCGGCTCAGCCGGCGCGCCGCTTCGTCCAGCACAGCGTCCGTCTTGCAGAAGGCGAAGCGGGCCACCTGCGGCGCCAGTGCCGGGCGGGCGTAAAAGGCGGACAGGGGAATGGCCGCCACCCCCACCTCGGTGGTGAGCCAGCGGCAGAAAGCGTCGTCACTGGCATGGCCGAAGCGCGCCACGTCTGCGCAGAGGAAGTAGGCGCCCTGCGTCGCCCAGGGCTGCAGCCCCGCCCCGCGGAGACTGCCCAGCAAGCGGTCCCGCCGGGCGGCATAGGCTTGAAGCAGCCCTTGGAAGTATGCGTCCGGCAGCCGAAGGGCGACGGCAATGGCTTCCTGCAGCGGGGCGGCCACGGCAAAGGTGACGTACTGGTGCGCCTGGGCCACGGCCCGTCGCAGCGGGGGCGGACCGATGGCCCACCCCACCTTCCAGCCGGTGTAGCTGAAGCTCTTCCCTCCACTGCTCACGGTGAGCGTTCGCTCCGCCATGCCGGGCAGGGTCGCCAGTCGGAGGTGGCGCGCCGGCGGGTAGACGAGGTGCTCGTACACCTCGTCGGTGAGGGCCACTGCGTCGTGGCGCAGGCACAGCGCGGCGATGCCCCGCAGCTCGTCGTCGGAGAAGACTTTTCCCGTTGGGTTGTGTGGAGAGTTCACCACCACCACCCGCGTCCGCGGGCCGAAGGCGGCTTCCAACTCGGCGGCCTCGTACCACCAGCTGGCATGCTGGGCGTCCGGCGGCCGGAGCGTCACCGGGCGGACCTGCGCGCCGGCCATGGCCACCGCCGCAGCGTAAGAGTCGTAAAAGGGCTCGAAGAGGATGGCCTCGTCGGCCGGGTCCAAGAGTCCAAGCAGCGCGTCGAAGAGGGCCTCGGTGGCCCCCGCGGTGACGGTGACGTCCTGCTCCGGGTCGACGCTGTGGCGGTGGAAACGCTGCGCGTGCTCGCTGATGGCGCGCCGCAGGTTGAGGCTCCCGGCACCGAGGGCGTACTGGTTGACGCCGTCCCGCAGCGCCCGGACCGCCGCCTCGCGCACCTCCTCGGGGCCGTCGAAGTCGGGGAAGCCCTGCCCCAGGTTGACGGCGCCGGTGCGGACGGCCAGCGCGCTGAACTCAGAGAAGATGGTGCCGGGGAGCTCGCGGACCCGGCTGGCCAGGTGGCTCACGGCGCCGGCCTGGGGGCAGCCGCCGGCATGGCCACAGCGTCTCCCACCGTCACCTGCACGTCCCACAGGCAGTCCACCGTCGCCTCGGTGGGAGTGAGCGGGCCGAGCCAGTCCAGCCCGGCCAGGTCGGCCACCGTCGTCTGCGCGCCTTGACGGGCCAGCTCGCCGCCGCTCGGGCAGTACAGCACGGCCGACTTGGGGAGTGGCGTGTCCAGAGGTGGTGTCCACCAGACGACGCTGGTGTTGCGGCCCACGTTTCGTTCAATGAGGCGCTCGGTGATGGCGCGCACCGCTGCGGTGGGGGCGGTATGCGCCGCCACGCGTACCCCCAGCCGGCGCTCGCAGCCCTGGTGGTGGCAATAGTAGCTGCCGCGGGGGAAAGGCACGTCCGCCGGCGTCGGGTCGACGGTGAGGGCGCGCTCCCCCACCACTGCCAGCTCGGCGTGGAAACTTGTCCCGAAGCGCTTGCAGGCCGGTCCCTGGCAGCTGCTCACCGAGACGCTGAGGGTGCTGCCGCTGAGCTTCCAGCTGCCGTGGGCCACGGTGAGTCCCGCCGCGTCCCGTCGCTCGGCGCGGTAGCGCCCGGTCGAGCTGAACGTCATCGCCTGCTTGTCATCGCCAATTTCCGCGCCTTCCAGCCAGTCATGGACGTTCTGGTTGCTTTGGGCGAGCAGCAGCAACACCAGGGTGAGAGGCATGGAGGAGCTCGCGGTAAAAAATTCGGGTGGGCGTGCCTGAAAACCGAGGGTAGCACGCGAGGCATGCCTTGACGGCCCGGCGGACGGGTCTTCATTCTGCCGGGCTGCTTCCCGATGGACCGCACCGAACGACTCCTGGACTTGGTGGCCCTGCTCCTCGACGCGCAGGAGCCGGTTTCCTGGGCGGAGCTCAAGGAGGCTTTTCCGGAGGACTACGGGGCGGGGACGGATGAGGCCACCGAGCGCAAATTCGAGCGGGACAAAGCCGAGCTGCTCGAGCTCGGCATCCCCCTCACCTACGTCCAGGGTGACGAGGACCGGAAGGACGGCTACCTCTTAGACCGGGATGCGTACTACCTCCCCGACGTGGGCTTCACGCCGGAGGAAATGGCCGTCTTGTACGCGGCTGGCTCCGCCGCGCTGGCCAGCGGGGCCTTTCCCGGCCGACAGGACCTCCAACACGCCCTTCGAAAAATCGCCTTCTTCGCCGACCCGGACCTGCCGGTGCCCCGCGTGCGGATGGAGCTCGGCGCGGTGCGGGAGGCCCGCCACGTTCCCCAGCACCTGGAGGCCCTCTGGACTGCCGCCAGCACGCGCAAGTCGGTCACGTTGGTCTACGCCTCGCCGCGTTCGCCTCGCCCCTCACACCGGACGGTAGACCCCTATGGCCTCGCGCTGCGGCGGGGCATTTGGTCGCTGGTCGGCTTCTGTCATGAGCGGCAGGCGCTGCGGACGTTTCATGTGCACCGGATTCGGGATTTGAAGATGAATGCCAGCAAGCCCCGCACCGCGGACTTCCAAGTCCCCCCGGACTTTCGGTTGGATGACCACGTCCCGCATGCTCCCTGGCAGTTTCGCATCGAGCAGCCCACCGAGGTGACGCTTCGGCTGTCCGGTGGCCTGGCTGACCGGGCCGAGGCGCATTTCCCCGAAGCGCGGGTGGTGCGGCAGGGCGCTCAGACGACAGCGACACTCACCGTCACCAACCTCGACCCGTTGCTGCGCCATTTGCTGGCGCTCTCGCCGGACGTCCGGGTGGTGGGGCCGCCGCCGGCAGTCCAGCGCATTCGGGAAATGGCCCAAGCGGTGCGCGCCCGGCACCGGGGAGCTCCATGAGCGACGTTCACGAGCGGCTCCGCCGCTTGCTGTTGGTGGTGCCCTATGTTTCCCGCCACCCGGGCATCGGGGTGGATGCGCTCGCCCGGGCGCTGGGGCTTGCCCGCGAGGAGCTCCTGCGAGACTTGGACTTGCTCACCCTGGTGGGACGCCCACCATTCCAGCCGGACGACTTCATCGACTTGCACGTCGAAAACGACCGGGTGACGGTGGAGCTCGACCAGCGCTTCACCAAACCCCCGAGGCTCACGCCGGCCGAGGCCGCCGCCCTGGCCGCCGCCGGCGAGCTGCTCCGGCCCGCTGCCGGTGGGGCGTTGGCCACGGCCCTGGCCAAGCTGGAAAAAGTGCTGCCGGCGGCGGCCCGCCTGCGCTACCACGCCCTGGAGCGCACGGTGGACATGCGCACCACCGGCTCTGCCGACCTGGGCGAAATTGCGCGGGCCATTGCCGAGCGTTCGGAGCTCACCTTTGACTACGCCGGCAAGGTGCGCGACGCGGTGGAGGCGCGCCGGGTGGAGCCGCTCGAGCTCTTCAGCCACCGAGGCCAGTGGTACCTCAGCGCCTGGGACGCGGGCCGGGCCGACCAACGGCTGTTTCGAGTCGACCGGATGGCCCACCTGGTGGTGACGGGGCAGAAGTTCGCGCCGCGCGTGGCCGCGCCCTCGCACGTCCCGGACCCGGCCGAGCGCGGCGAGGTGCGGGTGCGCTTCTCGGCAGTGGCCGCCCCGTACCTGCGCGAGCGCTTTGGTTCCGAGGTGAAGGAGTTGGCAGACGGAGGCGTGGAAGTCCGCGTGGCTGGGGACGCCGAGCGGTGGCTCACCCAGTGGGTGCTGTCCTTCGCGGGTGAGGCCGAGGTGGTTGAGCCGGCTTGGGCGAGGGCCGCGGTGGCGCGCGCCGCCGAGCATGCGCTTGTGGAGTGACGTCGCCCGCCAACCTGGGCAAGCGTTGCCATGGAATGCGTGGGCCCCTCCGCGTGCTAGCCTGCCAGACGCGAGGGAGGGTGCCATGGGTGGGGGCAAGGGTTGGCTCTTGTGCGGCATCCTCCTCGGTGGCTGCGTGGCCAATGACCGCAGCTCCCGGCCTCCGCTGGTGCCGCCCGCCCCGCCCCAGGACATCATCACCGTCGGGGGCGTCGACAACGCGATGCGGATTGCCTCGGACTACATCTACGCTGCCAAGTTGCCGGACCGCGTCTTTCTCGGCTCGCAGGAGATGCCCGGCAACCTCTGGCTGTTGCGCTTTGGGCCGGGTTCCACCTCGGGGCCCCCCGTGGACCTGGTGGTCGACCTCAGCACCGGCAGCGTGAAGGAGCTGCCGGCGGGCGCTTACGGCACGCTGAAGCCGCTACCCACCCCGGCGCCGCCCTCGGACATCCCCTCCGTCCCGCAGTGAGCGACTGCCGGGCCTCCGGCCGCCGCATTCTCCTCATGCGAAGGCGCGTGTTGCGCGCGGCGCGGGCAAGGGTGCATACCGCTAGCGGCGCGCGAGGGAAAACCCCGAGGGAAACCCTATGTCGACTGACTCGTTTCACACGCACGGAAGCCTGGACGTCCAAGGGACCTCCCACCAGGTGTTCCGGCTGGGGGAGTTGGCCAGGAGCCACCCGGCGGTGGCCCGACTGCCCTTCTCGCTGAAGGTGCTTTTGGAAAACCTTCTCCGCCACGAGGACGGCCGAGTGGTGCGGCGGGAGCATGTGGAGAAAATGGTGGCCTGGGACGCCAAGGCCCCCCCGGAAACCGAAATCTCCTTCCACGTGGCGCGCGTGCTGCTGCAGGACTTCACCGGTGTTCCGGCGGTGGTGGACTTGGCGGCCATGCGCGAGGCGTTGGCCAGCCTGGGCGGCGACGCCAACCAGATTAACCCCCGCAACCCGGCCGACCTCGTCATCGACCACTCGGTGGTGGTGGACCAGTTCGGCAGCACCACTGCCTTCGCGGCCAACGCCGAGTTGGAATTCGAGCGCAACCGCGAGCGCTACGCCTTTCTCCGCTGGGGGCAAGAGGCCTTCCGCAACTTCCGCGTGGTGCCGCCGGATACCGGCATTTGTCACCAGGTGAACTTGGAGTACCTGGCCCAGGTGGTCTTCCGAGAGGGGCAGGCGCTCTTTCCAGACACCTTGGTGGGCACCGACTCGCACACCACCATGGTGAATGCGCTGGGCGTGGTCGGCTGGGGAGTGGGAGGCATCGAGGCGGAGGCCGCGCTCCTCGGCCAGCCCATCACCATGCTCATCCCCCAGGTGGTGGGCTTTCGCCTCTCCGGCGCGTTGCCCGCCGGGGCCACCGCCACCGACCTGGTGCTCACCGTTACCCAGATGCTGCGTAAGAAGGGCGTGGTTGGGAAATTCGTCGAATTTTTCGGCCCCGGTGTGTCCGCGCTTTCGCTCCCGGACCGCGCCACCATCGCCAACATGGCGCCGGAGTATGGCGCCACCATCGGCTTCTTCCCGGTGGACGCCCAGACGCTCAGCTACCTGCGCTTCACCGGGCGGTCGCCGGCGCACGTGGCGCTGGTGGAGGCGTACTGCCGCAGCCAGGGCCTCTTCCACAGCGCGGAGACGCCGGAGCCGCTGTTTTCCGACACGCTGGCGCTGGACTTGGGGACGGTGGAGCCGTCCCTGGCCGGACCAAAGCGGCCGCAGGACCGCGTTCCTCTGCGCTCGATGAAGGCCAGCTACCAGCAGTCCCTCACCGAGATGCTCGCCTCGGCGCCAGCGGCGGACGACGAGGCCGGCCCCAGCCCGGACAAACGGGCACCTGGCCTGTCGGCGAAAGAGCGTGCCAACGCCACCGCGCCGGTGAGCGAGCGCGGCATCCGCTATGACTTGGGCCACGGCGCGGTCGTCATCGCGGCCATCACCAGCTGCACCAACACCAGCAACCCGGCGGTGCTGCTCGGCGCCGGACTGCTCGCCAAGCGCGCCGTGGAGCGCGGATTGACGAGCAAGCCCTGGGTGAAGACGTCGCTCGCCCCAGGAAGCAAGGTGGTGATGGACTACCTCAAGGCGGCCGGGGTGCTTCCTTACTTGGAGGCGCTTGGCTTTCATTTGGTGGGGTATGGCTGCACCACCTGCATCGGCAACTCGGGCCCTCTGCCAGAGCACATTGTGGAGGCGGTGACGTCGGCCGACTTGGTGGTGGCCTCGGTGCTCAGCGGCAACAGAAACTTCGAGGGCCGCATCAACCCCCATGTGCGGATGAACTTTCTGGCCAGCCCGCCGTTGGTGGTGGCCTATGCGCTGGCAGGCACGGTGGCGGTGGACCTCAGCACCGAGCCGCTGGCCTTGGACCGCAACGGCCAGCCGGTGTACCTGCGCGAGGTGTGGCCCACCGACACAGAAATTCGCGAGGCGGTGTCCAGCTTCGTCAAGCCGGAGCAGTTCCGCGACCAGTATGCGCGGGCGCTGGAGGGCGACGCGCGCTGGCGCTCGCTGGCCGTGACGCGTGCCGAGACCTTCGCCTGGGACCCGAAGAGTACCTACGTCCGCAAGCCACCGTTTTTCGAGAAGCTGCCGCGGGAGCCTGCCCCGCTGGTCGACATCCAAGGAGCCCGGGTGCTGGCGATGCTGGGGGACTCCGTTACCACCGACCACATCAGCCCGGCCGGCAACATCGCCAAAAACGGTCCGGCCGCCCGGTATTTGATGGAGCAGGGCGTCGAGCCCAAGGACTTCAACAGTTACGGCGCGCGGCGGGGCAACCACGAGGTGATGATGCGCGGCACCTTCGCCAACATCCGGCTGCGCAACCTCTTGGCGCCGGGAACGGAGGGCGGGGTGACGGTGCACCTGCCCACCCGGGAAAAAATGAGCATCTACGACGCGGCCATGCTGTACGCCAAAGAGAAGACGCCACTCCTCGTCCTGGCGGGTGCTGAATACGGCACCGGCAGCTCGCGCGACTGGGCGGCCAAAGGGACTCAGCTGCTCGGTGTCCGCGCCGTCATCGCCAAGAGCTTCGAGCGCATCCACCGCAGTAACCTGGTGGGAATGGGAGTGCTGCCGTTGCAGTACGAGCCCAATGAGGACGCCGCGTCGCTGGGCCTCACCGGCCAGGAGACGTTCGGCATCGCTGGCATCGCCGAGGGCCTGAGCCCCGGCAAGAAGCTGACGGTCGAGGTGAAGGGCGACAAGGGCGTCCGGCGATTCACCGTCACCGCCCGCATCGACACGCCCAACGAGCTCGACTACTTCCGCAACGGCGGCATTCTGCCCTTCGTGCTCCGGCAGCTGGCCCGGGGCTGAGGGCGCCCCTTAGGTTCCGGTCTCGTCCTTCCGCCGGCGCTTCTGGGCGTACATCCTCGCGTCGGCCTGACTCAACAGGACTTCCAACGGCTCGGGCTCCGCCGGGTCGAAGGTGGAGACGCCGGTGCTGAAGGCGATGGCGAAGTCCCGGCGCCCTCGGCCGTTGTGCTGTTCGACGCGAACGGCGAGGCGAGCCACCAACTCCGCGGCCCCCACCCCCGAAGCGTCGGTGACGAGGACGACGAATTCGTCCCCACCCAGCCTGGCCACCAGGTCCCGCTCTCGGAAGCTCGCCCGCAGCAACGTCGCGAACTCGAAGAGGGCTCGGTCGCCGGTCTGGTGGCCAAAGCGGTCGTTAATCTGCTTGAGCCCGTCGAGGTCCGAGAAGATGACCAGCATCCCGCGCTGGGCCCGGACCGCCTCGTCCAGCTGCGCCCGGGCCAAGTCGATGAAGCCGCGGCGGTTGTGCAAGCCGGTGAGCTCGTCCACGTGGCTCAGCGAGCCGCTGTCGCGCTGCTGGCCGAGCGAGCTGCGCGCCCGCTCCCGCTCGGTGACGTCGCGGTAAATCCACAGGTGCCCCAGCCCCGTGCCCGAGGCCAGCACCGGCGCGTAGTCGCGCTCCAGCACCCGGCCATCCCCCAACGGGAGCATCTCCCGGAAGGTGGCAACGCGGGCCTCCTTCAACTCCTCGACGCGGGCATCGAAGCGGTCCGGCTCGAGAAACTGCTCTCGGTAAAAGGCGAGGGCTTCCCCACTGGAAAGCCCCACCAGCGAGCGGGAGGTGAGCAGCCCGAAGAGGCCGAGGAAGGCCTTGTTGCAGTGCAGGACGGTGCCTTCCTGGCCCACCAGCAGCACCCCGTCTGCCAGCGCGTCCAACAGGGTGGTGAGATGAGAGCGCTCGGTGCGCAGGGCATGGGCCAGGGCCTGGGGGAGGCCCCCAGGGCGCAGCCGACTCAACAGCCCCACCGCGTCCGGCCCGAGCTCGGCCGCGGCAGCGCGTGCTTCGAATTCCGGAAGCAGCGTCAGCGCCCCGTCTTCCAGCGCCTGCACCTCCGCCGCCGTCCAGTCGCGCGGGGCCGTGTCCACGGCCAAAAGGGCCCCCAGCACCCGGCCGGCGCCGTCGTGCACCGGCACCCCCAGCCAGGCTTGCCCGCCGAGGGCGGCCAGCGCCGCGTCTTCCACGGCGGGGGCCTCCTGGCGGCACACCGTCACCGCTGCCCCGGCGTCCACCACCGCCTGGACGGCGGCCACCGGGACGGGCCAGCTTCCGGCGTGCGGCTCGGCCAGGCGGGCCGCGCCGCGCAAGACGACGCCGCCCTCGCCCAGACAGACGAGCAAGGCGACGGGGGCGCGCACCGCCCGGGCGGCCAGACGGGCCACGCGGTCAAACACCAGCTCCCGGGCGCCGTCGAGGACGTCGAGCGCGCTCACCCCGTGGGCGCAGTCCAAGCCCGGCCCGACGGAAGCGGGCGGGGACGGGCGCGGGCGGAGGGCGGGCATCGAAGCTGGCACAAACCCTTGTCGAACGGAGACGCTCACGTCAGGCCCAAAGCAAGAAGCGTACGCAAGCAGCCTGACGCCTAAACCCCGCTGGCCACTGGAGGTTGGCGCGTCCCTTGGCGGCCGCCCCCGGGTGCCTTTGGACTTCAGCCGGCCGAGGTGGCTCCTGGCACCACCGGGGCCTCGGGGGTGGTGGCCGAGGCCAAAAGCTTGGCCGCGACCCGCACCAGCTCCGAGGGCTCGACCGGCTTGGTGACGTACACCTGAAAGCCTGCGCGCAGCGCCCGCTGTGACTCGCCGGGCCCGGACTGGGCGCTGAGGGCCACCGCCGGAGTCTGGCCCCCGTGCTGTGGCGCGAGGCTGCGCACCCGGGCCAACAGCTGGTAGCCGTCCACGCCCGGCATGGCCACGTCCGCCACCAGCAGGTGCGGCCGCTCGCGGCGTAAGACGTCCAAGGCCTCGACGGCGCTGGAGGCCGTGCTGACGACGGCCTGCGCCTGGGCCAGGACGGTGGACACCAACTCCCGCATTTCGGCCTCATCATCCACCACCAGCACCCGGACTCCGGCCAGCTGCGCACGGCCTTCGTCCAAGGAGACTGCCGGACTCAACAGCGCCAGCCGGACGGTGAAGGTGGCGCCCTGGCCCGGCCCTTCGCTGGCCGCGGTGACGGTTCCGCCGTGGAGCTCCACCAGGTGTCGGACGATGGCCAGCCCGAGCCCCAGGCCGCCGGTGGAGCGGGTGGCGGTGGCATCCGCCTGGCGAAAGCGCTCGAAGACGTGGGGAAGGAAGTCTCGGGGAATGCCCTGGCCGCTGTCGCCCACCGTCAGCTCGGCCTGCGCGCCTTGGGCCTTGAGCCAGAGGAATATTCGGCCGTGGGGCGGGGTAAATTTGATGGCGTTGGAGAGGAGGTTCCAAGTGACTTGCTGCAGCCGGTCCGCGTCACCGGCCACCCAAAGGCTGCGGTCCAGCGAGACGTCGACAGAAATTTCCTTGGCCTCCGCCGCGGGCCGCAGCGCCTCCAGTGCCGCATCCACCACGCGGGCCACCTCCACCGGCCCCGCCTCCAGCCGAGTCTCTCCGGCGACAATTCGGCTGACGTCGAGCAAGTCCTCCACCAGCCGCGCCTGGACGCGGGCGTTGCGCTCCAGCGTCTCCAGGGCTCGGGCCTGCTTCTCTGCCGACAAACCGCCGCCGCGCAACAGCCGCGTCCAACCGAGGATGGCCGACAGCGGCGTGCGCAGCTCATGGGAGACGGTGGCCAGAAACTCGTCCTTGGCGCGGTTTGCCTCCTCGGCGCGCTGGTACAGCTTGGCATTGTCGATGGCCAGCGCCGCCCGGCGGCACACCTCCTGGGCCAGGGCCACGTCCAACGGGCCGTAGCGCCGGTCGCTGTGGGCGTAGAAGAAGCCGATGACGCCCAGCGGACGGCCCCGCGCCAGCAGGGGAACGGCCAGCAGGGAACGTCCCTGGATGCCGGACAGCACCTCGCGGTGGCTCGCATCGCGCGCCGTCGCGTCGAGCACCTCCGCCGCGTTCACCACCGGAATGAGCACCGGCTCGAGGCGCTGCAGCGCCTCGGCCAAAGGGCCCCCCGACGCCGGGCCGGCACGCCGTACCTGCTCCGCCACCTCGGCGTCTTCCGCTCGGGCGTGCCCCACCGCCACCCGCTCTCGGGTGCCGTCCTCGCGAAGGGCGTCGACAATACAGAAGTCCGCCAGGGCCGGGACGGCCAGCCGGGTGACTGCCTCCAACGTCTCGGCCACGTCCAAGGTGCTCGACAGCTCGGCTCCGGTGCTGGACAAAAGGCGCAGCGCGGCCTCCTCCCGACGCTCGACGCTGACGTCGCGCAACGTGCCCACCCACTCGCGCACCCGGCCTTCCTCGTCGAGGAGGGGAACGCCGCGGGCCACGCACTCCAGCCAGACGCCGTCCGGACGCCGCACGCGGCAATAGGCGCTGAGCGCTTCGCCGGTGCGCAGCCCTTGGCGCAGCATCTGCTCGAGCGCGCGCACGTCGCTCGGGTGGATGGCGTTGAGCCAGCCATGGCCCAACGTCTCCTCGGCCGTCTGTCCGGTGAGGGCGGCCCAGCCCGGTGCCGGGCTGACCACCCGACCGCTCCAGTCGGTGGTCCAGATGGCCTGGCTGGACGTCTCCACCAACGAGCGGAAGCGCTCCTCGCTGCGGGCCAAGTCTCGGGCCAGCGCCTCGGCGCGCAGGCGCGCCTCGCGCTCGGCCAGAAGGGCCGCCGAGCGCTCGCGCTCCAGGCGGTGCCTCTCGGTGACGTCGTCCACGGTGACGATGGCCGCCGTCACCACCCGAGCTGCGTCGAGGATGGGCGCCACGCTGACGTCCAGGGTGACGTCCCCTCGGGCCGGGTGCGGGTAGACGACGGGGACGTTGCGTACCGGGAGGCCCCGGTGCAGGGCCAAGTGGAAGGGGCGCTCGGCCTCGGGGACGGCTTCTCCTTTCGGTGAGAGGGAGGGGAACAGCTCGGCCACCATGCGCGGCGCGGCGACCGCCTCCCGCCCGAGGAGCTCCTCCATGCGCGGGTTGCAGAAAAGCAACGCGCCGTCGGTGGCCAGCACCGCCAGGCCTTGCGACACGTCGGTCAGCACCGCTTTCTGCCAGCGCCGCTCCTGCTCCAGCTGGTTGGCCAGTGCCTCCTTCTCTTGAAGCAAGGCCTCGGTGCAGGCGCGCGCTTCGGCCTGCTCGGTGACGTCGAAGTGGAAGCCGAGAATGGCCACCGGGTGGCCTTC
This sequence comes from Myxococcaceae bacterium, assembly GCA_052147975.1. Taxonomy (GTDB): domain Bacteria; phylum Myxococcota; class Myxococcia; order Myxococcales; family Myxococcaceae; genus JADGRA01. The sequence continues at coordinate 21,033 of JBKQJL010000109.1, forward strand.
GGCATTGGCCACCGGCTGGTACACCACACTGAAAATGCGCTCCTCGAGGCCCCGGCCAAAGTCCATGCGGAGGGGCACCTCGGTGTTGACGTACGCCTTTCCGGTGGCCAGCGCCTGTCGCATGCCCGCCGCCAGTGGATGGCCCGACAACTCGGGAAAGAGGTCCGCCGCCCGCCGGCCGATGAGCTCCCGGCCCGCCATGCCGCCGACCAGAAGGGCGTCATTGACGTACTCGAAGACGAAGTCCGGCAGGCTCAGCAGGATGACGCGGGCCGGCAGGTGCCGCAGCAGGGCCTCCAGCAATTCCCGCGCTGGCGAGGGCGAGTGCCCGGGCGGTTTGCCCAAGAGGTGCTCTCCGGCGGTGACGGCAGCAGACTCGTCGCGAAAGCAGACGGTGAGCCCGTCGCCCCAGCGCACCGACAGGCTCGAGAACCAGCCCGACAGTCGCTCGCCGGCGTAGAAGAAGGAATGCCGGTCGGGCTCCCCTGTCTCCACCACCCGGACGTAGCGCTCGAAGAGGCCGGTGGGCCCATGGCTGGGAGCGACCTCCAGCAAGCGGCGGCCTTCCAACTCTTCGGCCGACGTCCGCCGCAGCACGCGCACGGCGGCGGGGTTGGCGTACTCGAAGCGAAAGTCTTGGATGGCGCCGTCCGCCCGGACTGCGCTCAAGGCGCAGAGCGGCTCGGGGTGGGCGTCGAAGAGTTCCGCCAGCTGGGCGCGGGCGAGCAGGAAAGGCACCTCGTGAGGCGTTGGGAAAGAGGCCGGCCCATGGCACCGTGCAACAGGGCGAGGGGGGCTGTCCACCCCGGCACTCTGGGGAGCCGCCCCTCAGCAGCCATACACCGCGCGCGCGGCGCGGTAGGTGCCGAGGTGTGCGGCCACGCTAAAGGAGAGTGGCTCGGCGTACCCACCCCCCAGCGTCACCACCAGGGGCAGTCCGCGCCGCTCGGCAGACTCGAAGACGAAGCGGTCCCGCGCCTCGAGTCCGGCGGCACTCAAGGAGAGCCGCCCGAGGGTGTCCTCGGCCAGGGGGTCCACCCCGGCCTGGTAGTAGACGAGCTCCGGCCGCGCCGCGTCCAACACCGCCGGGAGGTGACGGTACAGGGCGTCCAGGTAGGCCGCGTCGCCGGTGCCGTCCGCCAGCCCCACGTCGAGCGAGGAGTGCTGCTTGCGGAAGGGGAAATTGTGCTCGCCGTGCATGCTGAAGGTGAAGACGGCCCTGTCCAAGGCAAAGACGGAGGCCGTCCCATTGCCCTGGTGCACGTCGAGGTCCACCACCGCGGCGCGGGAGATGCGGCCGGCGGCCTGCAGGGCCCGAATGCTGACGGCGATGTCGTTGAAGACACAAAAGCCCTCTCCATGGTCGGCGAAGGCATGGTGGGTGCCCCCGGCCAGGTTTCCGGCGAAGCCCTCCTCCAGGGCGACGAGGGCGGCGGCGCAGGTGCCGCCCACCGCCGCCCGCGAGCGCTGCACCAGCGCTTCACTCCAGGGGAAGCCGAGACGGCGCACCTCTGCCGCGCTCAGGCCGCCCTCCAGCACGGCCCGCACCCAGCGCTCGGTGTGCACCAGGCGGAGGGCGGGCACCGCCACCAGCTCCGCCGGGACGAGCTCGTCTGCCAACAGGAGGCCCCCCTGGAGGAGGGCCTCTCGCAACAGGCCGTACTTGCCCATGGGGAAGCGGTGCCCGGCAGGCAACGGGACGCGGTGGCTGTCGGAGTGGAAGACGCGCACGGCCGGACGACGCCCTGGGGCGGTGGGGGGTTGTACTCCAGACGCCCAGCCCCGCCCTCCCAAAGGGGAGGGGCCGGGGGCCTTTCCCCCTTCATGCCGGTCTCGGCTTGAGGTAAGCCGCGGCCCACCACAATGCGCCCTCCCTTCACCTTTGTGAGTGCCCTTGCCCTGGCCGTCCTTCTATTGGGGTGCTCCCACCAGCATGGCCCCCTCAGCGACACCCCGGACACCACCAGCCTGGCAGTGGCCGGTGGCCTTGGCCCAGGCGGCGTCAGCACGGCCTACGGCATTTACCCCGAGTCCCCGCAGCTGAAGGGCGTGGACGACACGCTGGCCAACCGCAGCACCTCCACCGCCGTCCGTCCGCCTCCGCTGGTGCCTGGTACCCCCAATGACGCGGAGGTGCCCCGGACGAGCAACGCCGTCCAAGCTTGGACGAGTGGCCCCAACCTCCCCGTGGAGCAGGCCAACCGGGCGCTCGAGCCAGAAGGGGCCGAGGCCCCGGCCACCCACGCTGGCCACCCCGGGTGAGGGCCGCGGCGGGCCCCCATTTTTTCTCCTAAAGACAGAGGGAGGAGACATGTCGCGTCGAGTGCTTCTTTGGGCCGTTTCCCTCGTGTTGGGCTTCAGCTTCCCGGCCTTCGCGCAGACGCACGTGCATGGCTCGGACGCGGACGCTGGGGTGCCCAGCCACCAGCCTCACCCGGTGGACCCGGTGGCGCCCGCCCTCACCGGGAAGAGCTTCTCCCTGGCCTTGCCGGGGGGCGCCTCCGCGCTGGCCTATGTGGCCCGCCCGACAAAGGCCCCGGCCGGCGCTGTCCTGGTGCTGCACGAGTGGTGGGGACTCAATGACCACGTGAAGGGCGCGGCCGACAAACTGGCCGCCCAGGGCTACTTGGCCCTGGCGGTGGACCTCTACCAGGGCAAGGTGGCCACCACCGCGGACGAGGCCGGGAAACTCATGCAGGGGCTGGATGCGGCGCACGCTGCGGCAGTGGAGAAAGCGGGCATCGCCTGGCTGAAGCAGGCCGGCCACGGGGCGAAAATCGCCACCCTTGGCTGGTGTGCTGGCGGCGGCCAGAGTCTGTTGGCCTCCTTGGGCAGCCCGGCCGAGGTGGCCGCCACCGTCATGTACTACGGGATGCCGGTGACGGACGTGGCCCGGCTGAAGACGCTGCGCGGCCCGGTGCTCGGCATTTGGGCGAAGAAGGACGGGTGGATTACGCCAGACAAGGTGGCCGCCTTCGACCGGGCCCTCACCGAGGCCGGCGTGAAGCACAGCTTCCACAGCTTTGACGCCGACCACGCCTTCGCCAACCCCACCGGTGGACGCTACAACGCAGCGGCGGCGGCCGAGGCCAATGCCCTCACCCTCAAGTTTCTGGCCGAGACGCTGAAGGGCTGAGCGCGCCTACGGCCGGTGGGCCGAGTTGGGCGGCTCCAGGCGCTCCAGAAACTTTCCCTGCGCGCCATAGCCGGTGCGCGACAGACGCTGCGCCTCGACTGCCTCTGCGGCGCGGGCGCAGACCGCGCTGAGGCTGCGGAATGCCTCGGCCAACAGGCGCTCCAGTTGCTCCTGCGCCTGCGGCCCCACCGCGAGTCTGTCCCTACTGGCACGGAAAAGCCGTAGCAACCGCATGGGGAGCACCATAAGGGAATTGTATTCAGGAGGCGACATGGGCACGACGGCAACGCAGCGGGTGGGCTTTCTGGGAATGGGCCTCATGGGAAGCCGGATGGCGCGGAACCTATTGCGCAAGGGTTTCGCGGTGACTGTTTGGAACCGGACGCGGGCTCGCGCCGAGGCCCTGGTGGCCGACGGGGCCCAGGTGGCCAGCACGCCGGCGGAAGTCATGGCCCAGGTGGATGTCGCCTGCACCTGTCTGTCCACGCCAGCGGTGCTCGAGGAGGCGGTGGACGGTCCAGTTGGGCTTTTCCGCAAGGCCCGGGGAGGGCAGCTCTTCATCGACTTTTCCACCATTTCTCCGGCGCTGGCGCGCTCGCTCGAAGCCCGCTCGCGTGCCCTCGGCGTGGACTTCGTCGAGGCGCCGGTGACGGGCAGCAAAAACGGCGCGGAGAAGGGGACGCTGCTGCTGATGGTGGGCGGCACGGCCGAGGCGGTGGCCCGCTGCGCGCCGGTGTTTGCCGCCGTGGGCGAGAAGGCCATCCACTGCGGCCCGGTCGGCGCCGCGGCCCAGGTGAAGCTGGCCGGAAATGCGCTCATCGCCTCCATGCTGCAGGGCCTCAGTGAGGGAATGTTGCTGGCCGCCCGGGCTGGCGTGGACCCGGCCAAGCTGCTGGAGGTGGTGCAGGCCTCCGGCTACCGCTCGCCCTACTTTGAATTCAAGGGGGCCGCGCTGTTGCGACGGGACTTCTCCACGCACTTCTCGGTGGACCTCATGCACAAGGACCTCACCCTCTTCCTCGAGACGGCCGCCGACTGGCGCGTCCCGACGCCCCTCGCGGCGGCGGTGCGCGAGGTGTACGCGCTGGCCCGCGCCGCGGGGAAAGGCGAGCAGGACATTGGCGCCGTCATCACCGTGCTGGAGGCCTTGGTGGGCACCGAGATTCGCCCAGCCTCCTAAGGGAGGGTTTACAAGCTACGCCGCATGGCATTGACGGATTCACTGGCGAGGGTGCCGAGGCACCCCGTGCTGGCCCTGTAAACGACAAGAAACTCAAATAATGTTGGCATGTTATAGCGCGTTAACGCATGGGTGTAGACAGGGCGCCTCCAGCACACTACCTTGTCGGTTGCGCAGCGCGTGACTGACCTTGCTGGGGGTAGCCATGGCGGAGGAAGGCGAGCTGGTCAAACTCGGCAACGGCCGCTGGGCGCGCTTCAGCCAGCTGCCGGTGTACGCCGGCGAGGTGCGCGGGCCCGTCACCCTGCTTGCCGCGGTGGAGCTCGACCAGCGCACCCAGGACTTGCTCGAGGCGGCAGAAGTCTCCCTCGATGCCTACCGGCTGCGGGGCTTCGAGATGGACGTGCGGCTGGATGCCGACGGCAACGTCCGCTTCGAGCAGCGCGCGGCACTGCACTAGCCTCCCACAGCCTCCCCTCCCTCGGGCCTTAGCCTGGCGCGAGGCCGAGGAAGGTGCCGGCGTTGGCCCAGGCCACCCGGCGCACCAGCCGCTCGGAGAGCCCGGCTTTCTGCAGCAGGTGCACCGCTCGGGGGAAGGCCAACAAGTCGCCGGGGCGGTCGCCGGCGTCGGAATTCAGCACCAGTCGCTCGCTTCCCAGTCGGGCCACCAAGGCCACCGCCCGCTCGGCTTTGAGCGCCCCCAGCTGGACGGTGAGCCCGGCCCAATGCCCGCACCCCAGCACCAGCGCCAGCGTGCGGGCACTGACGTGGTCCACCAGCACGCGCTCCGGGGCCGGCCCGTGGAGCCGCAACAGCACCAACAGCCGCCGCGTGTGGCGCTCCTTGTCCCGCTCCGGGGTATGCACCAGCACCGGGACGCGCAGCCGTCGGGCCAGGTGCAGCTGCTCCACCACGGCCTCCTCCTCCTGAGGGCCGCCCTGGTGCAGTCCAATTTCTCCGAGTGCCACCACCCGCCGCTGGTCGAACGCCGCCGGCAACAGGTCGAGCACCGACTGCAGTCCGCGCCGCGGCAGCGAGCGCGGGTGGACGCCCAGCGCCAGCCGGGCGTCTAGGCCGGCGCGCTGCAAGCGGGGCAGCTGCTCATCGACCAGCGCGGCGAATTGCGCCCGAAGCGCGTCCACCCCCGGCTCCTCAAGAAAGTGCGCCACCCCCAGCGCGCGCTGCACGCCGAAGTGGCGCAGCGTCTGCAAGTCCACATCCCGGAGGCGCTCCGGGTGGAGGTGACTGTCAAAGAGCCGAGGTGCGGCGAGCACGGGGGAAAAAATTCGCCTGAGTATGCTAGGCGATACGGGTGCTCAGCAGGCGAGCGACAGTGTTGTGCGGCGTGCTGGTCGGCCTGGCCACCACCGCGGAGGGACAGTCCAAGAAGAAGCAGCCTCCGGCGGCGCCGGCCGGGACCAAAACGGCCGCCTGCGCCTCGGCCGCACACCACCAGTTCGACTTCTGGCTGGGCGAGTGGGAGGTGACGACGCCGCAGGGGGCGCCGGCCGGCACCAACCGCGTGGAGCGGCTCCTCGAGGGCTGTGCCCTGCAGGAGCAGTGGGAGGCGGCCGACGGCAGCCGAGGCACCTCGCTCAGCAGCTACGACGCGGTGTCGCGCAAATGGCGACAAACCTTCGTCGACGACACCGGACAGGTGCTCGTCCTGGAGGGCGAATTCAAGGACGGAAAAATGGTGCTGCAAGGGGAGAAAACCATGGGCCGGCAGCGCAGCGCGCAGCAGCGCATCAGCTGGCAGCTGGTGGGTGACAAAGTGCGCCAGCGCTGGGACATCTCTCAGGACGACGGGAAGAGTTGGAGCTTGCTCTTCGAAGGCGTCTACACCCGGAAGAAGCCCTAAGGGCCGGCGGGCGTGGGGCGAAGCACGTCCTGCCCGAGGGCCGCTCCCTCATTGCGCGGGTCCGAGGAGGCCGTCCGCAGCTGCGTCTCCTCGTCCTGCATGACGGCTTCGGCATCCCCCAGCGCCTCCTGGAGGCGGAAGTGGTGCCCCATGGCCTCCAGCGCGGCGCGCGTCGCCGGCTCGAGAGACTGCTTGTCCACCACCACCACGTCGGGGAGCCACTGCTCGTGGACGCGCCCGGCGGCCACCGCCCGCACCACGTCCAGCTTCGCGTCGAGCACGTTGATGAGCACCTGGAGGACGGTGGTGGGGATGGTGGAACCGCCCGGGCTCCCCAGGGCGAGCAGCACCCGCTCCGGGTGGGCCTTCTGGAAGACGAGGGTGGGGGACATGGAGGACAGGGGCGTCTTGCCCGGGGCGATGGCGTTGGCCTCTCCGGTGACGACGCCATAGCTGTTGGGACGCATTGGCTGCGCGGCGAAGTCATCCATCTGGTTGTTGAGGAGAATTCCCGTCCCGCGCGCCACCAGGCAGCTGCCGAAGGCGCCGTTGACGGTGGTGGTGAGCGCCACGGCGTTGCCCCACCGGTCGAGCACCGAGAGGTGGGTGGTGTTTTTCGGGCGCTTGTCCAGCTCCCCGGTGGGCCCCCCATCCGGAGGGGCGGCGGGCAAGAGGGCCGAGGAGGCAGTGGCCTTCGTCACGTCAATGGAGCGCGCCAGCTGTGCCAGGTAGGCAGGCGACAGCAGCCGCGCCAGCGGGATGTCGGAGAAGCCCGGGTCCCCGAGCCAGCGGGCCCGGTCCACGTAGGCCCGCCGCAGCGCCTCGATGTAGAGGTGCACGTCCTCCACCCCGCGGCGGTCCAGCCCGCCGGGGCGCAGCTGCTCGAGCATTCCCAGCACCTGCAGCACGGTGACGCCGCCGGCCGTCGGTGGGGGAAACACCGCCAGCGCATACCCGCGGTAGCTGCCACGCAGCGGCTCGCGCCAGCGCACCCGGTAACGGGCCAAGTCCTCCACGGTGAGGACGCCGCCGGCGGCCTGTACCGTCTCCGCCATGGCGCGGCCGACGCTTCCCGAGGACACCAGCGTCGCTCCCTCTTGGGCCAGGTGCACCAGGGTGCGTGCCAGCTCGGGCTGCTTGAGGCGGGTGCCCAGCGCGGGCACCTCCGGGGCTCCGTCGTCGCCGGGCCGGAGGAAAATGCGCGCCGCCTCGGCGTCCTTCGCGAGGCACGCCACCCGGAGCCCCGCCATGGCCTGGTACTTGGGCGTCACCAGGAAGCCTTCCCGGGCCAGGCGGATGGCGGGGCCGAGCACCACCGAGGGCTTGAGCGAGCCGGCGCGGGCCAACAGCGCCAGGTAGCCCTGCGCCGCGGCCGGGACAGCGACGGCCAGGGCACCGTCGGTGGCCAGCTCGGACTCCACCTTCCCATTACGCAGGTACATGTCGCGGCTCGCAGCCGCCGGGGCCACCTCGCGAAAGTCCAGCGCCAGGGTGGTGCCGGTGGCGGCCTGGTACACCAGGGCCAACCCGCCGCCCCCCATGCCGCTGTGGTAGGGCCCGACGACGCCGGCGGCGAAGGCCGCCGCCACTGCGGCGTCCACCGCATTGCCCCCGCGCTCGAGCATTTCCAGCGCCGCCTGGCTGGCCGGCGGGTACGCCGTCGCCACCACACCGCCCGGGTACAGGCGGTCCGCCCAGGCCGGGCTTGGCTGAAACAGGAGCACGCCCAAAAGGAGCGCGACGGCACAGCGAAGGCAGTGCATGGCGAGTCCTCTCTTTCCAAGGAGGCAGAGG
>JBKQJL010000110.1:0-24065 GCA_052147975.1 Myxococcaceae bacterium
CAGGCCCCCGAGCACGTCATCGAGAACCTCCGACTCGCGCAAAAGTCGGCTGCCGGGAAAAAAGTCGTCCGCAAGCAGCCGCCCGCCCGAGGCTACGTCCCCTGGGACCGGTCCACCTTCGACAAGCTGGTGGCCCGGCCGCCCGAGCCCCTGGCCTCTCGCTTCGACGTCACCTTCGGGATGCTGCTCAACCTGCTGCAGGGGGACCCGGACGAGCCAGGAGGCGGCTATGGGCGTCTGGTCCGCCTCACGCTGGCCAGCCACAGCTCTGAGTACCAAAAGCGCCAGTTGCTTCGAAAAGCGGCCATGCTTTTCCGCACGCTGCGCTCGGCCGGGCTCCTCTTGACGCACAAGCACCCCCATGCCGCCGCGGCCCAGGTGGACATTGCCCCCGGGCTGCAGCGGGAGTTCTCGCTCCACCAGACGCTGTCGCTGTACCTATTGGCAGTGCTGGAGTCCCTCGACCGGGCGTCGGCCAGCTACGCCTTGGACGTGGTGACGCTGGTGGAGTCCATCCTCGAGAACCCGGAAGTGGTGCTGCTGCGCCAGCGCGACGCCTTGCGCACCGCCCGCATGGCCGAGCTCAAGGCCGCGGGGGTGGAATACGCCGAGCGGCTGGCCGAGCTGGAGAAGGTGGACTACCCAAAACCCCTGGCGGACTTCATCTACGGCACCTTCGACAGCTTCTCGGCAGTCCACCCCTGGGTGGGGCAAGAGAACATCCGCCCCAAATCCATCGTCCGCGACATGCTGGAGCGCTTCTGCAGCTTCGGCGACTACGTGCGCGAGTACGAGCTGCAGCGCTCTGAGGGCGTCCTGTTGCGCTACCTCACCGACGCCTACAAGACGCTGGTGCAAACCGTTCCCGAGTCCTACCGCACCGAGGAGTTGGACGAGTTGATGGCCGCCCTGCGCCAAGCCCTCCGAGACGTCGACAGTAGCCTGCTCGACGAGTGGGAGCGCCTGCAGCTGCCCCCCGGCGTCACGCCGGAGGCCCCCAGCGCCGCTGTGGTGGCCGCCCCTTCCCAGCGCGCGGTGAAGGCGCGACTGCGCGCCGAGCTGCACCGGCTATTGCGAGCCATGGCCACGCGCAGCTGGCAAGAGGCGCTGGCCGCCCTGGCCCCGGGGCATGACTGGACGGCGGCGGACTTGGAGGCAGAAATGGCGCCGTACTTCGCCGAGCACCCCTCGGTGGTGCTTACCCCCGAGGCGCGTCGGCCAGACCAGTCATTGCTGAAGCCTTTGGGGCCGCGGAGTTGGGAGGCTCGCCAGCGCATTTTGGACCCCGCTAGCCACGCCGAGTGGATGCTGGAGTGCACCGCGGCGCTGCCCGAGGGGCCGCTGCCGGACCACCCCTTGCTTGAACTTCGCCGCGTGGGCGTTTAGAGACGCTCGCCCTCCCCAGCTATGTCCCGCTTCCACCGCATTGCAGCCTGCCCACGCAAGCCCGTCTCCTCCGACGGGGAGGACGTGCTTGCGCGCGGCGAGACGGCCGGCGACCGCCGCCCGCTGGGGGCCCGCGCCGGCCGCCTCCACCCCTCCTTCGGCCTCCGCGCGGCACAACCCCGCTAGCCCGTGGGGCAGGCCGGCGCCCCCTCCTACCTCCCAGACAACGTCCCTTATGGCCACTCTGCAAGTCACCGGCGTCACCAAGGCCTACGGGCAGAAGCGTCTCTTCGAGTCGGTGGACGTCGTCTTCTCCGAGGGGCGCCGCTACGGCCTCACCGGGCCCAACGGCGCCGGCAAGTCGACGTTCATGAAAATTCTCGCCGGCGAGCTCGAGCCGGACACAGGCAGTGTCTCCCGTCCCAAGAAGACGTCGGTGCTGCAACAGGACCAGTTCGCCTACGAGGAGCAGCGCGTCCTGGATGTGGTGGTGCAGGGCAATCGAGCCCTCTGGGCGGGCCTGCAGGAGAAGGAGGCGCTGCTGCACAAGCCGGACCTCACCGACGCCGAGGGCCATCGCCTGGCGGACTTGGAGTCCCTCATCGCCGAGGAGGACGGCTACACCGCGGAAAGCGACGCTGCCGAACTCCTCAACGGGCTGGGCGTGCCCGAGGGCGACCACGGGAGGCGCATGCGGGAGATTGCCGGCGGGCTGAAGCTTCGGGTGCTGCTGGCCCAGGCGCTCTTCGGAAAGCCGCAGGCGTTGCTACTGGACGAGCCCACCAACAACCTCGACCTGGACTCCATCCGTTGGCTCGAGCGCTTCTTGCAGTCCTACGACGGCGTGCTGGTGACCATCAGCCACGACCGGCACTTCCTCAACGCCATCTGCACGCACATCGCCGACATCGACTACCAGACCATCATCACCTACACCGGCGGCTACGACGACATGGTGCTTGCCAAGAGCGAGGTCCGTAGCCAAATCGAGCAGGAGAACGCTGAGAAAGAGAAGAAAATCGCCCAGCTACAGGACTTCGTGGCCCGCTTCTCGGCCGGGACGCGGGCCAGCCAGGTCCAAAGCCGCAAAAAGGCGCTCGACAAGCTACAGCTCACCGAGCTGAAGCGAAGCAACATCGAGCGCCCCTTCATCCGCTTCGAGCCGAAGCGCCCCTCCGGCAAGCAGACGCTGACGGTGGAAGGCCTCACCAAGCGCTGGCCGGGCGTCAGCGTCTGCAACGGCTTCGACGCCCTCGTCATGCGGGGTGAAAAAATCGCCGTCATCGGCCGGAACGGCGCCGGCAAGACGACGCTCTGCCGGCTGCTGTTGGGCGAGCTGCTGCCCGACGAGGGAAGCGTCACCTGGGGCCACGAGGCCCAGGTGGGCTACCTCGCGCAGGACCACCGGGAGGGGATTGCGCGCGGAACGACGGTGGCCGACTGGCTGCACGACATTGACCCGCGCGCCGGTAACGAGGACATCCGCGGGCTGCTCGGCCGAATGCTCTTCAAGGGGGAGGAGGGGCTCAAGTCCACCGACGCCCTCTCCGGCGGCGAGGCGGTCCGTCTCATTTTGGCCAAGCTGATGCTCACCCGCGACAACGTCCTCATCCTCGACGAGCCGACCAACCACCTGGACCTCGAATCCATCATCGCCCTGGGCGACGCGGTCCAGCGCTTTCCGGGCACGGCCTTCGTGGCCTCGCATGACCGGGACCTCATTGGCAGTTTTGCCACTCGGCTCTTCGCCTTCACACCCGCCGGGCTGGTGGACTTCCAAGGCACCTACGAGGAGTTTCTGGAGAAGGTGGGAGACGCGGACGTGCGACGCCGGCAGGACGGGACGGGCCGCCGCCGCTAGGACAACCGCGGGACGCCCTAGAGTGTCGGCAGCCCGCGGCCGGCGTGGACGGGGAAGGCTTGGTCCACCTCCGCCAGCTCGTCCCGGGTGAGCTCCAGCGCTGCCGCGGCCGCATTGGTGCGGACGTGCTCGGTGTCGGCCGCCTTGCAGAGGACGAAGACGTGGCGGCTCCTGAGCAAGAAGGCCAACGCCACCTGAAAGGGCGTCGCCTCGTGAGCCCGCGCCAGACGGGCCAGCAGCTTGCCGCCAGAGGTGAGGGGGGAGACAAAACGACCGGAACCGAAGGGGCTGTACCCCACCACTGCCACCTCGTGCCGCCTGCACCAGGGCAGCACCTCACCCTCCATGTCCCGCGCCTTGAGGTTGTGGAGGATTTGGTTACAGGCCATTCGCCTCGGGCCGGCAATGGCCCAGGCCTGCTCGAGCTCGGCAACGTCAAAGTTGCTCAGCCCCCAGCTGAGGATTTTCCCGGCCTGCACCAGCTGCTCGAAAGCGGCCAGGGTGTCCTCGAGCGGATGGGGCCCGGGCCAATGCAACAGGTAGCAGTCCAGATGGTCCGTGCGGAGCCGCCGCAGGCTGCGCTCGCAGGCCTGCAGCGTGCCGCTGCGACTGGCGTTGTTGGGAGACACCTTGCTCACCAGGAAGACGTCCTGGCGGCGCCCGGCCAGGGCCCGACCCACCAATTCCTCCACCCGCCCGCTGCCGTAGAGCTCCGCCGTATCGACGTGACGCAGGCCCAAGGCAATGCCCGCCTGCAGCGCCGCGACAGCCTGCTCGGCGTCGTCGGACTCCATCTTCCACGTCCCCTGCCCTAGCACCGGGACGGCCGTCCCGGTCCAGCCCCAGGCCCTGGTTTGCAGCTTCATTTGGGCAGAAGCCTCCAAAAGCCTGGCCCAGCCGTTCAGGAAAGAAGCCCGGGCGGGACGTTAGTGCGCCAACGCGAGCGCTTCCAACAGGAGGGCACCGCGAGGACGGCCCGGCTTGGGCTTCTGGCCCCTCACCAGACGCCGAGCCATTGGCCCGCCAGTTTCACCACCAAGGCGGAGACCACCGCCAACAGGACGAAGCGCACCACGCGGTCGCCGCCGTGAATGGCCAGGTGGGCGCCGAGCCAGCCTCCGATGAGTTGGCCGAGGGCCATGGGCAGGGCCAGTCGCCACAGCACCGTCCCGTGGAAGCCGAAAAGCAGTAGCGCCGCCAGGTTGCTGGCGGCGTTGACGGCCTTTGCCTCCGCCGAGGCCTGGCGCAGCGGCAGGGCCAACAGCCCGGCGAAGCCCACCACCAGAAACGTCCCCGTCCCAGGCCCAAAAAAACCGTCGTAGGCCCCCGCCCCCAGCGCCAACAGCCCCGCCCGGACGGCGGCCCTGCCCCCGGTGACGGCTCCGCCGGCCCGCGGCTGGACGGCCACCAGAAAGCCGGCAGCCCCCAGCAGTAGTGCCAGCACCAGGGGCCGCAGCACCGCTGCGTCCACGCGCAGCACCAGCGTTGCGCCCGCCAGCGCTCCGGCAAACCCGAGGGGGATGGTGAGGCGTGCCCTCGGCAGAGACACCAGCCCGGCCCGCGCAAAGCGGACCAGCGCCGCCGTCGAGCCAAACACCGACTGGCCCTTGTTGGTCCCCAGCGCCAGGTGCGGCGGAAGACCGACGGCCAGCAGCACCGGGACGGTGAGCAGCCCACCTCCCCCGCCAATGGCATCCACCACCCCGGCACCGAGTGCGGCGGCGACGAGGACCAGCACCTGTCCGGGAGTCGCCATGGCGCCGCCCGTCTTTAGTAAGAGGGGCTGTCCATGAGCCCAACGACAACGCCGTCGGCACCCCAAGACGTCCGCACTGCGCTCGAGGAGCAAGACCCGTTCGCCCTCGCCCAGGCCGGCTCGAAGGAGGAGCTGGACAGGCTGAAGGGAGCCCTGGACCTCATCGACGCAGACCGCAAGCGGAAGCAAGTCCGCAACCGGTTCGCCATCGCAAGCCAGGTGCTGGTGGGCTGGGTGGCCATCGCGGGTTTCGCCGTGAATGCCTACCAGAGCTTCGCCAACAAGCAGAACCAAGAGCGACAGGCCAAGGTGGACCAGGACCGCTGGGACAAAGAATTCCAGCGAGCGCGCGAGGCTGACAAATACCGCTCTTTCTTCGAGTCCTCGATGCTGGCCACCGACCAGAGCAACTCCGACAAGCGGATGGTGGGCTACGCGCTGCTGCAGGAATTCGTCCGGGACGAGAGCTACAACGCCAAGGCGACGCTGATGCTGGAGGAGTCGCTGGTGGAGGAGCTCGCCAGCAACACCGACAAGGGCATCGACGAGCCGCACCGCAACGCGGTGGTGGCCATCGTCACCGCGCTGGCCGACTCGAGCGACTGCCACGCGCTGGCCCGGGCCGCGAAAAGCTTCGACAAAGTGGCCAAGCGCCACGCCAAGTTTGGCGACGCCGAGGAGAGCAGCGAAATTTTCCGAGTCTACGTCCGCCGGCTGGTGGGCCAGGCCGCCGAGGCCTGCAACAAGCGGCCGGATGACTTCAAAAACATCCGCCGGCCGATGCGGGACACCCTCATCAAACAGCCGGACATCCTCGGCCTGAAGCCGCCCCTCACCATGGCTGTCGCCAACACGCGTCTGGCCGAAACGCTGCGCGACCGCTGCCTCGAGGACATCGCCGTCAGCGGCGCCAGCGAATGCCCGGACATCTTCAAGAATTACGTCGAGCTGTGTAAAGAGAAGGACATGCTGAATTCCGAAGAAGCGGGGGCCTGCGCCGTCATGAAGGACGTCAACACCAAGCTCGAGGCGGCGACGGCGGCGCTCCACGCCGCAGCCACCCCCCCGCCGGCCCCTGCCGACGCGGGCACGCCGTAAGACGCCTGCTTGGGCCGCCCTCCCCAGCTGGAGCTGTTTGAGACGGCGCCCTGGGCGCCCCAGCCGCCGAGGCTGCCGCAAGCGGCCACTGCCTCCGCAGAGCTGGTTGCCTTGGGCCGTGGCCTGCCGTTGCCGGTGCGCCTTGGGACGTCGTCGTGGTCTTTCCCCGGCTGGACTGGCCTCGTCTATGCCGAGGAGGCAAGCCAGCTGCAGCTGGCCCGGGCCGGGCTTCCGGCCTATGCCCGGCACCCGTTGTTGCGGACGGTGGGCATCGACCGCACCTTCTACGGCCCCGTCGCGGCCGAGACGTTTGCCGGCTGGGCCGAGGGCGTCCCGGACCACTTCCGCTTCCTGGCCAAAGCGCACGAGGAGCTGACGCTGGGCCACTTCCCCCACCGGTCGCGCTACGGGGCGCGGAAGGGCGAGCGCAACCCGCGCTTTCTCGACGCGAGCTACGCCACCGACGCCGTGGTGGCTCCCTTCGTCGAGGGCCTCGGCGCCAAGGCAGGCCCGCTGGTGTTTCAATTTCCACCCCAGGACGTCGTCCAGCTAGGGGGGCCGCGGCGCTTTGCCGAAAGGCTGCATGGCTTTCTGGCAGCTTTGCCTCGAGGGCCCCTCTACGCCGTCGAGGTCCGGAACGCTGAGTTGCTGTGCGGGGACTATGCCGACGCCCTCGCCGCCACCGAGGCCGTGCCCGTGCTGGCGGCGTGGGGCCCGTTGCCCGACGTGCAAGCGCAGGCCCAGCGGACACGGGCCAGGGGCGCCAAGCCGTTGGTGGTGCGCTGGATGCTGCACCCGGGGCTCGGCTACGAGCAGGCGCGCGAGCTGTATGCCCCCTTCCACACCCTGTTGCAGGAGGACGTCTGCACCCGCACCGCCATCGCCGCGCTGGCCGTCGACAGCTTTCTGGAGGGCCGGGAGGTTTACATCACCATCAACAACAAGGCCGAGGGGAGTGCGCCCGTCTCGGCCGAGCGGCTGGCGCGGGCCGTCGTCCAGCGGTTGGCGGCCGTGGGCCCCGCGGCGGGAGAGGCCAGCTGAGCGGGCAAGTCTCGAGAGTAGCCTGGTGCACGCTGGCGGTCGCGCTCGCCGGGTGCAAGCCGCGCACCCCGGAGCTGGTGGAGCAGGCCATTGCCGCGCGTGGAGGCGCGGAGGCTTTGCATGCCATTACCTCGCTGCGGCTTTCCGGCAAGGCCTCCTTCGGCCCGGTGGCTGGGGTGCTGCACGTGGAATTCAAACGCCCCAACCGCATGCGCATGGAGCTCGTCCTTCCCCAGGGCACCTTGCTGCGCCTCTTCGACGGCACCACCGGCTGGACCTCCAAAGTGGCCAGCGCGACGCCAGCGCTCGAGCCCATGTCGGCCACGGAGGTGGCCAGGGCCCGGCGCGAGGCGGACATGGACGGCCCCCTGCTGGATGCGTCGGCCAAGGGCATTCACTTTGCACTCGCGGGAAGGGGCGAGGTGCAGGGCCGGCCCACCGAAGCGCTGGACGTCTTCTTCCCGGATGGGACGGTGCTGCGCTACCAGCTGGACGCCGCCACCCACGAGCCATTGGGGTGGGCGGAGACGCGGCGCGCCGACGGCAAGCATCCTTTGGAGGAGACGCGCTTCCGGTCCAACCGTCGGGTCCAGGGCGTGCTTTTCCCGGTGGCGGTGGAGACTGGGGTGCACGGCGGTCCCACCACCAGCCACCTCAGCATCGACACCATCGAACTCAACCCCCCGCTCGACGACGCCCGTTTTCGCCCGCCCCTCACGGACGCCGGGCCGGCGCGCTGAGGCGGGACAAGGGCCTCTTCAACCGGACAGCGCGGCGCGGCGCAAGAAGAGGACGCGGGCCACCATCGTCATCACCGTCTCCCCCTTTTGGTTGGTGCAGCGGTACGTCAGCTTGACGCTGCCCCGGTCCGGCTTGCTTTTGGAGGGCGTCACCTCCAACACCTCCACCTCGACGGAGAGCGCGTCACCAGGGCGCACCGGCTTGAGCCATTTGAGCTCGTCCAGGCCGGGGCTTCCCATGCTGGTGGACTGGGCCAACAGCCCATCCACCACCAGGCGCATGCACAGCGCGGCCGTCTGCCAGCCGCTGGCGATGAGACCGCCAAAGGGGGAGCGCGCCGCCGCTGCCTCGTCGATGTGAAAGGGCTGCGGGTCCCAGTCTCGGCCGAAGGCGACAATTTCTTCCTTACTGAGCGCCCGCGGTCCAAAGGACCGCCGCTGTCCCGCCTGGAAATCCTCGAAGGAAAGTCCGCTGCCTGGGCTGCTCACCGTCGCGCTCCTTTCGCTGGTGCGGCTCTCCTGGGTAGCGTAGCGACATGACACTACCGATGCTCGGCATCATCGGCGGCAGCGGTCTCGGACAGGCGCTCGGCGCGCTGGGCGGCACGGCCACCCGGGTGGACACACCCTTCGGCCCTCCTTCCGGGCCCATTGTGCGCACCACCCTCGAGGGGGTGGAGGTGGCACTGCTGGCACGTCACGGCGAGGGCCACATCCACAACCCGAGCCACGTCCCGTCCCGAGCCAACATTTTCGCCTTGAAAACCCTAGGCGTCACCCACGTGCTGGCCAGCGCCGCAGTGGGCTCGCTGCACGAGGATGTGCGGCCTCGCGAGCTCGTCATTCCGGACCAAGTCATCGACCGGACGTACCGGCGGCCTGGCACCTTCTTCGAGGACTTGGCCGTCCACGTCGAGTTTGCCGTTCCCTTTTGTCCGACGCTGCGCACCGCGCTGTTGGCGCTGCCCAGCAACGTCAAAGTGCACCCGCGGGGCACCTACGTCTGCATGGAGGGGCCGCAATTCTCCACCCGCGCCGAGAGCGAGCTGCACCGCTCCTGGGGGGCGGACCTCATCGGCATGACGCTGCTGCCGGAGGCCAAGCTGGCCCGTGAGGCGGAGCTCTGCTACGCGGCGGTGTGTCTGCCCACGGACTATGACTGCTGGCGCCCGACGCCGGACGACTTGGACAAGCACGCCCTGCTGCGCGAAATCCAAGGCAACCTTCAAGCAGCCACTGCCGCCGCGTTGGCCCTCCTCCGGCAGGCCATTCCG
The DNA here is from genome assembly GCA_052147975.1 of Myxococcaceae bacterium. Taxonomy (GTDB): domain Bacteria; phylum Myxococcota; class Myxococcia; order Myxococcales; family Myxococcaceae; genus JADGRA01. Next base: position 9,157 of record JBKQJL010000110.1, read on the forward strand.
GCGGTGAAGGCACTCGGCGAGACACCCTGCACCTGCCAAAGCGCCCTGGCCCAGGCCATCTGGACGGACCGCTCGCGCATTCCAGAGGACGTCCGCGCGCGGCTGCGCCCCTTGTTGGGCCGCTACTTGGAGGCCTAACGCACAGCCGCGCCCACGTCCGGCGTCGACTGGGTACCCGCCGCCCCACCCAAGCTCAGTCCGCGCGCAAGGCCTCGACTGGGTCAAGCTGAGCGGCCCGGGCGGCCGGCCAGATGCCAAACAGCAGGCCCACGGCGGCAGCGAAGCCGATGCCGCCCACAATGGTGAGTGGCTCCACTGCCGCCGCCAGCGGCGTCACCAAGGACACGAGCTTCGCCAGGCCCAGCCCCACCGCCGTCCCCAATGCCCCTCCCAGGGCAGAAACTGCCGCCGCTTCGAGGAGGAATTGCATGACGATGGTGCGCCGGCGTGCGCCGAGCGCGCGCCGGACGCCAATTTCCCGGGTGCGCTCGCGCACCGAGACGAGCATGACATTCATGATGCCGATGCCGCCCACCAGCAGCGTGATGAGGCCAATGCCGGTGGCGACGCCGTACAGCGCCCCGGTGAGCTGCGCGTAGGTGTTGGCCAGCATCTCTGGTCGGTTGATGCTGAAGTCGTCCTTCTTCTCCGGTGGGATGCCCCGGGCGCGCCGCAGGGTGCTCTGGACCGCGTCCACGGCGCGCAGGACGTCTTCGCCCTCGGTGACGGCAGCGCCGATGGTGATGCCCCGCTTCGTCCCGAAGGTGGCCAGGTAGGTGCGCAGCGGCACCATCGCCGTCAAGTCCTGGTTCTCCCCGAGAATTTTCCCGCGGCGGTGTAGAACACCCACCACCCGGAAGGGCCGTCCGTTGAGGCGTACGCCATTGCCCACCGCCGAGCCGGTGGCGAATAGGCCCTTGGCCGTGTCCGCCCCCAACACCACCACGTTGGTGCCGTTGTCGTTGTCCCCTTCGGTGAGGAAGCGGCCCTCGGACACCTCGTACCCGCTCACTTGGGGGTACTGCGCGGTGGTGCCGACCAGCGCCACCGAGGAGAGCTGCTCGCCGTGGGCAAAGGCGTCCACATTCTGCTGCGTCATGGGCGCCACCGCGCTCAGCGTCGGCACCTGCTCGCGCAGGCTGTCCACTAGGTGCACCGAGAGCTCCCGGCGATTGCGGTACTCCCACCAGTCCCCGCGCATCACCCAAGGAAACTTGGAGATGTACATGGAGTTGGAGCCAAGCTGCGCCAGCTGCCGGGCGAACGAGACGTTGAGCCCCTGAATAATTCCAATAATGGCCAGCAGCGTGCACACCCCAATGCCAATGCCGAGGGTGGTGAGAAGGGTGCGCAGCCGGTGGGCCCGCAGGCTGAGGAAGGCGATTTTGCTGCCCTCCAGCAAGTCAACGCGGATGCCCATGAACGCCCTCACTCCCCTTGGACGAGGGCGCCCATAGCCCCCCCGGGGAAAAGCCCCGCGGGCAGCGCCTCACCACCGCAGGCTCTACGTCCAACCCCTCCAGCCCATTGCCTGGGTGGGCCTCGGGGCCGCCGCAGTTTGCCACGGGGGGGCCGGGGACCGGCTACAGCGACATGCGGGCGCGGGTGGCAGCTCGGCTTTCCTCGAGCTCCTCGAGGGTGCGGGGCCAGTCCTCCTTGAGAAGGCGTGACAGCGAGCGGTCGGCGAGCAGCCGTCCGCCCGTCTGGCAGTTGGCGCAGTAATTGGTTTCGTTGTCGGCGTGGACGATGCGCTGCACCGGGGCGCCGCAGGCGGGGCAGGGCTGGCGGTAACGGCCATGGACGGCCATGCCCTCTCGGAAGGCGGTGACTTTCTCCGGAAAGGCCTGGCCGGCCTCCGCCGCCAGCCGCTGTGTCCACTCTTCGAGCACCTCGTGCGTCGCACGGTAGAGCTGTTGCAGCTGCGCCTGGTCGAGCTTCTGGCTGAGCGCCACCGGAGACAGCTTGGCCCGGTGCAGAATTTCGTCGGAGTAAGCATTGCCGATGGCCGCGAAGAGGCGCGGGTCGGTGAGGGTGCGCTTCAGGGTGTGGTTTTCTCGGCGGACGACGGCGGCAAACTCCTCCGGGCTGGCCAGCAGCGGCTCGACGCCGCCGCGGCCGAGGGCGGCCAAGGCGGCCTCCCCGAAAACCAGGTGCAGCTGGGCGCGCTTTTTCGGGCTGGCCTCGGTGAGCACCAGCGTCCCAGTGGGGAAGTCGAAGGCGGCGAGCCCCACCCGGCCGGGCACCTTCGCCCCGCGCTCCCGCCAGTGGAGACGGCCTGCCACCATGAGGTGCAGCACGAGGAAAAGCCCGTCCTCGAGGACGAAGACGAGCCGCTTGCCAAGACGGCGCAGGAAGAGGACGCGCTTGGCGAGGGCCTGGGCCAGCGGAGGCTCAGCCGTCCGCAACAGCGACGGACCGCGGACGCGAATGGCCTCCAGCGGCTGGCCCACCACCCGCGGGGCGAGCGCGCGCAAGTAGACGGTGAGGTCCGGGTACTCGGGCATGGCAGAACCCCCCCCGCCGGCGAGGCGCGGGGCCCTACTTGGACTGAAAGAAACTGGGCAGCGCCTCGGACAAATAACTCTTGAGGGCGCGGGCCGCCGCACTCAAGTACGTCTCACCCCGGTGCAGCAGTGCCACTTGCCGCTTCACCCCGCCCTCCCCCACCTGGACGACTTCGAAGCCGCGCCCGGTGCGCTCTTTGGCCATGAGGGAGGGCATGAGCGAGAGGCCGAGGCCGCGCTCCACCATGCGGCGCATGCCCTCCGGGTTGTCCGTCTCCAGCACAATGTGCAACGGCTCGCCGGCCGCCTCGGCAACGGCCTCCAGGGCGTGCGTCGCCGCCACCCCGGGCACCACCACCAGCGGCTCCCCCAGCACCACCCGCAAGGGCACCGGCCCCTTGGCCTGCCCCAGCTTGTGGCCCCGCGGCACGGCCAGGACGAAGTCCTCCGTCCACAGCTTCTGTGCCACCAAGTCCACCCGGCGCACCGGGAGGTTGAGGACGGCCAAGTCCAGCTCCCCCTTGGCCACGCGCTCCTCGAGCTCGCCCGCCTTGCCTTCCACCAGCCGCACCCGCACCTCCGGGTGCTTCTTGTGAAAGCGGACAATGAGGTCCGGCAGCAGGTACGCGCCCACCGTGGGCAGCGTGCCGAGGGCGACGGAGCCGCGCGCCGTCTGCGCCATCTCCTGGACTTCCGAGGCACCGCGTCGCAGCGAGTCCAGCGCGCGCTGGGCGTGCACCAGGTAGTGCTGCCCCGCGTCGGTCAGCACCACGCCGCGGGGCGTCCGCACCAACAACTTGGTGCCCAGCTCGCGCTCGAGCGATTGCAGCTGACGGCTGAGCCCGGACTGGGAGACACCCAGGCGGCGCGCCGCCGAGACAAAGCGGCCCTCCTGGGCCAGCGTGAGGAAGGCGTCGAGCTGTTCGCTTGTCATGCCGTGGTGGCAATAACGTTATGCGCTAAATGCGTTTTTCGCATTGTCTCTTGCCTCTTAGGCTTGCTGAGACTGTGCGAGTGGATGCGGCCATGACGACTGCGCATGTGGACGTGACGGTGCCAGGTCCGGCCCGCCGCATGGCAACGGCGGCGGTGTTGCTCGGCCTGGTGATGGCGGCCTTCGAGACCACCGTCGTCACCACCGCCATGCCGACGCTGACTGCCGAGCTGGGCGGACGCTCCCTGTACGCCTGGGCCTTCACCGCCTTCTTCCTTGCCTCCACGCTGGGCGTCCTCATCTCCGGCGGCCTCGCCGACGGCATCGGCCGGCGGGCCACCTTTCTCGGCGGGCTGGGCGTCTTTCTTCTGGGGACCACGCTGTGCGGCTTCTCGACGTCCGTTCCAGAGCTCATTGCCTTCCGCATGCTTCAGGGCCTCGGGGCCGGGGCGTTGCAGCCAACGACGCTCACCATTGCCTCGGACCTCTACAGCCTCAAGGAGCGCGCTGCCATCCAGAGCCTCTTCACCGGCTGCTGGGGCGCCGCCTCGGTGGTGGGCCCCGTGCTCGGCGCCTTCCTCACCCAGCACGCCAGCTGGCGGTGGGTGTTTTGGGTGAACGTCCCGGTGGGCGTGGCGGCGGCCATTCTCCTGCAGCTCTCCTACCGCGACCCGCCCCGGCCGAGGGCGCACCGCCTCGAGCTCGCCGGGCCTCTATTGGCGGGCTCGACGCTGGCCCTCACCCTCCTCGCGCTGGAGCCGCGGCGACTGGCCGGCCTGCTACAGCTTCTGGCCGCCCTCGCCGCCACTGTCGTGGCGGTGGTGCTGGTGCAGCAGCAGCGGCATTCCGGACGCCCGGTGCTGCCCCTGCACCTTCTCCGAGACCGCACCGTGCTGTCCGGCGTGGTGGGCGGGCTGGTGGCCGGCGGCGTCCTCTACGGGACGAGTGCCTACGTCCCGCTGTGGCTGGTCGCCCATGGCCAGCGCAGCGCCCTCACCGCCGGCGCGGCGCTGGTGCCACTGTTGGTGGGCTGGGCGGTGGGCTCGGCCCTTGGCGTGCGGGTGCTGTTGCGCGGAGGCCTCCGGGCCAGCGCCGCCGGCGGCTTCGCCGTGGCGGCCGTCGGCGCCGCCCTCCTCGCCACCGCCCTGGTGCGCGGCTGGGGAGACGTCGCCACCTTCGGCGCGCTGGCCCTGGTGGGCCTGGGCCTCGGGCCGGCAGCCAGCACCTGCATTTTTGCCCCCCAGCAGAGGGTGCCCTGGCATGAGCGGGGCGCCGTCACCAGCGCCCTCTACGCCAACCGCATGCTGGGAGGCTCGCTCACCATCGCCCTGTTCAACCTCGCGCAGGGGCGGCTGACGGTGCAGGTGCTGTTGCTCGCCGCGGTGCCCCTCCTTGGCGCGCTGGCCCTGGCCCGCCTGGCTCCGGCCACCCTGGCCGGCGAGCGCGGCGAGTCCGGCACCTCCGAGGCGGTCATCTCGAAGTAGCCTGGGGCGAGTGGCCACGTCCACCCGCACTGATGAGGGGCCCGTCCTGCAGAAGGCGCACGTCTTCTGCTACCGACTCTTTGACGTCGCCGAGGAGATTGACCTCGATGCGGCTCAGCGGTTGCTCGCCCGGGACAGCCGGCGCGTCCGGCTGACGCGTGCTGGCGCGGAGTACCTGCTGTTGCCCAACCCGCCCTTGGCCGTCGAGCTCGGCCGTCGGACGCTGGCCGTCGGCAAGGACACCCTGGTGGTGGACGTGGTGGGCAGACTCTTCGACCACGGCAGCGTCAGCATTCGCTTGCGCGTCCCGGTGGAGCCCGGCACCAAGCTGGCCGCGCTCATTCCGCTGGCCGACGAGCTGTACGACAGCCCAAGCGTCGACGCGCTGGCCCTCGAGGTGCTCGAGTCTCTGCGGCCGGCCATTGCACCGGCGCTGCGCAGCGCCAAGCTGTGGGAGCAGAGCGAGAGTTACGCCGTCCACTTCGTGGAGCACCTCGAAGGCAACCCCTCGGCCGAGGAGGTGCTCGGCTGGCCTGGGCTGGCGCCGTTGTTACTGGGGGAGACGCGAGAGCCGCGCCTCAGTGCCCGGGAACGCAGCGACGTCACCGCCCAGCACCTCAGCTACGGCGAGTTTGACTTGGTGGTGGTGGACTGGAACGCGGCCTTTGTCTACGAGCCCACCGGCTCCACCGACATTCCGGACATCCTCGAAATCTGCAACGGGCAGCTGCTCGAGTTTCGCTACTACGACAGCCAGCTGGACCGGCAGCTCACCCGCGTGGGCGAGACGCTGCGCCGGACGCGCCGCCGCGGCGTCCCCCTCTTCCGCACCACCGACGCCCCCCTGGCCCGCAGCGTCCAGCTCACCCTCATCGAGATGTCCGAGGCGCTGGAACGGGTGGAAAACTCGCTCAAAGTCATTGGCGACTTCTACTTGGCCAAAGTCTACGAGGCAGCGCTCGAGCAGCTGCGGGTGGACGACTGGAAGGCCAGCGTGCAGCGCAAGCAGCAGACGCTGGGCGACGTCTACCAATGGCTGAAGGGCGAGGTGGACACGGCGCGCTCGCTCACCCTGGAGGTGATGATTGTCGCCCTCATTGTGGTGGAAGTCGTCCTCGCCTTCCTCCGGCGCTAGCGCCGGGCTTGGCGCTTCTCACCGGGGCCCCGGGGTGTCTCCCACCCAATGCTAGCGCTGGCCACGCCCGGGCCGGTCGGCCCGCAGGGCCAACAGCCACTCCGCAAAGTCGCGGAAGGCGCCGCCTCCACCTGGAAGGCGGCAAACATAGTGGACGCGCTGGGCCACCTCGGGCAGCGCGTCGCGCGGTGCCCCGGTCAGGCCTTCGGGACGGAGGGCCTCCAGGACGGCCACGTCGTTGACGTCGTCCCCCATGTAGGCCACCTCGGAGGGGAGCAGCCCAGCTTGCGTGCACAAGGCCTCGACGGCGGCACGCTTGTCCTTCACGCCCAGCAGCACGTGGCGAAGGGCCAGCTTCTCCGCGCGCCGGACAATGCTCGGACTCACCTCCCCGGAGACAATGCCGCTCTCGATGCCGGCCAACCGCAGCCGCTCGACCCCCATGCCGTCGCGGATGTTGAAGCGCTTCATCACCTCGCCGGACGCCCCATAGAAGACGCCCGCGTCGGTGAGGACGCCGTCGCAGTCGGCCAGCACCAGCCGCAGCCCTTGGGCGCGCCGCCGCGCCTCGGCCTTCCGCAGCGCGCAGGTGCCGGGACGCGGCGCCCGGCGTCCCGTCATTTGGCCCACCGAGGCGGCCGGCTCTTCAGCGTCTGCGCGCCCATGGCCTCACAGAAGGCCAAAAAGCGCGTCCTCGGGACGCCGGCGTAGGCCAGCTCGGCCAGGGACGTCGACACCGGGGCGTCGGTGCGCAGTGTGGCCAACGTCCGGTAGAGGAAGGCGTCCTTGCGCCGCTCGGCCCAAACGGCCGCCAGCCGCTCCCTGGAGCGCAGGCCCGCTGGCCAACGTCTCACCTCGGTGGGGATGGACTCGAGCGGCCCGAAGGCCCGAAGCACGGCGGCCGCCCCCTTCTCGCCGAAGCCAGGGAGGCCCGGAATGCCGTCCGCGTCGTCCCCCACCAGCGCCAGCCAGTCCGGGATGAGCGCGGGCGGGATGCCCCGCAGCGCTGTCACCGCCGCTTCGTCGAGCTCCTTGCCCCGCATCCGGTCGACTTGCACCACCTGGGTGCCCCTGACGCACTGGCCGAGGTCCTTGTCCGGCGTCAGCAGGCGCACCTGCTGCACCTCGTCTTTGAAGCGCGCCGCCCCGGTGGCCATGCCGTCATCTGCCTCGAAGTCGCGCATGGACCAGACGGCAATGCCGCAGGCCAGCGTCCCCTCCTCGGCAACGTCAAACTGGGCCAACAGCTCGGCCGGCACGCCCGCTTCCGTCTTGTAGCCGGCGAAGAGCTGGTTGCGAAACGAGCGAATGGGGTTGTCGAACGCCACCGCCAGGTGCGTCACCTTCTCGGAGGCGTCGCTGAGGAGCGCCAGCAGCGAAGCCACAAGGCCGACGGTGGCCTTTCGGTCTCGCCCGGCCCGGTCAAGGTGGCCCGGACGGGGACTGAAGTGGGCCCGGAAGAGCTCGTAGGTGCCGTCGACGAGGTGGAGGCGCATCCGACCCGGCGTCAGAGGCTCAGAAAGACGACGCGCACGCCAGCGCTCAGCCAGAAGTGAATCGCCCGTTCTGGAATTAGCTGAGAGACACCACCGTAGGTGACGCTCGCATTGCGGTACTCGCCCATCGCGAAGTCCAGGTAGGGGCCGAGGCGGATGTCCTTGCTCAGCCGGAAGTCCACCCCCAACGGCACGTCCACCCAGGTGAAGCCGTTGTACTGCGCCGTCAGGTCCGTGCCCCCACCGGAGATGTCGACTATCAGCCACTCATAGCCGGCTCCGATGCCCACGTAAGGGTCCAGCCCGCGGCTTCCCAGGGGGTGCCACTGCACGGTGAAGCCGACGCGGTAGTCGCTCGAGTGGCAGCTCGTCCCGGTGGTGGCGCAGGTGGCCAAGGTGGTGCTGCTGGGCGTGCCAAACGGGCCATAGGTGAAGGTGGCGCCCAGGAAGACGGCGCCGGCGATGCGGTAGCCCACCGCAATGCCGAAGGGCACCGCAAAGTTGATGACGTCTGACTCGTTAATGTTGTTGACGGCGCTGCCCAGCGGGAGGGCAAAGCCCGCATTCAGGCTGAGCTCCCCAAAGCCGGACTCGTACTCGTCCTGGGCGAAGGCGGGGACGGCGACGAGGAGGAGTCCCACTAGGAGTCCGGCGGTCGAGGTGCGTTTCATTCTCTCACGTGAGCGCCCACGCGGCGCCCGGCCGCGACGGCCGGGGGCGCCCGGGGGCAGCGCTGTTCCTCCAGAAAGCGTACCCGGCGCGCCGGGCCAACGCACTTTTTGCTCCCACCCGAGCGCCTTCCCCCCTCTGGCCGTTCCCTTCGAGACGTGGCGCGGGCACGTCGAGCGCGCGACCTCCACCGGCGAGGAGGTACTCCTTGAGCGCCCCGGCGAGTGGGACGACGCGCACCCGGCCCGACAGACGCACACCCCTTTTTCTGTGGGCCAGCCTGCGAGCGCCGTCCGCCGCTTCTGCGGCCCGGGGTCCCGGGGGGAGCTTTCGGGCGACGTCAGCTGGGCTGCAGGGCGCGAAGCCCGTGGCGCATGACGAGGGTGAGGACGGACAGCTGGGCGTCCGAGGCCGGCTCGCCCGCGGCCGGGTGTCGACGGTGGTAGACGCCCGAGGCGTCGAGGTCGCGGGCGCGGGTGTTGTCCTTGAGGACCGGTTCCACCACCTCGCGGCGAATGCGCTCGCGCAGCGCCTCCCGGCCGACGGGGAAAAGGAGCTCCACCCGGCGGTACAGGTTGCGCGGCATCCAGTCGGCCGAGGAAAGGAAGAATTCCTCCTCTCCCGGCGGGCCGAAGATGAAGACGCGAGCGTGCTCGAGGAAGCGGCCCACCACCGAGAAGACGCGGATGTTCTCCGACAGTTCCGGGACGCCCGGGCGCAGACAGCAGATGCCCCGCACGTCGAGGTCAATTTCCACGCCCGCTTGAGAGGCCCGGTATAGGGCTTGGATGACGGGGGCGTCCACCAGAGCGTTCATCTTCGCGAAAATTCTCGCTGGCTTCCCGGAGCGAGCGCGTTCCGCCTGGGCGTCGATTTTCGCCAGCACGTGCTCGGCCAGCGTTGCCGGCGCCACCGCCAGCTTTCGGTAGTGGCTCCCCTTGGAGAAGCCCGAGAGGGAGTTGAAGACTTCCGTCGCGTCCTCGCCCAAGTCCGGGTCACAGGTGAAGAGCCCGAGGTCGGTATAAATGCGTGACGTCCCGGCGTTGTAATTGCCAGTCGACAGGTGCACGTAGCGGCGGATGCCGTCCTGCTCCCGACGCACGACGAGCGTCACCTTGCCGTGAATTTTCAAGCCGGCGCTTCCATAGAAGACATGGACGCCGGCGCGCTCTAGGGCGCGGGCCCATTCGATGTTGTTCTGCTCGTCGAAGCGGGCTTTGAGCTCGATGGCCACCGCCACTTGCTTGCCGTTCTCGGCCGCCGCAATCAGGCTCTTCACAATGTCCGAGTTGGACCCGGTGCGGTAGAGCGTCATTTTGATGGCCAGCACCGCCGGGTCCTCCGCCGCCTGGCGCAGGAAGGTGAGCACCGGGGTGAAGGAGTCGTACGGAAGATGCAGCATGATGTCGCCCGCACGGATGGCCTCGAAGGGGTCGGCCGCGTCGAGGAACTCCCGGGGGACAGCAGGGACGAAGCTCTGGTCATGGAGCTCCGGGCGCTGAAGCCCAGCCAGCGCGAACAGCGCCGAAGGCCCCAGCGGTGCCGGTGTCTCGTAGAGGTCCTCCTGGTCAATCTCCAGCTTGGACAAGAGGAAGGCCCGAATGCGGTCCGGGGTGGCCGGGTCCACCTCCAGGCGCACCACGGCGCCGAACTTCCGACGGCGGATTTCGCGGTCGATGGTGACCAGGAGGTCGTCGGCTTCGTCCTCCATTATCTCGATGTCCATGTCCCGGGTGATGCGGAACGGGTAGACGCCGAGAATGCGCATTCCGGGGAAGAGCGCGTCCAGGTTGGCGGAGATGAGCGCCTCGAGCGGGAGAAACTCGCTCGGCCCGGCCGGGTCCGGGTGAGACGACTCGCCAAAGGCGTCGAGTGGAACGAAGCGCGGCAGAATTTCCGGGACTTTCACGCGGGCGAACCGCCGGAGCTCGGCCTCCGGGTCCTCCGCCTCCACCGCCAGGGAGAGCGACAGGTTGGAGATGAAGGGGAAGGGATGGCCCGGGTCGACTGCGAGTGGCGTCAGCACCGGGAAAACGGTGGTGCGAAAGTAGGTCCGCGCCAGCTCCTGCATTTGTGGACTGAGCGACTCCCAGGAGCGGATGCGGACGCCGGCGGCGGAAAGCTCCGGGGCAAGCTGCTTGGCGAAGAGCTCCGAGGCGGTGCGGAGCTGCCGTCGCACGGTTTCCGCAATGCGGGTCAGCTGCTCGCGGGCGGTTAACCCATCCGGGCTGCGTTCCACGTCCGGCTGCACCAGCTGGCCGTGCAGCCCGCTGACGCGAATCATGAAGAATTCGTCCAGGTTGGCGTGGAAAATCGCGAAGAATTTGAGCCGTTCCAGAAGGGGCCAGGCCGCGTCCGCAGCTTCCTCCAACACGCGCTCGTTGAAGGCCAGCCAGGACATCTCTCTGTTTAGGTAGTGGCCCGGCTCGGCACTGAGCGGGGCCTTGGACTTGCTCGCTTTTCGTTCGGCGCGGGCCATGGGGTGCCAAGACACAAGGGTGAAAGACGCCAAGCCCATCCTGCGCGCTTTTCGGGCCGGCGCCAGGTGACAACTCGAAGAAGGGCCCCAGGCCGCGCTATAGCCCAAGGGGGCGGGGGCGTTGAAGAAAACACCGGGCGGGGCCGGGGCGGCGCCTTCAAACACGGGCTTTTGGGGCCGCCCGCCGCTAACCATACCGCCCAACGTGCCCCACCTCTTCGAGCCACTCTCCCTTCGCAGCGTCACCCTGCCCAATCGCGTCGGCGTCTCGCCCATGTGCGAGTACAGCTCCGAGGACGGCTTCGCCACGGACTGGCACCTGGTGCACCTCGGCTCGCGGGCCGTGGGAGGCGCCGGGTTGGTCATGACCGAGGCGACGGCAGTCGAAGAGCGGGGCCGCATTACGCCGGCCGACCTCGGCATCTGGAAGGACGCCCACGTCGAGCCGTTGGCCCGCATTGTCCGCTTCCTCGAGCGCCAGGGCGCCGTACCGGGAATGCAGCTGGCCCACGCCGGCCGAAAGGCCAGCTCGGCCGTGCCATGGGAGGGCGGACAGGGCCTTTCGAAAAAGGCCGGGGGCTGGGAGCCCATTGCCCCTAGCGCGCTCGCCTTCTCCGCGGCCAGCATTCTGCCCCGGGCCATGAGCGAGGGCGACATCCGCACCGTGCAGCAGGCCTTCGTGGCCGCCGCCGGGCGCGCCCTGGCCGCGGGTTTCCGAGTGCTGGAGTTGCATTTCGCGCACGGCTACCTCGGCCACAGCTTCCTCTCGCCGCTGTCCAACCGGCGGCAGGACCAGTACGGCGGCTCCTTCGACAACCGGGTGCGCTTTGCCCTGGAGACGGCGCGCGCGGTGCGCGGCGTCTGGCCCGAGCGGCTGCCGCTGCTGGCCCGCCTCTCCTGCACGGACTGGACGGAGGGCGGCTGGACGGCAGAGGACAGCGTCGCCCTCTCCCGGCAGCTGCACCGAGAGGGCGTGGACTTGGTGGACTGCAGCTCGGGCGGCCTGGTGCCGGACGCGCCCATTCCCCTCGGGCCCGGCTACCAAGTCCGCTTTTCCCGCCAAATTCGGGCCGAGGCGAAGGTGCCCACCGCCGCGGTGGGCATGCTGACGGACGCCGCTCAGGCCGACGCCGTCCTGCAGGAGGGCGCGGCGGACTTGGTGCTGCTGGCACGCGAGATGTTGCGCGACCCATACTGGCCGCTCCACGCCGCGCAGCGGCTCGGCCAGCCAGGCCAGAGGCGCATTCCGAAGCAGTACCAACGCGCCTTCTAGCCGGTCAGCCTCCCAACGGGCCTACTTCATGGTGGGCAAGTCACTGGGCGGCGGGGCCATGCCGATGTCGATGCGGCGATTCTTGGTGCGGCCCTCGGCGGTGTCGTTGGAGGCGATGGGGTGGTACTGCGCGTAGCCGGCCACGCCCAGAATTTTCGGGTCGACGCCCGCGGCGATGAAGAAGTGGACCACCGCCAGCGCCCGCGCCGTGCTGAGCTCCCAGTTGGACGGGAACTGCTTGGTCTTGATGGGCTTGTCGTCGGTGTTTCCGGCCACGTAGAAGACGCGGTTGCTGACGCCCTCCATCGCCGTCGCCACCTTGCGCAGCTCGGCCTTCCCTCCCTTGACGATGGCCGCCGAGCCTGGCTTGAAGAGCAGCTTTTCCGGGAGGCGGATGGTGACCAGGCCCGAAAGGTTGGCAATCTCCAGCTGGCCGGCGGCCGTGTCCGCAGCCAGCGCGGCGCTCATCTGCTTGTAGTCGTCGTTCTTCTGCTCCAGCGTGGCGTTGGTCTGCTCGAGGCCCGTCACCTTGCCCGACATCGCCGCCACCTTCGCCTCGCAATCGGTCACGCGCTGGGCTTGGGTGGTGGCATCCTGTTTGTACTTGTCCGCGTCGCTGACGGCGGCGTTGTACTTCTCCTGAGACACACCGCCGCAGCCGACAGCGAGCGCCAACAGTGCGACGACGGCGCTGGTGTTGCGAATGTCAATCAACATGGTGGAAGTTCCTCCAGGCGTAACGTGTCTTGACGGTGGGAAGCATCCGCGAGGCGTGTCGCCTCCGGCGGGTGTTGCGGCGCAGAATGCCCCCTCGGACGGGCGAGTGCAAAAGGGAAAGACGGGCGTTGCCCGAGGCGAGCTTTTGGCGTTGAGGAAACGGAAAAATCCCATACTGTGGTTCGCTTGACGCTCGAGCGGCGAGGAGTCTGCGCGGTGAAGGCGAAGCATGGGCTTCTTCTGCTGGTGGTGCTGAGCTCTCCTGGGCTGGCCCCAGCGTCGGCGGCCAACGAGGCGCCGGCCGCCGGCGAGGCGCAAGGCGCCACGGACGCGGACGAGGAGCTCGCCAAGAAGACGCAGAACCCGGTGGCGGACCTCATCACGGTTCCCTTTCAGAGCAACACCAACTTCGGCGTCGGGCCAGCCAATGCTGTCCAGGAAGTGCTCAACATCCAGCCGGTCATCCCCATCCACATCGGCACCTTCAACCTCATTACCCGCACCATCATCCCCCTCATCAGCCAGCCCAACATCGGCACGGGCGAAAGCGGGAGCATCTTCGGGCTGGGCAACATCAACACCACCCTCTTCCTCTCGCCGAAAAACCCCGGGGGCTTCATCTGGGGAATCGGCCCCGTCTTCGGCTTTCCCACCAACACCAGCCCAGCGCTGGGGAGCGCGAAATGGACGTTCGGCCCCTCGGTGGTACTGCTCACCATGCCCGGCCCCTGGGTGCTGGGCATCCTGGTCAACAACGTCTGGTCCTGGGCGGGCGGCGGGAGCCAGAACGTCAACTCGTTTCTGCTGCAGTACTTCGTCAACTACAACTTCCCAGGCGGCTGGTACCTCACCTCCTCTCCCCTCGTCACTGCCAACTGGCTGGCGACGCCCTACGGCAACAAGTGGACGTTCCCGGTGGGCGGCGGCTTCGGCAAACTGGTGCGGCTGGGGCGACTCCCGCTCAACCTCAACGCGGCCGGCTACTACAACATCTGGCGTCCGAGCGGCGGCCCCAGCTGGCAGCTACGGCTCACCGCGGCGCTCCTCTTTTGAGGGCTTTCATTTTGGACGCTCTCCCCCTCAGCCCCCAATGGGGCGGCTTGCCTCCCTCCCTGGCGCGGGGCGCGCAACCTGCCCATGCTGGCCGGCGTCTTTCGGGACGGGGAGCTCTTCCTTTCTTGGGGCTTCGAGGGCAACCCCCTGCACGCTGGCGCTTCAGCGCGGGCCGGGCAACGAGGGAGTCCGCCAGGTGGGCGCTTCCCCCTCCCCGTGAAGCAGAAAAAGAGGGCACAACGGTGGACGTAGCGATGCGCGACCCTGAGCGACTCCCAGAGCCGGCACCGTCTTGGCGTCGCCCGCGCCTCAAGGACGGACGGCCCTTCGCCCGCTTCGCCGGCGTGCTTCTGGCGGTGCTGCTCGGCGCCTGCTCGAGGCAGCCGCCGCCCCCGGCGGCGTCCGCGGCGAAGCCGCCGGCGCCCGCGCCGCCCAGCTACGTCGGCTCGGCGGCCTGTGCGGACTGCCACCCCAGCCAGACGCAAGCCTGGTCCACCTCCCACCACCGGCTGGCCATGCAGCCGGCCACGGACGCCACCGTCCTCGGGGACTTTCACGACGCGCACGTCACCTTCAAAGGCGTCGGGACGACGTTTTTGCACCCGGATGGCGGCTTCGCGGTGCGCACCGACGGGCCGGACGGGAAGGTTGCGGAATTCCCCGTCCGCTTCACCTTTGGCATCGAGCCGTTGCAGCAGTACCTCGTCGAGTTCCCCAGGGGGCGTCTTCAGTCCCTGGGCATCGCCTGGGACACGCGCCCGGTGGCCGAGGGCGGGCAGCGCTGGTTTCACCTCTACCCGGGCGAGCGACAGATGGACTTCCGCAATGCGCTCCATTGGACGCGCCCGTTGCAAAACTGGAATTACATGTGCGGCGCCTGCCACACCACGGACTTCCAGAAGAATTACCGGGCGGAGACGGACCGCTTCGACACGGCTTACAGCGAAGGCGACGTCGGCTGCGAAGCGTGTCACGGGCCGGCCTCGGGGCACCTCGGATGGGCGGCCGGTTTGGAGAGACGGCCTGACGACGCGCTGAAGGGGCTCACCTTCGCGCTGCGCGGGGCCTCGGTGGGAAGCTGGGGGAAGCTGGGCACCAACGGCACCCTCACCCGGGAGGGCCCCATCTCCCGGGTGGAGGTCGAGACGTGCGGACCGTGCCATTC
>JBKQJL010000111.1:0-37878 GCA_052147975.1 Myxococcaceae bacterium
CGCCGGCGTCGACGAAGGCGAAGAAGCGCCCGTCCGGGCTGACGGTGACGAAACTCACCGCCTGGCCGCGCCGCTCCGGCTCGCCCGGCGCGTCCAGTCGCTGGGTGCGCAGCGTGCCGGTGCCGGAGGCCAAGTCAAAGTCGGTGAGGAACAGCACCCAGTGCCCGTCCGGGCTGAAGAGCGCCGCGCCGGGCTTGTTGGGGACGCTCGGCGCCAGGCTGTGGGCTTGGCCGGTGGCGAGGGAGACGGCCAACAACTCGCCCACCACACTCTTGGGGTTGATGCTGTCCGGGTTGACGCCCTCCAGCGAGGGGCGAACGGGGTTTTTGAGGAAGGTGGCCCAGGCCCCGTCCCGCGACAGGTGCAAGTCCCCTCCGGCGCCGGCCACCAGGCGCCTGCCCAGGCCGCCCACCAGCGGCTTGGCCGGTGCCGAAGGCTGCTGGGGACAGCCGGCCACAGGCAGCGCCAGCGCGCACAAAAGCCACTGGGCCCTCACCCAGCGGCCCTCCGGGGCGGCGCTGGGAGGCCGACGGCGCTGGCGTGCAGCGCCGCCGGGTCGCTCCCCAGCGTCCGACGCCAGGCCACGAGCTCGCGCCGCGCCCGGGCCAGGTAGGCCGGGCGCTTCTCCTCGCGGCGGACGCGTCCGGGCAGCGGCGAAAACAGGCTGAAGGTGACGTTGGTGGGCGTGTGGGCCTGGCCGGCGGGGTGGGCCTCGCCGGTGACGTGGCGGTACAGGGCCCCCAGCGCCGTGCCGGCCGGCGGCGGTTGGAAGCGCCGTCCTTGCAGCCGCGCGTGGACGGAAAGCGCCACCAGGTAGCCCGAGGCCGCCGACTCCACGTAGCCCTCCACGCCGGTAATTTGGCCGGCGAAGAAGAGGCGCGGCTCGGAGTTGAGCGACATGTCCCTTCCCAAAAGCCGCGGGGCGTCGACGTAGGTGTTGCGGTGAATTTGGCCCAGCCGGAGAAACTCCGCCTGGCCGAGGCCGGGCAAGGTGCGGAAAATGCGCCGCTGTTCGGCCCAGGTGAGGCGCGTCTGGAAGCCCACCAGGTTGTAGGCCGTCCCGCCCACGTCCTCTTGGCGCAGCTGCACCACCGCGTGCGCGCGTTTGCCAGTGCGCGGGTCCAGAAGCCCCACCGGCTTCATCGGCCCGTGCGCCAGCACCTCGTCGCCGCGCTCGGCCATGACTTCAATGGGAAGGCACCCTTCAAAATAGCGCGGCTCCTCGAAGGCGTGCGGCGTCACCTTCTCCGCGGTGCGCAGCGCCTCGACGAAGCGCCGGTAGGCGTCCTCGTCCAGGGGCAAATTGAGGTAGTCCGCACCCTCCCCGCGGCCCCAGCGGCTCGCCCGGAAGGCCACCTCGGTGTCCACCGAGTCCGCGCTGACAATGGGGGCAATGGCGTCGTAGAAGTACAGCCGCGGCCCGACGTGCGCTTCCAGCGCGACGGTGAGGGCCTCGGCGGTGAGCGGCCCGGTAGCCACCACCACCGTCCCGCTCGGCAGCCGCTCCACCTCCCCGTGCCACAGCGAGAGGTGCGGCGCCCCCGCCAGCGCTGCCGTCACCCCTTGGGAGAAGCCAACCCGGTCCACCGCCAGCGCCTCTCCGGCGGGCACCCGGGCCGCGTCGGCCGCCTTCAGCACCAGCGAGCCCAGCGCCCGCAGCTCGTCATGCAGCATGCCGATGGCACTGTCCGGACTGTCCGAGCGAAAGGAGTTGCTGCAGACCAGCTCCGCCAAACTGTCGCTGTGGTGCGCCGGCGAGCGGCGCACGGGCTTCATCTCCCGCAGCACCACCGGCACGCCGCGCTGGGCGAGCTGGTAGGCGCACTCGCTGCCAGCGAGTCCGCCGCCGATGACTGTGACGACTGGGGTAGCCACCCTCGAGCAGCTTCCTGCAACGCTTTGCCGGCAGAAGTCCAGGGGGGGCGCAACGAGGCGGACGTCCAAGCCCTTCTGGGAGCGGCCCCTAGTTGGTGGCTTCGCCGGTGCCCTGTCCGGTGTCCTTCTGGAGGACGACGAAGCGGTAGTTCTCGAGCTCGTTCTGCCCGGCCGTGTACAAAACGGTGAGGAGCAAGTCGTAGGGAATGCGCCGGTCGCCGATGACGGACAGCTCCTTGCTGAAGGGAGCAGCCGGGTTTCTGTCGGCAATGTACTTCAGCTTCTCCACCTCTTTGCGCAAGGCCTGGTCGAGCGGCACCACCAGCCGGCCGTTGAGGGCGCCCGGGGGGACTTGGCCGTGCTCCAGCGCCACCACCACGTGGTCGCCCACCAGAATGTCCTTGGGGGTAATGGTGACGGCCACCGTGTCGCGGGGAGTGGCCCGGGTGCTGGACACCGGGGGTTTGATGTCCTCGGACTGGGTGAGGGAGATGGCCGAGGCGGTGTAGGACTTGAGCAGGAAGACCAGGATGATGGTCATCATGTCCATCATCGCCACAATGTTGAGCTCGCGGATTTGAGCGGCGTTGTCGCGCTCAATGCGCTTCTTGCGCGTCATGGCCTTGCGGAACATCAACCGCTGCAGCGTCTCGTCATCGAGCGGCGCGGGCGCCGGCGGTTGGGGGCCGGCCATTACAAGGCCCCCAGGGTGACGTCGGGAAAGAGCACCTTGTGCTCTGGCGGCGGCGACTCGCGCACCGCGTCCATGGTGCTCACCAGCACCTCGTAGGGGATGTCCGCCTCGGCGCCGATGATGACTTTGGTCTCGGTGGGAAACTCCTTCTTCACGCCCACCAGCTGCGCCGTCAGCCCGGCGTAGTCGTACGTCCCGTCCCCCTTCCGGGGCAGGGTGGGCGCGACTTCGGCCGGGTTGACGCTGCCGGTCTGCGGGCCAAGGACGCCGCCCGCGCCGGCGACGTAGAAGCCCTTTTTCGAGACCAGCACCGACAACAAAAGCTTGGGCTTGTCGCCCTCATCCTGCATCGCTGAGGCCGGGCCGCCGTAGCTCGGGGCGCTGACGTTGAGGATGCCGAAGGCCGCCAGGCCGGTAATCGACAAGAGCATGAACATGATGAGGTTCATGAGGATGTCGAGGTAGGGGACGATGTTGAGCTCACCGAGCTCGTGCTCGTCCCGGACTTTGAGCTTCCTGCGACTGTAAAAAAAGGCCATCCGTCAGGCCGACTTCTCGTAGTCCATGGCCGACGTTTCGCCAGCGGCACGGCGAGAGAGAATGTTCTCCAGCTTCAGCGCGCTCAGCTCCACCGTGTCCACCATCCGTTTGGCGTACGCCGACAAAAAGAGGTGGGCGACGATGCACGTCACCGCGATGGAAAGACCGAAGGCGGTGTTGTTCATCGCCTCGGAGATGCCGTTGGAGAGCAGCGCCTGCTTCTGGTCGGCCGGGACGTTGCCCAGGGCCTGGAAGGTCCCAATCAATCCGACGATGGTGCCGATGAGGCCGACCAGAGTGGCGATGTTGGCCAGCGACCACAGCCAGGGAATGCGCGACTGAATGGGCGGGGTGTACTCGAGGATGGCCTCCTCCACCGCCTTGGCCACCTCCATTTCCCCGCGGTTGGCCCGCGTCAAGCCAGCGCTAATCACTTTGGCCAAGGGCGCATTGGGCGCGGCCCGGCAGAGCTTGACCGCGCGGTCGACGTTGCCCTGCAGGACCAACTTCGTAATTTGGTCCATGAAGGGCTCGGCGTTGAGGTTGTAGCGAAACAGCAGCGTCACAATCCGCTCGACGATGACGGCGATGGCCACCGCCATCCAGAAGATGTTGACGTACATCAGCGGTCCGCCCTCTTTGAAGAAGCGGACGATGCTGTCCTTCACGCCACCGCCAGAGGCCGGCGCCGCAGCGAGGACCACCGCATCCAAGACGTGGCTCAGCGTGGAGAGTACCAACGGGTGTTTCCTTTCGGAGCGGGAGCGCCGCTCAAGGGCGCGGGCAGGGAAGACAATTCAAAACGGCCCCGCCAGGAGCGGGCGGCCTTCAGTGCCATCGTTCAAATCGTCCCGTTTCGAGGCTGAGGTGTCAAGAAGCCCGCGACCGAAGGCCTGGCCTCAGGCCGCCGAGGAGGACGTCCCTGGCTCGTCGACCGAGCGCCGGTAACCGCACTCCTTGTTGGGGCACACCACGCTCGCCCCATCGCGCTTGCTGTACTTCTGCAGCAGGTACGGCGAGGCGCAGCTGGGACAGGCCTCTGGCAGCGGGCGGTCCCAGGCGGCGAAGGTACAGTCCGGGTAGCGGTTGCAGCCGAAGAAGGCCTTGCCCCGGCGGCTCCGGCGCTCGGTGAGGTAGCCCACCTTGCAGGTGGGGCAGGCCACGCCGATGGACAAGGGCTTGCTGCTCTTGCACTCGGGGTAACCAGAGCAGGCCAAGAAGCGGCCGAAGCGGCCCCGCTTGATGACCATCGGCTTTCCACACTTCTCACACACCTCGTCGGTGGGCTCCACCTCCACCGGCACCACCTTGCCATCCACTTCCTTGAAGTCCTTGGTGCTCTTGCATTCCGGGTACCCGGTGCAGGCCAGGAAGCGCCCCATTTTCCCCCATTTGATGGACATGGGTTTCCCGCACTTCTCACAAGTGATGTCGGTGGGCGTCTCCTCGCGCTTCACGTCTCGCATCTGCACCGCCGCCTGGGCCAGCGTCACCTTGAAGGGGTCCCAGAACTCCTGCAGGACATTCTTCCACTTGGCCTCCCCCTCGCTAATCCGGTCCAGCTTCTCCTCCATCCCGGCGGTGAAGGTGACGTCCATCTCGTGGGGGAAGTGCTTCACCAGCTCCTCGGTGGTGATTTTGCCGAGCTCGGTGGGATGGAAACGGCCTTCCAGCTTCTCCACGTACTTCTTGTCCTGGATGACGCTGAGGATGGCGGCGTAGGTGGACGGCCGGCCGATGCCTTGCTCCTCCAGCTCCTTCACCAAGGAGGCCTCGGTGAAGCGGGGCGGCGGCTGGGTGAAGTGCTGCTCGTGCAACAGTTGACGCAGCTGCAGCACGTCGCCCTCGGCCAAGGGAGGCAGGGCCCCGCTGGACGGCTCCTGCACCTCCTCGCCCGGCTGCGGCTTCTCCGGCTCCTCCTCCACCGGCGCCTCGCCGTACACGGCCAGCCAGCCGGCAAACTTCAGCGTCGAGCCGCTGGCCCGGAAGGTGGCCCGCCCGGCGGAGATGTCGGCGGTGGTGGCGTCGTACACCGCCGGCTTCATCTGACAGGCGACGAAGCGGTTCCAGATGAGCTCGTAGAGCCGAGCCATGTCCGGCTCGAGGAAGGGCCGCACCCGCTCCGGCGGGTAGTCGAGCGAGGTGGGGCGGATGGCCTCGTGCGCGTCCTGCGCGCTCTTGCGGCCTTTGAAAATGACCGGCTCGTCGGGGAGCGCCTCTTGCCCATAGCGCGTCCGAATGAAGCCGCGCAGCGCCTCCACCGCGTCCGGGGAGAGCCGGACCGAGTCGGTGCGCATGTAGGTGATGAGACCCACCTGCCCTTCCTCGCCGAGCTCCACCCCCTCGTACAGCCGCTGGGCCAGGGTCATGGTCTTCTTGGCGGTGAAGTGCAGCCGGTTGGCCGCGTCCTGTTGCAGCTTGCTGGTGATGAAGGGCGCGGGCGCATTGCGGCGGCGCTCCCGGCGGTCGACTTTGGCCACCGTGAAGTCGGCCCCCCGCAGCTCCTGCACCAGCGCCTCGGCCGTCGCCCGGTCGGACACCTCCGCCTTGGCACCGTCGAGCTTGGCCAGCCGGGCCACAAAGGGCGGGGGCTCCTCGCCCTCGAGCTCGGCGTCCAGCGTCCAGTACTCGACCGGGACGAAGGCCTTAATTTCCCGCTCGCGCTCCACCACCAGACGCACCGCCACCGACTGCACCCGGCCGGCGGACAGGCCACGGCGGACTTTGGCCCAGAGGATGGGGCTAATTTCATAGCCCACCAGGCGGTCCAAAATCCGGCGCGTCTGTTGCGAGTCGTACTTGCTGCGGTCCAGCGCCAGCGGGTGGGCGATGGCCGCTTGGATGGCCTTCTTGGTAATTTCGTTGAAGAGCACGCGCACCGCGTTGGGGTGGCGCAGCTCCTCGGAAATGTGCCAGGCGATGGCCTCCCCCTCGCGGTCCGGGTCGGTGGCCAAATAGACGGTGTCCGCGGTCTGGGCGAATTTCTTGAGCTCGCCGAGCGCCTTCTCCTTGCTCTTGATGACGACGTACTCGGGCTTGAAACCGTGCTCGACGTCCACCCCCATTTTGGACTTGGGAAGGTCTTTAATGTGGCCCACCGAGGCCTTCACCGAGTAGCCGGCGCCGAGGTACTTCTTGATGGTCTTCGCCTTGGCCGGCGACTCCACCACCACCAGGTAGCGCGCGCCGCTGCGTCGCGGGACGGCCTCGGCCTTCACCGTGGCCAGCGTCCGGCCGGCCTTACTGGCGGCCGGGGCGGCGGCCACCTTCTTTCCTCCACTGCGGCGCGCACTGGGGGTGCGCCGGGCGGCGCCGGGGGGCGCTGCAACGGCGGAGGCAGGGCCACGCCCCGAGGCCTTGGCAGCTTCCCGCGTTGCGGCCGCGGCCTTCTTCACTCGTTGAGCCATGTCTCCTCACACCCTTCCGCGCTGCGTCCAGCGGCCCCACCGAAGCGGGCCAAATGACTCCACTGCAACCCCCCGCCCGCCCCGCCCTGCCTGCACGCCTCACCTCCCGCGCAGCGAGCCGGACTGAGGGCGTGAGCAGCAAAGAGGCACATGGCGGGCGTCGGGCAACCCCCTTCACCCCGGCCCGGGCCACCACCTCTATAGAAGTGCCGAGTCGGCTTGGGGGCCGGCTGTCATAAGCACGAGGGATAGCCGGGTCAAGCGCCCGGCCTGGCCGGGCCACCCCCCACACCACGAATTTAGCGAATGGAAACGGGCGCTTTGCTCGCTGCCCGAAGCACAATGCGGTCGCCGCTGACAATCTCCCGCACCGTGCGCAGCAGCATGCAGGTGCTCGCATGCTCCTTCACCTCGGTGGCGATGCAGCGGCCCACCTCTTCCACCGGCAGCCGCGGGTCCTGGTAGGCGGCTGGATTCACCCCCTGGTCGAGCGGGTCCGCCTGGCGGATGACGGTGAACATGTTGCCCGCCTGGACGCCATCGGCGCCGCCCAAGTCCACCACAATCTCGCTCCGCTCACCGTTGACGGTGATGTACGGGTTGAGGTTGGCCACCACCGCGCCTGGCAAGTCCTGGGCATTGGTGTTGGCCACTGGGGCCACGGTGAGCACCATCGCCTCGCCGGCCGGACCCACCCGGTCCCCGCGGAACATGGCGTCAAAGGAGAAGCTAATTTGCGCCCGCACGTAATAGGGGTCGCTGGTGTCCAGCACGCGGGCCTGGCCCACCAGCGCGGTGAGGTAGCCCACCAGGCGCTGGCTGCGCGGGTGGTACACTTTCCGGTCGGGCCGATAGATGAGGTAATTCTTCCCCACCACGGCGGCCGAGCGGTCCTTGAAAATGAGGTAGACCATGTCGCCGGTGGTCAGCATCTCCGTCTCGGCGAAGCTCTTGGCCAGCACTCCGCTTTGCTCGAGGTCCTTGTCCGTGACGAAGCCCTCGCGCGGCAGCCGCTCATGGCCCTTGGGCTGGTAGGGCTTGGGCCCCACCATGTCCACGCTGTTGTTCTCCGCCGCCTCGACCAGCGCGATGTCGCCCTCCCCTTGCGTCCCGGAGCCCGGCTCGATTTCCACTTCCACCTGACCGGCCGGCTCCTCGCCCGAGCCCGGGAAGAAGCGGACTTGGTTGCCTGGGTAAATCCAGTGGGGGTTGGCGATTTGCGGGTTGTAGGACCACACCTTCGGCCAGTACCAAGGGCTGCCCAGGTACGTCTGGGAGAGGTCCCACAGGGTGTCTCCCCTCACCACGGTGTGCGTCGTCCCGGGCGACTCGGGCTGGGCGTTGCTGTCGGACTTGGCCGGCGCCGCCGACTTCTTGGCCGCCGGAGGCGTGCTGTCCGGCGGCCCGGGCTCCTGCACCGACTTGCCCTCGGCTTCCGAGGCGTCTTGCGCCGTCGGCGGCGGGGGGGTTTGCGCGCCGACCGGCGCGGCGAGGCACAGCACGAAAACGGCAAGGGGCAGTCGCATTCAGGGGTTCCTCGGAAGCGTCGACAGGCGGGCCTGCGCCTGGACGGCGGCGGCCGTGCCAGGGAAAGTTTCGACCAACAGCGCGTAGGCGGCGCGCGCCTCGGCGGTCTGGCGCAGGCGCACCCGGACTTCGCCCAGCTTGAGCATGGCGTCCTGCACCACGTCGCCCGCCGGGTAGCGCTGCACCAGCGACTCGAGCAGCCCGGCCGCACGCGCCAGCTCCCCGCGTCCAATTTCCCCGAGCGCCGCATAGTAGAGCGCGTCGTCGGCCTTGGGGTGCTTGGGGTAGGTGCTGGCGAAACGCTTGAGCCGCTCCACCGCGCCGCTGACGTTGCCAGTCCGCAATGCCTCCAAGGCCGCCTGGTACTCCTGGTCCGCGGAATTGGGCGGTGCGCTGGCCGGCGCCTCCGGCTTCTCCGTCAGCTCCTCCAGCACCGCCGCGTCCGGCTCCTGCACCGCCGTCGCCACGTCCAACGGCGGAGGCGCCGGCTTGGGCTTCAGCTTCACCACGGTGAGCGCCGGCGCCGTCGCGGCCACCGCCGCGGGGGCCTGCGCCACCGCCGGCGCCGTCACCAGCGCTGCCGGCGCCGTCCCGGCAGCCGCCGTGGCGGGCTGTGGCGCCACCAGCTGCTGGTCGCGCTCCAGCGCGTCGAGCCGGCCCACCAGCTGCGCATTTTCTCGCTGCAGGGACTGCACTTGCTCCTGGAGCGCGCGCACGTCGGCCTTGCTGGCCACGTCAGTGGCGCACCCGCACGCCAGGACGAGGGGCAGAATGTGGAGACGCATGGGGAGGGGCCGTTGCCGCCGCTGGCTAGGAGGATAGGAAGCCAGCCAGAAGAGCGTCAAGAAAGCGTCGCCGGGGCGATGAAGGCCAAATGGCGGCCCGTCGCCCCACCCTCCCGCCGGTGTGAGTAGAAGCGCGTCGGCTGGCACGCGGTGCACGCCGTTTGGACGTCCACTCCCTCCGGCAACAGGCCTGCGCCAAGCAGCGTGGCGCGCACCGCGGCACTGAGGCTGAGGTGGGGACGCCTCCTCCCTTCCCGCACCACCTCCGGGCCAAACTCCGCCCCGAAGCGGTCGGCCAGCTCCGGCCCCACCTCGTAGCAACAGGCCTGGATGCACGGGCCCACCGCCGCGCGCAGCGTCGAGGCGCGCTCGCCCTGGCCCACCAGCACCTCCACCGCCCGGGCCGCCACCCGCAGCGCCGTCCCGCGCCAGCCCGAGTGCACCGCTGCCACGCGGCGCCCGTCGGCCGAGGACAGCAGCACCGGGACGCAGTCGGCGCTCTGCACGCCGAGCCAAAGCCCGTCCGCCTCGTCCGTCCACAGCGCGTCCGCCGGCTCGGGCGCGCCGGGCCGAGCCCGCACCACGCGCGCACCGTGCACCTGCTGCACCGTCGCTAGCTGCGCCGGCGAGCGCCCGGCGGCCTGGGCCAGCCGGCGCAGGTTTTCCGCGACGTGCGCCTGGCTGTCCCCGACGCCCCCCGAGAGGTTGAGGGAGGCAAAGGGCCCCAGGGAGACACCCCCCGTCCGCAGCGTGAAGCCGTGGGGCACCTCGAGCAGCGCGGAGGTGAGGAAATGCATGGCGGGCACTGGCACGGCGAGAAGCCGGGGCGCTCCCTAGGGAAAGCCTCCGGCCAGGGAAAAGGCAGCAAGCCTAACGCACCGCCGGGGGAATGCTTTGACAGCCGCGTCGGTAGAAAGCTCACATGCGCCCCGCTCGCCCCCCGGCGGGCGGGACTGCCCCACCCCACGTGCGCTCCATTGCCCAGAAGCTGCTCGGCAGCATCGGCGTCCCGGCGCTGCTGGTGGCCCTCGGCGCGGTCGCCGTCTTCGCCCTGCGGGCGCGCTCGGTGGCC
This sequence comes from Myxococcaceae bacterium, assembly GCA_052147975.1. Lineage (GTDB taxonomy): Bacteria > Myxococcota > Myxococcia > Myxococcales > Myxococcaceae > JADGRA01. The sequence continues at coordinate 9,901 of JBKQJL010000111.1, forward strand.
GAGGCGGCGGCGCAGCAAGAGGCAGAGCAGGTGGCGGACCTGCTCGGCTCCACCTTTCAAGCCGCCATTTTAGGCGTCCAACTCAGCCCCGACGACGCACACCCGGCGGTGGGCGCTGCGCTGCGCGCCGCCGCGACGCTGAAGGGCATGCACGTGGTGCGGGTGCTGGGGCCGGACGGACGGGTGGTGTGGTCGAGCACCCCCTCCGAGGTGGGCGGCGGCAGCCGTCTCGACAGGAGTGGGGGCGAGCAGCGGGTGCAGGTGCGCGAGGGCAAGGTGCTGCTGGCGCGCACCTTGGGGGGCCAAGACTGCAACAGCTGCCACTTCGGCGTGGCCGGGCAACTCCAGCTGGCGGTGGACAGCCCGCGCTCGCCGGGCGAGGTGGCCGGCGGCACCCAGTCGGCCGTGGCCGGCGTTGTCCTCGTCTCGGCGGCCCTGGCCTTGGCCACCGTCATCTCCTTGCGCCAACTTCTCACCCGGCCCTTGCGGCAGCTGGCCGGCTCCATGGCCCGGGCCGAGGCTGGGGATTTGTCGGTGCGGGCCGAGGTGCACGGCGAGGACGAGATTGCGCAGCTGGCCCGCAGCTTCAACCGCATGCTGGAGACAACCGCCCGCCTCGAGTCAGAGGGCCTGGACGCGCGCGGGGGACTGGCCCGGGCCCGCCAGCAGCTGTCGGTGCACGGGGAGCTGGAACGGGCCAACACCGAGCTGTCCAGAAGACTCACCGCCCTGTCGCTGCTCTACCATGTCTCGCGTTCCCTCAACGCGACGCTGGAGCTACCGGAGCTCTTGGGCCGCATCAGCACCCTCGTCACCGAGCGGCTGCGCATCGACTACTTCTCCGTACTGCTGATGAATGCCGAAAGCCGGCTGGAGGAAGCGGCCAGCGTCCCGCCGAGAATGACCGGCACCCGCGGCACCTTCCGGCTGGGCGAGGGCGCGGCCGGCCGAGCCGCCGAGTCCCTCCTGCCCGTCTACCTGCCGGACTTGGCGCAGGCACCGGACGCGCGGCCGTTGGGCCCCACCGCCGGCTCGCTGCTCAGCCTCCCGGTGGTGCACCAGGGGCGGCTGCTCGGCGTCCTCAACCTGCAGCGCACCGCCACCGAGGCCTTCGCGGCCGAGGAGGTGGAGCTGCTCGCCGCCGTCGCCGACCAGGCGGCCATGGCCATCCAAAATGCGCGGCTGCACGCCGAGACGGTGGCCCTCTCCATCACCGACGCCCTCACCGGGCTGGCCAACCGCCGCCACCTCTTCCGGCAGCTCGAGCAAGAGGTGGCGCGGGCCGCCCGCTTCCGGACGCAAGTCTCGGTGGTGATGATGGACCTCGACCACTTCAAGGACTTGAACGACGCCGCCGGCCACATCGCCGGGGACTCGGTGCTGCGCCAGGTGGCCGAAGTGCTGAGGGGCCAGGTGCGCCGGGTGGACGTGGTGGCGCGCTATGGGGGCGAGGAATTCTGTCTGGTGCTGCCCCAGGTGGCCAAAGCCGACGCGGTGGAAGTGGCCGACAAGCTGCGGCGCAGCATTGCCGAGCTGGCCTTCGGCAGCGCTCCGGCCGGCCGGGTGACGGCCTCGGCCGGAGTGGCCCACCTGCCCACCGACGCCACCACCCTGGAGGGGCTGCTCGAGGCGGCGGACGCGGCGCTCTATGCAAGCAAGCACCGCGGCCGCAACCGCATCACCGCCTTCGAGCCGGACTTGGACAAGCCCGAGGGGGAAAGCCCGGTGCGCGCCTAGGGAGTCTCGAGGGCGAAGAGCATGGTGTTGGCTTGCTCTCCAGCCCGCACTTGGGCCCGCAGCAGCACCGTGCTGCCCGGCTTGGCCGCCCGCAGAATGCGGCTCAAGTCGCCGGCGGACGCCACCAGCTGGCCGTTGGCTTCGGTGACCAGCAGGCCCTGCTCCAGCCCCGCCTTGTCTGCCGGAGAGCCGGGCAGCACTTCGGTGATGAGCGCCCCGCGCGGCAACCCCCGCGAGCGGGCCAGCTCCGGGCTGGGCGTGGCCAGGCTGAGGCCGAATTGCTGCTTGTTGCTGTCGTCGTGCGAGTCGCGCTCCATTGGCTCGCGGCGGCTGACCTCTTCGTCACCGGGGCGGGTGGTCAGCGTCACCTTCACCTCGCGGGGCTTTCCGCCGCGGTAGACGGTGAGCTCGAGGCTGCTGCCCGGCGCGCGCAGCGCCACCGTGCGCCGCAGCTGGCTCTCCGAGGTGACCGGCTGCCCGTCCACCTGGGTGATGACGTCGTCCTGCTTCAGGCCGGCCCGTGCGCCCGGCTGGTCCGGCAGCACCGCCGTCACCAGCGCGCCTTGGGCCGAGGGCGCCCCCAGGGCTTTGGCCAGCTCGGGCGACAGCTTCTGAAGGCCGATGCCGATGTAGCCCCGCGTCACTGAGCCGCTCTTCTCCAGCTGCGGCACCAGCGCCTTGGCCAGGTTGCTGGGGACGGCGAAGCCGATGCCGGAGCCTCCGGCGACGATGGCGGTGTTGATGCCGATGACTTCACCCTTGAGGTTGAAGAGCGGCCCGCCGCTGTTGCCCGGGTTGATGGCGGCGTCCGTCTGCAAGAAGTCGTCGTAGTTTCCGGCGTGGATGTCGCGCGCCTTGGCGGAGAGAATGCCGACGCTGACGCTGCTGGCCAGCCCGAACGGGTTGCCGATGGCCACCACCCAGTCCCCGACGCGCATCGCGTCGGAGTCGCCGAGCTTCAGCACGGCCAGGTTGGCCGGGGGATTCTTCAGCTTCACCAACGCGATGTCCGTGGCCGGGTCGGTGCCGAGCACCGTGCCGTCATAGCTGCGCCCATCGTCAAATTTCACGCGGATGGCCACCGCCCCATCCACCACGTGGTTGTTGGTGAGGATGTAACCGCGCGAGTCAATGACGAAGCCGCTGCCGGCCCCCTGGCGCACCTGGGGATGCTGGTTCATGCCCGGGAAAAACTGCTCAAACATCTCCTCGTTGCCCCCGCGGTGGGCCCGGGACGTCACCTCCACGTTGACGACGGCCCCCTTCACGCTTTCGGCCAGCGGGGCGAAGGAAGGCAAGGGGACGGCGGGCACCTGGACGGCGGGGGTTGACGCTGCCGGGCTGTCGGCGTGGGCCGTCGGCGCCACCGCGAAGAGGCTGCCCAAGGCGGCCGCGGTGGCGGCGGTGAGTAGAAGGAGGGAGCGGCGGAAGGAAACGGGTTTCATCTGTCTTCTGATGTCCTTAAAGCAGCGGGTTGACAGCCCGACCCGTGCCCTCCGGCGAGACGTCAGAGGGCAGCAGGGGGCGGCGCCATGGGGGGCGCGGGACAGGGTGTGCAGTGAGGCTTCTGGTGCGGTTTCTCGGTTTCTAGTGACGGCTGCATAACAACCAGCCCGCCTGCGGACTTCCCGAGGCCCCTCAGGGCGGGGCAAACACGCGAAACTTCAGCGTTGGAAACAACACGTCCTCGGCAAAGGCGGCCCGCGCCACCGAGGCGTCGACTGGCCGCCCCTGGGCCGCCCCCAAGAGCGCCCAGAAGCGCTGCAGGTGGGTGCGCACCCGGCCCTTTGCATAGTCCACCACCGTGCCAGCCCTGAGGATGAAGGGAAAGTCCGAGGACTGCGACAGCAACAGCTCGCGCGCCGCCTGCTGCAGCTGCCGTCTCGCCGGTTGGCTGCGCGGCCCGGGCGCCGCCGCCTCCGCGCACAGGGCGCGCGTCGCGCGGGTGACTTCCGGCGGAATCCAGTCGTTGCTGGGGTGAAGCCAGGTGGCCGCGCTCCCCTCGCTGCCCCAGCTGCTTTCCGCCGGCGCGGCCAGCTGGGCGACGGGAAAGCGCTGGAGGTCCTCCAGGGGCGTCGACAGCCGCAGGCCCCGGCGCTGGGCCTCGCGGAAGAGGCCCTCGAGAAACGCCGGGCCCTCGTGCCACCAATGGCCGAACAGCTCGGCGTCATAGGGGGCCACCAGCACCGGCGGACGCGACAGGCGCCCAGCCAGCGCCTCCAGGCGCTCCAGCCGACGGCCGACGAAGTGGCGGGCATGCGTTTGGGCCCGACGCCGCGCCGCCTCCGGCTGGTAGAGCGCCTTCTCCGCGGTGCGGCCGGTGACGCGGTGGTAGCGCAGCCCCACCGCCCGACGGGGCTCGCCCGGCCGAAGCACCGGCTCGAGCGCCCCAAGCGGCAGCTCCCAGCCGGCGTCCCGGTGGAAGTCCAAGTAGGCCGGGTCCGCCGGGTAACCCCACTCGGCGCTCCACACCTCCTCGCTGCTTTCCGGGTCCCGGCCGTACACCGCCACGCCGCTGCGCGTGTACAGCGGCGCATACACCGAGGCCACCGGCCGCGGCTCGGCCAGGGCCACACCGCGGGCCTCGAGAAAGGTGAAGCGCAGCGCCTGCTTTGCCAGGACGTCCTCCACCCCGGGAAAGTAGCCGCACTCCGGAAGCCAAAAGCCGCGCGGGCGGTGGCCCAACAGCCGCCGGTGCTCCTCCACCGCCACCGCCACTTGGGCGTGCAAGGCCCCGGGCCAATGGCGAAGCAGCGGGAGAAAGGCGTGGGTGGCGGCGGTGGTGATGAGGGCCAGCTGTCCCTCCTGCTCGGCCTGGACAAGGGCCGGCAAAAGCCTTCCCCCCAAGCGCTCCCAGCGCCGGCGCACCTCTCGCAGCCGCCCCAGGTGGTAGCGGGCCAACGGCCCGAGCGAGGCGTCCTTGGCGGTGCGCCGCACCTCTCGCTCGGCCAGCGTCTGGTGCTCGGCCAGCCGGGTGCCCACCTGCGCGACCAGCGCCGCGTCCCCAAGCATACTGGCCAGCGTCGGGCTGAGGCTGAGGGTGAGCCGCACCGGAATGTCCTGGTTGGCCAGTCGCTCCAGCACCTCGAGGAGGGGCAGGTACGTCCCGGCCACCGCCTGGGGAAGCCAGTCCGCCTCGAGCGGCGGGGGGCCCGCCACATGCCGCACGTAAGGCAGGTGCGCGTGCAGCACCAACAGCAGCGCGCCGTCCTCGCGGGCTGGGAGAAGGGCGCGCTTCAGGGACGGCCGGAGCGAGGGCCCCCTGGCCCGGGGCCACCGCGCCAGTCCAAGCTTGCCGGAAGCTCCACCCGCGCCGGGCTGGCCACCGCCTCGGGCTTTGGCCCGGGCGGGCCGGCCACCTCACGGCCCGGGCCGGAGGCCAGCGGGTGCTCCCACGGGACGCGCACCAGTTGCACCTCGAGCTTCCCGGAGGGGACGGCCGGCGGGAGCCGCAAGGGTGCGCTGCGCCTTCCGGTGGGACGGGCATGGCCGTCGCTGCCGGCCAGCCAGGCCTCGACACTGTAGACGTGGGCTGGCTCAAGGCCCTCGAGGTAGAGGCTTCTGCGCCCCAGCGGCGCCTCCACGGTGCGCACCAGCACCTCGCCGTCATAGAGACGGAAGAGGACGCGGGGGGCGTCGAGGCCGAAGGCAGCCCCGCGCTCCAAGTCCCGCCGGAAGTCCCAAAAGAGGAAGAGGGTGCTTGGGTCCCGGGCCAGAAGGTGCGGCACCTCCTCGCCCCAGGGCAACGCGCGCACGGCCGGCGCAGCCGCAGCCCGGCGCGCCTCGGGCTTCGGCCCGCCGCGACGGGAACGCCGGCGCTCCTGGGCGTGGACGACGAAGAAGCCCTCCTCCACCAGGACGTCCGCCGGAGGCGGCGCCGCTCGGGCCACCGACGCCGGGGCGCTCGCCGCCACCCGGGCGGCATGCGGCGCCAGCGCGGTGGAGGTAGGCAGCCGCCCTACTGCAGCGCCGGGCGTCGCAGTGCCCTTGCGTCGCCGCGGCTTGGGCGCAGCAGCCGGCGCCAGCTTGGCCCACAGCGCGGCGAGGAGGGCGCGGCGGGTGCGCGGCGCCTTGGCCCCTTTGGCCAGGTGCTGGCGCGCGAGGGCGCGGAGGCTCGGGGTGTCCAGCTGCTCGAGGTCGTCCCGCGTCATTAGTTGTGTGCCTCGCCCCGCGCGTCGCGGGCGACAGCCCTTCGTCGCGTGCCGGCCGGCGGTTGTCAACTGAGGCCGCGCTGCCTCCTTTTCAAGCCCCAGGGGCCTTGCCGTAGACTGCTTCGGCAGCCGTGTCGTCGCAGCCCCGAAAGGGTCCATGGAGCGCCGCGTCCTCATCGTCGAGAGCCAGCACGACTTCGCACTCACCATGGCGTCCGTGTTGCGGACGGCGGGCTACCAGACGGCCACCGCCGACACCGCGGCCGATGCCCAGCGCGAGCTCGAGCTGCGCCGGCCGGACTTGGTGGTGCTGAGGGCCGAGTTGCCCGACCAGTCCGGCTTCGTCCTGTGCGGCCAAATTAAAAAAGGCAAATTCAGCCACCCCATGCCGGTGCTGCTGCTCAGCTCCGACGTGGGCCAGGACGGGCTCAACCAGCATGCCCAGAGCCCGAACGCGGCCGACGCCTACCTCAGCATCCCTTTCCAAATGCAAGACCTCACGCAGATGACGTCCGGCCTCATTCCCCTGGACGACGTGGAGCGGTCCTTGGAGGACGCCCTCAGCGGCACCCTGTTGACGCCCACCCGGGAGATGACGGCGGTGCCTCCGCCCCTGCGGGCTCCACCGCCCGGAAGTCCACCGAGGCTGCCCCGGCGCGAGCGCCGCAGCGCCCTCAACGACGACGACCGGGCTTTCCTGGACCGGGCCTTCCAGTCCATCGCCGACCGAAAGGCAGAGCTGCTGGCCGAGTCCCGCCAGGTGCGTCGGACGGCGACGCGCCGCGAGCAGATGGGCACCCCGGAGGGGAAAATCCAAATCCTCCGCGACGAGCTCAAGGCCCGCGAGGCGCAGCTGGCGCGCATTTCGGAAATCTGGACGGTGCGCGAGCGCGAGCTTTTGAGTGTCGAGGACCGCCTGCACGAGAAGGACGTCGAGCTGCAGGGGCTGAAGATGCAAGTCGACGACTTGCTGCGCCGCTTCAACGACGCCCAGGCGGCCATGCTCCAGAAGGAGCGCGAGCACGGCGCCACCGTGGACGACTTGCTGCTGCAGAAATTCGCCACCGAGAAGGACCTCATCGAGGTGGTGGCCAGCAAGGAGCGCGACCTCAACCTCGCTCGCCGCGACCTGTTGGCCCTGGAGGACGAGCTGCAGCGACGGACGCAGGCCCAGGCCCAGGCGGCCGAGGCGCATGCCGCGTTGGAGCGCCAGCTTTCGGTCACCACCCTCGAAGGCGAGGTGCGCGAGCAGGCGCTGAACGAGAGCCTGCGCCAGCAAACCGCCCGGGCCGGACAGCTCGACACCGAGCTCGCCCTGTTGCGGGAGGCCCTGGCCCGCACCGAGGCCGAGCGCAACGCCCACGACGAGGAGAATGGCCGCACCATTGCCTCTCTGAAGGAGGAGCTGGAGCGCACCAAGGCCAGCACCGCAGCCACCATCTCGGAGCTGGAGGCTCGCGCGGCACGGGCCGAAGCCCACGGGCAGGCCCGGGACGAGGAGGTGGCCGCCCTCAGCTTGGCCAGAAGCAACGCCGACGCCGAGCACGCCCAAGCAGCGGCGGCCCTGGAGCAGCGCCTCTACGCGGCTGAGGCGCGGGGCGAGGACCTGCGTCTGGAGGTGGAGCACCTCACCACCCAAATGGCGGACCGGCTGGCCGAGCGCGACGCCAAGCTGGCCGCCACCGAACGGGAGCTGGCCACCACGGTGGAGCAGCGCGAGGCGGCGGACGCGGATTTCCACCGGCAAATTCAAGGAAAGCTGGAGCGCATCGGCGAGCTGGAGGGCGAACTCGACGCAGCCCGGGCCAGCGCCGAGGAGCGCGAGGCGGAGCTGGCCGCCGAGTACGCGGCCCTGGTGGAGGCCAAGCGCCTGGCCGAGGCGGACCTCAGCTCCAAGCTGGAGGAAGCGCTTCGGCAAAAGGCGTTGACCGAGCAGGAGCTCGCCACCGAGCGCAGCGCGCACGCCGAGGCCTCCAGCCAGCTGTCCGCCACCGCCTCGACGCTGCGTTCGCGGGAGGCCGAGCTGGCCGATGCCCGGGCGGAGCTGGAGCGTCGGGCGCTGGCCGCGGCGGAATTCATGAAGCAGCTGGAGGAGGCCGACGCCCAAGGCCGCGCCCTGGTGGAGCGCGTCGCCGGCTTGGAGGCGACGGTGGGCGAGCGGGAGAGCACCCTGGCCTCCTTGCGCGGCGAGCTGGAGGCCACCCAGGCCGCCCTCAGCGAGTCCCAGAGTCACCTCGCCTCCACCGAGCAACTCGTCCTGGAAAGCCAGGAGGGGCTGCAGCGCACCACCTTGGCCCTCGAGCAGTCGCACGCCGCGCTGGAGCAGGAGCGCGCCGCCCTGGCGCGCGCCGAGCAACAGTCCACGGCCCAGGCGGCGCGCCTCGGCTCGCTGGAAGCCGAGTTGGCCGACCTCCATGACCAGCACGCCCACCTGAAGCTGGAGCTCGGGGCGAGGATGGCCGAAGTCACCCAGCTCACCGCCCGGGCCGCCACCGCCGAGAACGAGCGGATGCACGTCGAGGAGCGCCTGGCCGACTTCCAGGAGGAGGCCGGCCGGCGCGAAGAGCTTCTGCGCGGAGACCTCACCGCGCTGGTGCAGCAGGCCGAGGACAGCCGGACGCGCATGGGGGACCTCCAGGCGGAAGCCCGGCGAGAGCGCGACGCGCTGGCGCACGAGGCGCAAACCAAGGGCGAGCAAATGCGGGCCGCCGAGGCCCGCCTGCGCGAGCTGCAGGAGTCCACGGACCTCCGGGCGGCCGAGCTCACCCAGAAGCTGACGGCCGCCAGCAAAGAAGCAGAGCGCGCCGGCGCCGACGCCGAGAAGCGGCGGGTGGCCCTGGCCGCGCTTCAGGCGGAAAGCGGCGCGGAGCGCGAGCGGCTGCAGCAAACCCTGGGCGAGCAACTGCGACGGGCCACCGCCGAGGCGGAGGACTTCCGGGCGCGCCTCGAGGCGGCCGAAGCCGAAGCCCGCATCAGCCAGGCCGAGGTGGGCGGCCAGCTGCAAGCGCTGGAGGCCGCCGCCCTGGCCGAGCGCCAAACCAACGCGGCCCGGCTGGCCGAGCTCGAGGCGGCGCTCGGCCAAGCCACCGCCACGGCCACCGCCCGGACGCGCCGCGCCTCCGAGTTGGAGAATGCGCTCGAGGCGTCGGCCTCCTCCAAAGTGCGGACGGAGCGGGAGCTGCAAGCCCGGCTGGCCAGTGCCGAGGCCAGGGGCAACGAGGCCGCCTCGCGCCTCGCCCAGGCGCAGAAGGAGCGCAAGGAGCTGGAGGGACGCATGGCGGCCGAGGTGAACGAGTTGGTGGCGCGACAGCGCGCCGAGCTCGAGCGCCGAGACGCGGCCAAGGCGCAGGAGGTGGCGCGGCTGCAGGCCGCCGTCCAGGAGCGCAGCCGGGCGTTGAAGGTGGTTGAGCTGGAGCTGGCGCGGCTGAAGGCCCGCCCGGGCAGCCCCCTCACCCGCAGCCAAGAGGTGCCGGCCGCCCTCGAGGCGCCGGTGCCGCGCACCTCCAGCCCCGGCCTGGCCCGTCCGGCGGCGGCTCCCCTGCCGCGCATTCCGGAGACGAGCCAGGCCGGCCGCCGCCCGGACCCGGAAGACTGGAACGCGCTGGTGGACGAGCTGGACAAGCCCCGCCGCTAGCGCCAGGTGCTGACGGCCACCACCGCGCTTCTCGTCGGCCTCGCCGGGCTCCTCTTGGGCGTCGGGTTGGGCTGCACCGGCGTGGGCGGCGTGCTGCTGGTGCCCTTTCTGGCCTACGCCCTGGGCATGCCGGTACACGCCGCCGTGGCCGCGGCGCTGTACAGCTACCTGTTGAGCGGCCTTTTAGCGGTGCTGCTGTACGCCCGGCGCGGCTCCATTGCCTGGGGCATGGCCGGTTGGTTGAGCGCCGCCGCGCTGCCCGGGGCCTACCTCGGGGCGCAGGCGGCCGCTTGGCTTTCCGGCCGGGTGCTGCAGGGGCTGATTGCGTTGGTGTTGCTGGTGGCTGGCGTCCAGGCCCTGGCCAGGCGACATGCCGCAGCGGAGGGGGCACCGGCCCTCCACCGTGGGGTGCTTTTGGGCGTCGGCTTTCTCACCGGCTTTGTCTCGGCCATGGTGGGCGCCGGCGGCGCCCTGCTGCTGGTGCCACTGTTGTTGGCGCTGCGGCAGCCGCTGCTTCTGTCGGTGGGGCTGGGGCAACTCATTCAAGTGCCCATTTCCGCCGTCGCCTCCTGGGCCAACCTGCGCGCCGGGCAGCTGGACGTCGCGACGGGAACGCTGCTGGCGGTGGCCCTCGGCTCGGGCATTGCCGTCGGGACGCCTTTGGCGCACGGTTTGCCCCAGAGGACGCTGCGCCAGCTGTTGGGGCTGGCCATGCTGGCCTCGGGCGCGGCGGTGGCCGTGCGGCTACTGCTGGCCGGCAACGGCTGAAGCACGGCGAAAGCGGCGCCCCCCTGCCCTCCTCGCCCCGCGGCGCATGCGTTCGTCCCTTTTACCCACTAAGCTTTCCCGGCACTCCACCTTCTTGGCCGCTTTGTCTCCCACTCCGCCCTTCGCCTCCGTCGAGGACGCGCTCGCCCGGCTCGAGGCCACCGGCTACTTCGCCTCGCGCGAAATCGCCACCTGCGCCTTCCTCGCCGACGCCATGGAGAAGCCGGTGTTGGTGGAGGGGCCGGCTGGCGTCGGCAAGACGGCCTTCGCCCGGGCGTTGGGCCGGGCCCTGGGCCGTCCCGTCATTCACCTGCAATGCTACGAGGGCCTGGACGAGGCCAAGGCCCTCTATGAGTGGGAGTACGCCAAACAGCTTTTGTACACGCAGCTGTTGAAGGACAAAATTGGCGAGACGCTGCAGGGCGCCGGCACACTGGCCGAGGCGGCGGACCGCATCGCCCAAAGCGACGCTGTCTTCTTCTCCCAGCGCTTCTTGTTGCCGAGGCCCATTCTCCAAGCGCTTCTGTCTCCGGAGCCGGCGCTGTTGTTGGTGGACGAGGTGGACAAGGCGGACCCGGAATTCGAGGCCTTCCTCTTGGAGGTGCTGGCGGAAAATGCCGTCACCCTTCCCGAGTTGGGGACGCTGCACGCCACCGCCACGCCGCGGGTGGTGCTCACCTCCAACGCCGCCCGCGAGCTGTCCGACGCGCTCAAGCGGCGCTGCTTGCACCTGCACATTGACTTTCCCACCCGGGAGCGCGAGCTGCGCATTGTCCGCGCCCGCTTCCCCGGCCTGGCCGCCCGGCTGGCCGAGGGCGTGGTGGCGGCGGTGGCCAAGCTGCGGGCCCTGGAGCTCAAGAAGCCGCCCTCCATCAGCGAGACGCTGGACTGGGCGCAGAGTCTCGTCCTTCTCAACGCCGACGTGCTGACGCCGGAGTTGGTGGCGGCCACCCTCAACGTCGTCCTCAAGTACGAGTCTGACGCTGAGCGCGCCCGTCCCCACGCCCCGGTGCTGGCCCAGGGCTGAGGGGCCGCCCTTGGCCGCGGGCAGTCTGCCTCGTCCTGTGAGTGCCGAGCGCGCCGAGGCCCGGCTGGCCCTGGCCCTCGGCCAGACGCGGGCCCGGGCGTTGGCCGAGGCAGCCGAGGCCACCGACGACGCCGCCTCCGTCCTGGTGGGCCTGGAGCGCCTGGCCCCGGCCTTGGCCCAGGCGCCCCAGGCCGACGGGCTGGCCGTGGCGCTGGTGCAGGCCAGCGAGGCGCTGGCGCGGCTTTTGGCGCTGCGGCCCGGGCTGTTGCGCTGGCTGGCCGGGGCCAGGCTGGAGCGCCCCTGGCCCCGGGCGCGCACGCTGGCCGCCGCCCGCGGGGCCCTCTTGGGCCTGACGCCGGGAGACAGAGAAGGCCTGTACCGGAGGCTGCGCCGCTTCAAAGCGCGCGCGCTGTTGCGACTGGCCGCCCGCGAGTTGTGGGCCGGCGCCGCCCAGCCGGAAGTGGGCCGGGAGCAAGCCGAGGTGGCCGAGGCCGTGCTGCGGGCGGCGTTGCCGCCCCTGGAGGCGGCCCTCCGCGTCCGTCACGGCACCCCGCAGCCGGAGGGCTTCTGCGTGCTGGGGTTGGGGAAGCTGGGCGGCGAGGACTTGAATTTTAGCTCGGACGTGGACTTGGTGTACCTCTACCGCGCCGACGGCGAGACGTCCGGGGGGACGGGGGGCAGTGTCCCCAACCTCACCTACTACGCACGGCTGGCCGAGGGCCTCACCCGTGCCCTCAGCCTGTCCACCGAGGACGGCTTCTGCTTCCGGGTGGACTTGGGGCTGCGGCCGGAGGGGCGCGCTGGCCCCGTCGTCCTCTCGCGCAGCGCCGCGCTGCACTACTACGAGCGCGCCGGCCGCACCTGGGAGCGCGCCGCCTGGGTGAAGGGGCGGGGCGTGGCCGGCGACGACGCGCTGGCCAGTGACTTCCTCGCCGGGCTGGAGCCCTTCCTCTGGCGGCGCAGCCTGGACTTTGGCGCGGTGGACGCGCTGCGGGCGTTGAAGGCGGAGATTGACTTACGGGGCAAGGCCAGCGCCGAGGACGTGAAGCTGGGCCCGGGCGGCATTCGCGAGGTGGAATTCTTCGCCGTGGCGCTGCAGCTGCTGCACGGGGGCAAGGCCCCCCAGCTGCGGGTGGGCAACACCCTGCAGGCACTCCAGCGGCTGGCCGACACCGGGCTGCTGACCCACCCGGACGCCGACGCGCTGGCCGACGCCTACGTCTTCCTGCGCCGGGTGGAGAACCGGCTGCAAATGGTGGAGGAGCAGCAGACGCAAACCCTCCCCAGCCTGCCCAAGGAGCGGCTGCGGCTGGCCAAGAGTTTGGGGCTGGCCTCGGTGGAGGCCCTGGACAGAGAGCTCGAGCGGCACCGCCACTTCGTCGCCTCCGCCTTCAAGACGCTGCTTGGGCAAACGGCGCGCAACGAGGCCCCCGACGAGCCGCTCCTCGCCCTGGCCCTGGATGCCGACCTCCCGGACAGCCGCCGGTACGAGGCCCTCTCGGCCCGCGGCTTCGCCGACGCCGAGGCCTCCCTGCGCTCCTTGGAGCGCCTGCGGCGCACCCTGGTGGCGAGTGGACAGCAGGAAGGGCCCGGGCCGGGGCTGCCCGCCGCGCGGCTTCTCTCCGAGTGCGCGCGCAGCCCGGACCCGGACCAGGCCCTCTTCTTCCTGGCTGAATTCCTCTCCAGCCTGGTGGCCCCGGTGGGCTATGTGCGCCTGCTGCTGCAGCGGCCGGCGGTGGCCAGGCGGCTGGTGGGCCTCTTCGGCCAGAGCGCCTTTTTGAGCGGCTACTTCGTCCGGAACCCGGAGCTGCTGGACGTGCTGGTGCAAGGCGACTCCGGAGGCGCGCACAAGCCGTTGGAGCAGCTGGCCGCCGAGCTCGGCGGGCGGCTCGCCCGCTCGCCCTTGGACGAGGAGCGGCTGGGGGCCATGCGCCGCTTCAAGAATGAGGAGGTGCTGCGCATTGGCCTGGGCGACATTTCCGGCGAGCTCGACGTGCCGGAGGTGGCCGCCCAGTTGAGCGCCCTGGCCGACGCGCTCGTCGACGCGTGCCTCTTTCAAGCCGAGGCCGAGCTGCGCGAGCGCTTTGGCGCACCGCGACTGCGCGCTGGCGGGCGGGCCGCCCTGGCGGTGCTGGGCTTGGGGAAGCTGGGGGGCGCGGAGCTCGGTTACCACTCGGACTTGGACCTCCTCTTCGTCTACCAGGGCGGAGGCGCCGAGGAGGAGACGGCCGGCGGGACGCGGCCGGCGGTGGGGCACCCGGAGTACTTCGCCAGGCTGGTGCAGCGGCTGTTGTCGCTGTTGACGGTGCAGCTGCGGGAAGGCCGGCTGTACCAGGTGGACGCGCGGCTTCGGCCGAGCGGCAACCAGGGCACGCTGGTGGTCAGCGAGGCGGCCTTCGGCGAGCACCACCAGCGCCGCGCGCAGCTGTGGGAGCGCCAGGCGCTGGTGAAGGCACGGGCGGTGGCCGGGGACAGACGCTTCGGCGCGGCGCTGATGGGCCAGCTGGTGCAGCCCCTCGTCTACCAGCGGCCGCTCGGCGCCGGAGCCGCCGAGGAGATTCATCGGCTCCGCCAGAGGATGGAGGTGGAAGTTGCCGGCGAGACGGCTGGCGAGCTGGACCCCAAGGCGGGCCACGGCGGCCTGGTGGACGTGGAATTCGCCACCCAGTACCTGCAGCTGGTGCACGGGGGCCGGGTGCCCAGCGTCCGGGGGCCCAATACCCTGCGGGCCCTGGAGGCCCTGCAGGCGGCGGGCCTCCTGCCGGCAGCCGACGCCTTCAGCCTGCGCACCGGCTACCTCTTCCACCGCCGCGTGGAAAACCGGCTGCGGCTGGTGCACGGCCGGGCCCTGGCACGGCTGCCCACCGCCGGGCCCCCGCTGGCGCTGTTGGCCCGGCGGCTGGGCTATGGCGGGATGGACCCAGGGGGGGCCTTCCTCGCCGCCTACCGCCGGCAGGCCGAAGCCGTCCGGGCGGTTTACCACCGTGTGCTGCTGGGAGGGCCGTGCTAACAGTTGGGCCACACCGGCGCGCCCCCTTGCCAACTGTCCACGTCCTCGTCGTCGACGATGACCGCCACGTCCAGCGGATGCTGGGCGACGCGCTGCGGGGCGCCGGCTTCGGCGTCACCGTGGAGCGCGACGGCGAGTCGGCCCTCAAGGCCTTCGAGCAGCGTCCCTTCGACGTGGTGGTGCTGGACGTGCTGTTGCCGCTGCTCAACGGCTACGAGGTGGCCCGGCGCATCAAATCCACCCCGGCCGGCGCCCAAGTCCCGGTGCTGATGATTTCAGGCATCTACAAGTCCCGGCTGCAGGCCCAGGAAGCGGTGGAGCGCCACGGCGCGACAGCCTTCGTCGAGAAGCCTTTCAAACTGGGGGCCCTCTTCGAGAAGCTGCGCGAGGTGCTCCAGGAGCGCTACCCGGCCCCGCCGCCCCCGGCGCCTCCCCTTCCCGAGCCGGCCCGCGGCGACCCGCTGGCCGACCCCCGGGCCCGGGCCGAGGCGGCCCAGGTGGACTCGGCCCCGGCCCCCGCCGCCGGCGCGCGAGGCGACTTCTCCGAGGCCCCCTTTGCCGAGGTGCTGGCCTCGCTGCACCGCCAGGGCGCCACCGGGGCGCTGCTGCTGCGCCGCGACAAGGTGAAGAAGATTATTTATTTCCGCGCCGGCGTGCCGGTCAGCGTGAAGAGCAACCGCCTTGGAGAGTGTCTCGGGCGGGTGATGGTGCGCGAGGGGATGTTGTCCGAGGCGGACTGCGAGAGCTCCCTCGAGCGGATGAAGGCCTCGGGCCGCCAGCAGGGCACCGTCCTCATCGAGATGGGCGTCATCAGCCCCCACAACCTCCGCTACGCCCTGGACTTGCAGCTGCGGCTCAAGCTGATGGACGTCTTCAGCTGGACCAGCGGGGAATGGCAATTCAACGCCGCGGCCCAGGCGCCTCCGGACACGGTGCGGCTCGAGCTCTCCCCGGCCGCCATCATCCACGAGGGCATCCGCCGAGGCTTCGGCGAGGCGCGGCTGCACAGCCAGCTGGGTGCCATCTCGCAGCGGGCGGTGTGGCCCACCGAGGACCCGCTCTTCGCCGGTCAGGACATGGGCCTTGGCGAGGAGGAGCTGCAGCTGTTGGCCAAAATGGACGGAAGCCGGACGGTGGCCGAGCTGCGTGCCCTGGCGCTGTTGCCGCCGTTGGACACCGACCGGCTGCTCTATGCGCTGCTGGCGGCGCAGATGGTGGAGCTGCGCGACGTCCGCCGCGACGTCCCGGCGCCACCGGCGGCCGAGGTGTCCAGCGTGGAGGCCGTCACCGAGGAAATTGCCCAAGGGGGGGACGACGACGAGGAGCCACTCGAACTCCGGGACGAGGTGACCGAGGACGAGGACGGTGCGCTGCGCGAGCGGCTGCTGGGCACCCTGGCGGCGATGAAGCGGATGGACTTCTTCGAGCTGTTGGGCGTCCGCTCGGACGCCCCGGCGGAGGAAGTGCGCAAGGCACACCGGGAGCTGGTGCGCGAGTACCACCTGGACAAATTCGTCGGCTCCTCCAGCGCCGAGGTGCAGAAGCTGGCGACGGCCATCCAGGAGCTGCTGGGCAAAGCCCGGGACGCGCTGGTGGACGCCAGTGCCCGGGCCGAATACCGCAGCCAGCTGGGCTCGGGCGGCGTGCGGCATGAGGTGGGCGAGGCGGTGGGGCGCATGCTGCAAGCCGAGAGCACCTTTCGGCGCGGCCAGCAGCTGCTCGCCTCGGGAGAGGTGGCCCAAGCTCGGGCGCTCTTCGAGGAAGCGGTGCAGCTGCAGCCCGAGGAGGGGGAATTCGTGGCCTACCTCGGCTGGGCGCGCTTCCAGCAATCGCCCGACGTCACCGAGGAGGCGCAAATTGCCCGCGCCGCCCTGGAGCGCGCGGTGCAGCTCAGCCCCACCCTGGAAAAAGCCCACCTCTTCCTCGGTTACGTCCTCAAGTCCCTGGGGCGCGCCGAGGAGGCGACGCGGGCCTTCGAGCGGGCCCTGGAGTGTAACCCCTCGAGCGGCGACGCCCTGCGCGAGCTGTCCATTCTGTCCTGGGCGGTAAGACTGCAGAAGGGCCGGGACAAGCGCGGCGGGCTTTGACTTTGGGGGCCGTCGCCTGCTCAAACGCTTTCCCCATGAGCTCCACCTCCTCCACCGTCCTCACCGCCGACCGCATGTGGCTCGATGGAAAGCTGGTGGCCTGGGCCGACGGACAGGTGCCCGTCATGACGCACGCCCTGCACTACGGGCTCGGCGTCTTCGAGGGCATCCGGGCCTACGCCACCGCCGACGGACGGCTGGCCATCTTCCGGCTGCGCGAGCACCTGCGTCGCTTTTTCGACTCAGCGCACATCATCCAGCTGAAAATGCCGTGGAGTGAGGATGCCCTGAGCGAGGCCTGCCTGGAGCTGCTTCGGGCCCAGGCGGCGCGCTTCAAGGGCGGCGCCTACCTGCGCCCCATCGCCTTCATGGGCGACGGGGCCATGGGGCTGGGAGCCACCAACCCCACCCGGGTGGCCATCACCGCCTGGGACTGGGGCGCCTACCTGGGCGAGAAGGGCATGCGGGAGGGCATCCGCGCCAAGGTGAGCAGCTTCTGCCGAAACCCCATCAACGTCAGCATGGCGCGAGGAAAAATTACCGGCCAGTACGTCAACTCCATCCTCGCCAAGCGCGAGGCGGTGCAGGCCGGCTATGACGAGGCCATCCTCCTGGACGTCTCGGGGCTGGTGGCCGAGGCCTCCGGAGAAAACATCTTCCTCGTCAACCAGGAAGGCGTGGTGCGGACGCCTCCTCTGTCCTCCCCCATTCTCGACGGCATCACCCGCAAGACGGCCATGGCGCTGCTTCGGGAGCAAGGCCACACGGTGGAGGAAGGCACCTTCACCCGCGACGCCCTCTACCTGGCGCGGGAGGCCTTCTTCACCGGCACGGCGGCGGAAATTACCCCAGTGCGCGAAGTGGACAACCGCACGGTGGGGACGGGCCGCGTCGGGCCGGTGGTGAAGGCGCTGCAGGAGGCCTACTTCCGCGCCGTGCGCGGACAGACGCCGAAGTATTCCGAGTGGCTGACGTACGTGTGAGGGCCCCGCGGGAGGCGGCTGCCCGCGCCTGGACACCGTCGCACCCCCTGGCCGCCGTCCGCGGCCTGCTTCTCCTGTTGGCGCTGGGGCTGGCCAGCTGGCTGTTTTGGGCCGCCTTCCGGCACCTGGGCCCCGACAGCAGCGCGCTTCCTCCCTTTCACTCCGACGCCGCCATCCCGGTGTTGATGGCGAATGAGTCCCACTGGGACCTCTTCCACGCCTTCTACTTTGGCCAAGCCCGCTTTGGGGCCTGGCCCTTTTTCTTGGCCCACTGGCTCTTCAGCCTTCAACCCCAAGGGGTGACGCCCCAGCAGCTGCATGCATTCTCCACCGCCTTCCTCGCCCTGGGCGCCCCGGCGGCCATGCTGCTGTGCCCGGCTGCGCCCGGGCTGGCAGCGTTGGCCTACGCCCTCTCGGTGCTGGTGCCGGAGAGCCGCGCCCCCCTCTTCGGCGGGCAACCCTACGCCTACCAGCTGCCGCTGCTGTTGTGGGCCTGGTGGGTGCTGCGGCGGCTGTGGAGCGCAGAGGGCCCCAACACCCGGGCCGGGTGGTGGGCCCTGGCCGCGGCGCTGTGCTGGCTTTCCACCTGGCTGTCCCCGTTGAGCGGGCCGCTGCTGCTGGCGCTCTCGCTGTTGGAGGGCTTCTCCGCCGAGGCGCGCTGGGGCAGTCGGCCCACGCAGCGGTGGCTTGTGCACCTGCTGCCGGCCGCCAGTGCCATGGCCTTTGAGGCCGCGCTGCGCTGGGCCTACCACCTCTACGTCCGAGCGCATTACCAGCGGGACTTCCGCATGGCGCTGCGGCTGGACAGCGACAACCTGTGGGCCAATGCCATGCGGGTGTGGACGCGGCTGGCGACGCCGTGGGGCCTCGTCTCGGCGGTGGTGCTGAGCGCCAGCGTCGTCCTGGTGGTGGCAGGACGGCTGCGCGCGGGCGGCACAGTCCGGCGCCCGAGCGGGCTTGAGCGCACGCTGTTGGGCACCTTCCTCCTCGCCGCGCTCAGCCTGGCGGCGCTCGTCCTCGTCCGTCACGTCCGAGAGAATGGCTTCTCCGAGCGCTACTTCGTCCCGGCCCGCGTCTTTGCCGCCTGGGGCTGCCTGCTGGCGCTGTGCGTCTGGGTGCCTTCTCGTCTCCGCGGCCGGGCACAGCTGTTGGCTGTCCTCGTCGCGACGCTGGCCCTCGGCGGCCTGTCGGCCTGGGTGGTGCCGCGCGCCGGGGCCAACCCGGACTACGCCCGGCTGCGGGCGACGGCCCAGCGCCTGGCCGCCTTGGCGCCGGGAGAGCTGCTGTTGGACGGGTACTGGGGGACGTACGTGTTTGCCGCCCTAGCGCCCCCGGGGCAACTGTTGCCGTTGCCCCGCGACGGGGAGCTCAACCGGATTCCCGCCCTCGAGGCGCGCCTGCCGCTGGCCGACGAGGTGGTGGTGGGCCACCGGGACTTCCTCGACGCCCAGGCGGCCGAGGAGCCGCGCTGGCTCTTCCAGTACGGCGTGTTGCTCGAGCGCACAGCGCCCAGCTTTCTCAGCGACGGCGTGGACCGCTTCTCCCGCTACCGCCCTACCCCGGTGCAGCCCCTCGCCTTTCGAGCAAGCCCCGCGCTGCAGGACCGGCCCCTCTGGGACACGGCCGCGGAAACCCGGCTCGAGCTCGAGCAGCCGCAACCAGGCACGGCGGCGGTGGCGGAGCTGTACTGCTTGGGCCTCGGGCAGCTGCCCCGCGCCTCGGCCCGCGGCCCCGACGGCGGCAGCCTCGAGGTGCTGGTGCAGCCGGTGCCGGGGGCTATTTTTTTCCTGTTGCCGGCGGCAGCCCCGGCGCAGACGCTGCAGCTGGCCTTCGCGCGCCAGGACTGTCAGCTGCGGAAGGTGCGCTGGTTTGTCCCGCCGCCCGGTTGGCCTTAAAAGGCGAGGCCCAACGCAGCCCGCAAAGGCGCTCGCGTCAGCCCCAAAAGGCCGGCGCCTCGCAGCAACCTCCCTTGCAGTACGGCGTCCGGGTGCTTATTCTCCCCCGCCCGTTCGAGAAGCACGCCTTTGGCTCTCGACTCGTGCGCGCCCCGGCCCCGTGAAAGAGCGTTACCAGGAAATCGACGACAAGAACGAGTCGTTGCGTGAACTCTTCGCCGAGCATCCCAAGGCGCGCGAGTTCCTCGACCGCTTCGACATGTCTTGGGTGTACCACGACAACGCGCTGGAGGGCGTCGTCTACGCGCCGCCGGAGCTGCAGGCCGCCCTGCACCCGGACGGGCCGCCGGATGCCTCCATGGTGCCGGCGGTGCTGGACATCCGCAACCAGAAGGCGGCCATCGACTACATCCGCGAGGAGGCCAAAGCCGCCGGCCGGAAACAGTCGGCGGTGTCCATGGCCGTCCTCAAGCGCATCCACGACTTGCTGCTGGGCAACACCCCCGAGGCCCAGGCCTCCCGGGCCGCGGCGGAGCGTCGCGAGCGCACCGAGAAGGAGCTCACCAAGGAGCGAGACCGGGCGGGGCTACGGCGGGACATGCCGCTGCACCGCACCTACTTCCACGACATCGCCCAGCCGGCCAAAATCCCCGCGCTGCTCGACAAGTTGGTGGAATTCACCGGCTCGACGGAGTTCCGCGAGTACCACCCCATCAAGCAGGCGGCCACCTTCCAGTTTCAATTCCTGCAAATTTTCCCCTTCAGCGAGCACTCCGGGAAGGTGGGGCGCATGGCGAGCAACCTTTTGTTGCATCGCCACGGCTACCTGCCGTGCGTCATCCACTCCATCGACCGGCAGCGCTACTACGAGGCCTTCCGGGGCACGCCCGCCACCTTTCGCACGCTGCTCATGGACGCGATGGAGAACTCGCTCGACAACGGGCTGAAGTTTTTCCGCGACCAGGCGCGCCGCTACCGCGCCATCAACTGAAGGCGTCGTCGCCCCCCAGCCGACGGGCGCCTGGCCGCCCCGCTCTCCGAGCGAAAAAGAGTCCATCTGCGCACCCCCGGCCGGCCCGTGACGCTGCCATTGTTACAAGTACCTTGAAGTTTCCGCAGGCCCGCTTCGGCTGTGGCCCCGGGGTGGTGCTTCACCCGACGCGACTGGCCTCTGCAAAAAAGCCGAGGCAATGCGGGCGCTTGTCAGCCTCGCCGCCGGCCGTGCTGGAAACCCCTCTTCCGGAGCGCTATGGCAGAAGCCCCCCCGGCACTCCCCCGTCCGGCAACAAGAGGCGTCCTTCTTTCCCCTATGCCGTCCCCGTTGCCGAGCCGCGCGAAGTCCGAGGAGCTCCTGGAAGCTCCCCTCGGGGACTTGCCCGCCCGGGACAAGCTGGAGGCCCTCCTCGAGTTGGCCCACAGCCGCAAGCGGGCCCTCATCCTCACCCATGACAACCCGGACCCGGACAGCCTGGCCGCCGCGGTGGGGCTCACCTTCCTCCTCGAGCGGAAGGGCGGGCTGGAGGCCCATGCCGCCTACGGCGGCATCATCGGCCGCTCGGAAAACCTGGCCCTGGTGAAGGTGCTGCACCTGCCGGTGGCCCCCGTCAGCCAGGTGGTGTTTGACGAGTATGACTTGCTGGGCCTCGTCGACACCCAGCCGCCCACCGGCAACCACTCGGTGCCGCCCCGCTACCCGGTGGACATTGTGGTGGACCACCACCCGCTGCGGGACGAAAGCCTCCGGGCCCCCTTCGCCGACGTGGGCGGGGACTTCGGGGCCACCTCCACCATGGTGGTGGAGTACCTCCGGGCCGCGCGGCTCGAGCCGTCGGCGGAGCTGGCCACCGCGCTCTTCTACGGCATTAAGACGGACAGCCGCGACCTCGGACGACAGACGACGCCCCGCGACGTGGAGGCCTACCTCTGGCTCTTTCCTCGGGTGGACAAGCACCTGCTGGGCCGGATTGAGCACCCGGACCTCCCGGCCGAATACTTCCGGCTGTACCACCTGGCCATCGAGCGCGCGAAGCTGTACGGCGACACCGTGGTGGTGGCGGACTTGAAGGACATTTACACGCCGGACATGGTGGCTGAAGTGGCCGAGCGCCTCATGTCCCTCGAGGGGATGAAGTGGTCCTTGGCCTACGGCACCTACCAGGGCAGCCTCTACGTCTCTCTTCGCGTCCGCGACCGGCGGATGAATGCCGGGCGGCTGATGCGCGAGCTGTGCGAGAACCGCGGCGGCTCCGCCGGCGGACACGGCAGCATGGCCGGGGCCCGTCTTCCCCTGCCGGCGTCCCGAGACGCAGTGGCCCGCCTGAAACGCAAGCTGCTTCGCGACTTCCTCAAGGCCTTCGGGGCCTCCGGCCAGACGCCGCGCTCGTTGTTGGCCGGCGACAGCTGAGGCGGGCCCAGAAGGGGTAGAGTCCCTTTGGCCCGGGTGTGGCCGCTTCCCGTCCCACCCCTCCAAAACATGGTTTACCTCGACCACAACGCCAGCACGCCCCTTGCCCCCGAGGTGGCCGAAGCCCTGGCCCATGCCTTCTGCGTCCCGGGGCCGGCCAACCCGAGCAGCGTGCATGCGCCAGGACGGGCCGCGCGCGCCCGGCGGGATGGCGCGCGCGCTCGGGTGGCCCGCGTGCTTGGCTGCGAGCCACGCGAGGTGGTGTTTACCGCCTCCGGGACGGAGGCCGACGCGCTGGCCCTCAAGGGCAGCTTTCTCGGCCGCCCCTCGCCCGGACGGACCCGGGTGGTGACGTCCCAGCTGGAGCACCCGGCGGTCCTCTTCGCCGCCCGACAGCTGCAGGCCCACGGGGCCCAGCTGACGGAGGTGCCGCCCCGGCCGGACGGGCAGGTGCCGGCCGAAGCCGTCCTCGAGCAGCTCGGGCCGGACGTCGCACTCTGCTCGTTGATGTGGGCCAACAACGAGACGGGCGTCCTGCAGCCGGTGGCCGAGGTGGCCCGGGCCTGCCGAGCGGCGGGCATTCTCTTCCACACCGACGCCGTCCAGGCGGTGGGCAAGGTGGACGTCTCGCTGCGCCAGGTGGACGCGGACCTCCTCTCGCTCAGCGCCCACAAGTTTGGCGGGCCGCCCGGCGCGGGCGTCCTCGTCGTCCGCCGGGGGGTGAAGCTGGAGGCCCTCAGCCCGGGCCACCAGGAGGCGGGCCGACGGGGAGGCACCCCCTCGGTGGCCTTGGCCGAGGCGCTGGCCCTGGCGCTGGAGGTGGCCCAGGCCAACGTGGGCGAGGCGGCCGGGCGCATGGCAGCGTTGCGCAACCGTCTCGAGCACGCGGTGCTGGAGCGCGCCAGCGGGGCCCGGGTGAATGGGACGGCGGCCAGAGTCCCCAACACCACCAACCTGCGCTTCGAGGGCATCGACGCCGAGACGCTGCTCATTGCCCTCGACTTGGACGGCATTTGCGTCTCCACCGGAGCGGCTTGTGCCTCGGGCACGCTGCAGGCCAGCCACGTCCTCACCGCCATGGGGCTGTCCCCAAAGCAGGCCCGCTCCAGTGTCCGCGTGTCGTTGGGCCCGCGGACGACGCCGGAAGAGGTGGACGTGGCCGTGGCCGCCCTCGTCCGGCACGTGACGCGCCTGGCGCTCGGCGCCGCGGCAGCCTGACCGCGCAGCCCTTCGTTTGCCCTGGGGGGCCGCTTACAGGGCCGGCAGCTCCTCGGTGGCGCCGAAGAGGCCCCGCACCAGTGCGGCAATGGCCAAAGGCGTCCCCACCCGCTCGTCGTACAGGGGCGCCAGCGCCTGGGCGAAGTCTGCCGCAGTGGCAAAGCGCCGGCTTGCGTCCGGGTCCAGCGCCCGGGCCATGGCCGCGTCGAGGGCGGCGCCGGCCTCGGGGCGGGCCTCGCACAAGGGCCGCCAGCGCCCGGCCTCAATGGCCGCGAAGACGGACTCCGGGTCGCGCCCTTGGAAGGGACGCTGCAGGGTGAGCAACTCGTACAGCATGACGGCCACCGCCCACACGTCCGCCCCCTGGTGCACCTCGCCCTGCAGCACCTCGGGGGCGAGGTAATAGGGTTTGCCAGCCAGCTGGGCGTCGCGGCCCCGGAAGGTGCGCACCCGGGCAATGCCGAAGTCGCCCAGCTTCACCTCGCCGCCGCGGGAGATGAAGACGTTGGAGGGCGAGACGTCGCAGTGGATGAGGCCCAAGGGCTCCCCGCGCGGGGACTGGGCGTGGTGCGCGTAGTCCAGCGCCTCGAGCAGCACATGGGTGAGGTAGACGGCGAAGTCCACCGGCACCGGGATGTGGCGCTCCCGGCACTTGCGCAGCACCTGGGCCAAGTCGCGGCCGTCCACCCACTCCATGACGATGAAACAAATGCCCTCGAAGAGGCCCACCTCCAGCGTCTGCACAATGTGGGGCGAATGCAGCGTGGTGGCCAGCTCCCCCTCGCGCGCGAAGCGCTGCACGTAGGTGGGCACCTGCGCCAGCTCGGGCAGAAGCCGCTTGAGCGCCACCTGCTGGCCCGCCCAGGGGCCGCCCAGCGTCCGGGCCCGCACTACCTCCGCCATCCCCCCGCGGCCAAGCGGGGCCAGCACCTCGTACTGGCCAAACACCCGCCCCGGGTGCCAGCCGGCCTGGGCGAAGGGACTCATGGCGCGCCCCGCGCGGCGCCCCGCGCCGGCTTGCGGGCGGCGTTGGCACGCGCCCGCTGCAACAGTTCGGCGAAGCGCACCGCGTCCTGGGCCTGCAGCGCATGGAGGTCCGGGTCGTGCGCCATGTCCTCCGGCGTGTCGAAGCCATGCTTCATGGCATCCTCCAGCGCCTGGAAGGACTCCTCGAGGTCCCCCTTGCGCGCCTCGGCACAGGCCAGGTTGAAGAGGACGACGCCCTCCGGCTTGTAGTGGAAGGCCTTCTTGTAGGCCTCAATGGCGGCGTCATTCTCGCCCAGCAGCACCGCGGCCTCTCCCAGTCCGAGGTAGCACGGGCCCGGGTCCTCCTTGGCCGCCAGCGCCTTCTCGAATTCCAGGCGCGCCGCCTTGCCGCGGCGCTCCTCGAGCGCCTGGATGCCCAAGGCAATGTGGTGGGGCAAGTCGGTGCGCAGCTTCGCCCGCGGGCCCAACACCAGGCGACGTCCGTCGAGCGCGGCCGAGGTGCAGCCCTCCGGCAACAGGAGGTCCGCCACCAGCGTGCCGTCCGAGCCGTTGTAAATGGCGAAGTATGGCAGGCCGCCGCTCGGGCACAGCGCGCCGGCAGTACACAATTGCACCGTGCCCACCAGCACGTTGCCTTCCCACATGGCCTCCACCACCGTCCGGCCGGCCGCGTAGCCGCACGGGTTGGGGGTGCCGGCTTTGCCCAGGACGTGCAGCCCGTCGGGCGTCTCCCAGCGAAGCTCGCCCTCTCCACCCCAGCGCGCGCGCTCGGGAAGCTGCGGGGAGGCAAGCACCACCGCCGGCACGAGCCAGAAGGCGCAGAGGGTGCGCAAAGAGGAAGTCACAGGACGGGACAGAGGGGAGCCCTGGGGGGTTGGCCGGCACCCCTTGGGGAGGGGGGCCGGCAAGCCTTCGGGTGGGGAGTCTACCCCGCCGCCGTGCCAGAAGGCCCCAAAGTGTTTGGCCCGCTGCTGCTTCGCTTGACCCGGTGCGGGGGCCCTTCTTACTCTTTGCTTCCAGAGGGGAAGGCCACTCCCTCCACCCCTACGGGGCTCTCACCGAAAGCACGTCGAGGAGGTCGACGAGAAGCACCCGGCTCGGCTGTCCCCTGCGGGGTGCGTGATGCGCGGCAGAAATTCGAACCGATATGTCCATTCCGGGAGCCATCCTTGGATGCCATGCGTCACGCCCGCCCTCCGCTGTCCGGACGGCGGGAGACCTACGGCCTCCGTCTTGGTTCCCACCTTTCTGACAGGGTTCAATGGACGCTGCGCACACGGCCCAGCGGCGGGGGACTTTTTTTTCCAACCGGCAGCAGACGCTTGCTGCCCACCGCCATGAGTGACGCCGAGGAGAAGGCCCGCCTCCGCTCAGTGCTGCTCGCCCGGCGGCGCGCCCTTTCGCCCGAGGACGTCCAAGCCCGCGGCGCCCGCGTCCAAGCGCGGCTGTTGGCCACCCCCCAATTCGAGAAAGCGCGCACGGTGGCCCTCTACGCCGCGCTCGCCGGCGAGGTGCCCACCGACGCCGTCTGTGCCGCAGCCCTGGCCGCCGGCAAGACGGTGGCCTTTCCGGTGGTGCCCCACGCCGGGCGATGCCTCCGCTTTTACCGGGTGGACTCCCTCTCCCAGCTCGTCCCGGCCGGCCGGCTGCGGATTGCGGAGCCCCCGCAGAGTCAGCCGCCCTTGGCCCTTGCGTCCATCGAGCTCTTCGTCGTCCCCGGCCTCGGCTTCAGCCCCCAGGGCCACCGTCTCGGACAGGGCGCGGGCTACTACGACGCGACGCTGGCCCAAGCGCCCGAGTGGACTCCGCGGGTGGGCCTGGCCTTCTCCGAGCAGCTGCTGGCCGAGCTGCCCGTTGGCCCGGCCGACGTCTCGATGCACCTGGTGCTCACCGAAGCGGCCGCCTTCGGCGCGGGGCCCTGAGAAACTGTGGTAGGTGCTCCAACCCAGAGATGCCCTCTGCGCTGCGCCGTGCCACGCCCGACGAGCAATTTGCCGAAGTCACCCGCGGCACCGTCGAGCTGCACGTCGCCGAGGAGCTGAAGGCCAAGCTGCGGCGCTCCTATGAGAAGGAGCAGCCCCTTCTGGTGAAGGCCGGCTTCGACCCGAGCCGCCCGGACCTCCACCTCGGCCACACCTTGCTGCTCAGCCGCATGAGGCGCTTTCAGGACTTCGGCCACCAGGTGGTGTTCCTCATCGGCGACTTCACCGGGCTGATTGGCGACCCCTCCGGGAAAAACCTCACTCGCCCCGCGCTCAGTCGGGCCGAGGTGCTGGCCAACGCCGAGACGTACAAGGCGCAGGTGTACCAGGTGCTGGACGAGGGCCGGACACAGGTGCGCTTCAACTCGGAGTGGCTGGACGCCCTCGGCACCGAGGGGCTGGTGCGGCTGGCGGCGCGCTGGCCGCTGGCCCGCATGCTCGAGCGCGAGGACTTCAAGACGCGCTTCCGGGAAGGGCAAAGCATCGCCCTGCACGAGCTGCTCTACCCGCTGCTTCAGGGCTACGACTCGGTGGCGCTGAAAGCCGACGTCGAGCTCGGCAGCAGCGACCAGCTCTTCAACCTCCTCGTCGGCCGCACCCTCATGCGCGAGCTGGGGCTCGAGCCCCAAGTCATCCTCACCGGCCCGCTCCTGGAAGGCCTGCACGCCAAATGGGACGGCGGAAAAATCGTCGGCGAGAAAATGTCGAAAAGCCTCGACAACTACGTCGGCATCTCGGAGCCACCGGAGAGCATGTTTGGAAAGCTGATGTCCATTTCGGACGAGCTCATGTGGCGCTACCTGGAGCTGCTCTCGGCACGCCCCTTGGCCGAGGTGCACAGGGCCCGGGCCCAGGTGGCCGCCGGAAGCCTGCACCCCAAGGAGGTGAAGGTGCAGCTGGCCATGGAAATGGTCGAGCGCTTCCACGGGGCGAAGGCTGCAGCCCAGGCGGCCGCGGACTTCGACGCGCGCTTCAGCAAGAAACAGCTCGACGTCGACAGCCTCCCCGAGCACGCGCTGAAGGTGCCGGCCGGCGGCAAGCTGCCCCTCGTCCGGGCGCTGGCCGACAGCGGGCTGGTGGCCTCCACCAGCGACGGCCGCCGCCTCATTGGCCAGGGCGCGGTGCGCCTGGACGGTGCGCGCGTCACGGACGTGAAGGCCGAGCTCGGCCCGGGCCGCTACCTAGTCCAGGTGGGGAAGCTTCGGGCCGCCCGACTGCAGCTGTCGCTCTGAGGCCTCGGCCACCGGCGGCTTGAGGCCTCGGCCCAACAGGTACACCTCGACGCTGGCGGCGCGGGTGGCCTCCGGACGCAGCACCTTCACCTCCTGGTAGGCCCTTCGCAGCTCGCTGCGGAAGGCCTCGAAGTCCCCACCCATGAAGAGCTTGACGAGGAAGCTCGAGCCCGCCCGGCCGCGCGCCTTGGCCACCTCGAGCGCCCGGGTGGCCAGCCGCAGGCTACGGGCCTCGTCGGTGCTGCGAATGCCGCTCGTCTTCGGCGCCAAGTCCGACAGCACCGCGTCGAAGGGGCCCGCCGCCAGCGTGTCCAACTGGGCAAGGGCGTCGGCGGCCAGGACGTCCACCACCGCCGTCCGCACCCAGGCCTCGGAGAAAGGGCGCAGCGGCACCAAGTCCACGCCGACGGCCAAGCCGCCCGGGCCCACCGCCTGGGCGATGACTTGCAGAAAGCCCCCCGGCGCCGCCCCGAGGTCCAGCACCCGGGCCCCCTTGGAGAGCAGGTGAAAGCGTCGGGCCAGCTCCTCCAGCTTGAAGGCGCTGCGGGCACGCAGCCCTTGGGCCTTGGCCTTCTGGAAGTAGTGGTCCTTCGGCCGGTAGGGCTTTCCCATTGCGCCCTGTCCCTAGCGCGGTGCGGCGGCCGCGCGCCAGTGCACAAGCGACGTCTCCGGGCGCTAGAGTGCGCCTCCAAGATGCCCGGGTGCGCATGGTGCGGCAGCCGTTTGGACGTGGTCGGTAACCAAATCGGCCGGGGTGACACCTGTCCGGAATGTGGCCACGACTTGCACGCCTGCCGACAGTGCCGCCACTACGACGAAAGCGTGGCTAAACAATGCAAGGAGCCGTTCGCCGAAGTCCCCAG